>NZ_CP047591.1:3193094-3512404 GCF_010120715.1 Aminipila terrae
TATTTAGAACAGATATGTTCCCACAGGAACTATGAACAATTAAAAAAGTATATTCAGCATGGAAACACTTCTGTTTATGATCATAGTGTAAAAGTAGCATACTACAGTTTAAGAACAGCAGAATCACTGGGAATTAATGGGCATAAAGAGGAATTAGTGCGGGGAGCACTGCTGCATGACTATTTTTTCTATGACTGGCATATCAAAGACAAATCCCACAGAATGCATGGCTTTAAGCATCCATATTCAGCATTAAAAAATGCACAGTGTGATTTTGAACTGACTGACAGAGAGAAAAACATCATCCTAAGACACATGTTTCCACTGGTTCCCATACCACCCACCTGCGTAGAGGGGTGGATTGTATGTTTTGTGGACAAATACTGTTCCTTGCTGGAAACGCTATTTATTAACGACCGGTAATTTGAGGTGTTGCATGTGAAATGGAGGTACTAATTCATGGGTAAGTTTATCATCAAAGAAGATTTCTGGGAGCTGTTTCCCCAGGCAGAAATAGCTATAATTCTGGCTAAAGGGATAAAAAACTCTATGGAGGATAATGAAGATATTTATCCTGACGTGATAGAAATGCTGGGAAAAAGCAACCAGGAGGCCAGAAAATTTCTTACGGAAGAAGTATTCAGCGAAAATAAGGTTATTTCAGTGTGGCGTAAAGCATATCAGCAGTTTAAAACAAAAAAGGGAGTTCGATGCTCTATTGAGGCTTTATTAAAAAGAGTTGATAAAGGGTCTGAGGTGGGACCAATCAATGCACTGGTAGATATTTACAACTCTGTGTCCCTTCGATATGGGCTACCTTGCGGAGGGGAAGATATAGATACTTTTGTGGGTGATATGATTTTAACCAAAGCAGATGGCACTGAACTTTTCCTGGCTTTAGGCGATGAAGAATATGAAAATGCTCTTCCGGGAGAAGTTGTCTACAAGGATGAGGAAGGTGTGGTATGCAGATGCTGGAACTGGAGGGACGGGCAAAGGACCATGCTTACAGAGGATACTGTAAATGCATTTTTAATCATAGAATCCGTAGATCCAGATAGAAGTCAGGATGTAAGAAAAGCCACAGAAGAACTTGCAGATCTTACAAAAAAGTTTCTAGGAGGAACTACGGAAATAACATATATGAATATTAATAACAGAGAATTAGTTATTAAGTAAGTATTTCATTTAATTCTAATATAAATTGATGTTAAAAATATGCTGGAACAAACTTCAAAAGTCTCATTTTGCAGGTTCCTATATCGCAATTTGCATTGAAAGCATCCACTAGTGGTCTGTAACTGAAGTCAGCGGAATGCTGAGCCACGAAGACGCCTTCCATGGAATCCACAATGTTTTGTTTGGTTTCAGATACTACAATGGCTGAATGAGCATATCTTTGAACATCTTCGTGGTAAAACTGAATAACATCCCCTTGTTCAACATCAACATCTAATTCAGTCCAGTGTTTCCCATTATTGTATCCTATGGCTCTGGGACCACTGCTGTCGTTATTGACCACATAATTCCAGAAATCTTCCACACGTATAAATGGCATTGATCCAAATTCCTCAAGAGATTTGAATTCAAGCCCATACCAAAGAGGGGTCTGACGATACATATTGGCAGCTCTGTTTCGGAGTGCTCTTATATCTTCAGGCCTTGACAGTGAATATCCATCTGTGCCCCCATATCCTGCCCAGATACATTGAGATATAAAGTTTGTGCAATCCTCTGTCATTCTTTTAAAAATTCTATTTTCAAATTTAGAACCAAATTGAATTCCATATCTGCTGGCATTTATTTTGTTATATTCTATCATATGTACCTCCATTATTTCATAAAGAATCTCATATATAATATTCCATGTTACCGGAATATGTGAAAACAAGGTTTATATGGATTGCAAGATAGCTCATATCTACTAGTATTCAGCGGATAAATATGGTATAATAACTATAAGTTTAAAAGTATGGTAATGAGGTGAATTTTGTTGAATAAAACCATTGAAAACAGAATAGAAAGAATTAACGGGACTATGGCGATTGAAGGCATGCCGCTGACCAGCGAAGACAGAAAAAGAATCGGAAGGCTTTTAGCTGGTAAAATCTCTTATGAAAAAGGAAAGGCTGAAATTATTGCTCAGATAAACCTAAGGAGAGCCCATAATGGAAGAAATCTATGATTATAGTTTTCAGGATGATAACCAATATTGTTATGCGGGCACCAATGTGCTCCGCAACAGATTTGACATTAAAGATTTAGAGGAATTGCATCAGGCTGAACGTGAATTAACAGCCTTTTCAATTGCTTATCTTGAATTGGATCCAATAAGTGGAAACCTTGATCTGAAGCATCTTCAGAAAATTCATCATGGAATATTTGAGGACATATATGACTGGGCGGGAAAATTTCGAAGAGTAAATATTTCAAAGGGCACTTTATTTTGTTTATATGAGAATATAGAAGAATTTGGAAATCAGATATTTAATCAACTGAAGGCTGAGAACTATCTCTTGAATTGCCCGGAGGATGCCTTTACGGAGAAACTTGCCTATTACTTTGGTGAGATCAACATGCTGCACCCTTTCAGAGAAGGAAATGGCAGAGCTCAGAGACTTTTTATACAGTATCTGGCAGGTATTTGTGGCTACGATGTACATTTTACAGGAATATCCCATCAGGAGATGATAGAGGCCAGTTTTTTAGCTGCGGACTGCGATTATACCATGTTAAAAGAATGTCTGGACAAAAACATTCAACCTATGACTATAGAAGAGCAGACTGAATTTATAAGAAATGTATGTGCAAAAGAATTGTGTACGTATGTATTAAACTTAGTGCAGAATAAACAGAACCAACCATAAAATAATTTGACTAAAAAGGCACCTAAGGGTGTCTTAATTTTGTGAAAAACAATCAAATTAAACTTGATAGCAGAGGTAGAAATAAATGAATACGTTTAAAGTAGAATTTTTCAGGCTGTATGACCGGAAAATAGCATCAGGAGAAATAAAATTCAGTGAACTGGGAATATCGAAAGAAGAGTTCACTATGTTATGTACTGACTCAGATTTTATATTTGGTGAAGATAAAGTCTCAGATTTATGTAAAAGAATGAAGCTGACTCAGGAAGAAACTGAAAGATTAAGGGGAAGCTTACAGAGCATTTAATTAATACATTCATCATACGATAGAATAAAGAAGGAGTTTCTCATGAAAAATATTAAAAATAATAATGAAAAAAAGAATCTAAGAAAATATGGATGGCAGGGTGCAGATGAAGTGCAAAAGTCTATGATAGGGGAGTTCTCAGAAGGGTATATGGATTTCCTTAACAGGGCTAAAACAGAACGGGAGTCTGTAAAGGAGATTGTAAGACTGGCGGAAGATGCAGGATTTGCAAATATATCACAAAAGAAAACTCTTGCCCCGGGAGACCGGGTATATGGTATAAATAAAGGAAAATCCGTTTTCCTTGCAGTTATAGGAACTCAAAGCTTACTGGAAGGTTTTCATGCAGTAGGAGCGCATATTGATGCCCCAAGGCTGGATTTAAAACAAAATCCTCTTTATGAAGATGGAGGTATGGCACTTTTTAAAACCCACTATTATGGGGGAATTAAAAAATATCAATGGACTACTACCCCTCTGGCCCTTCATGGTGTCGTAGCAAAGACAGATGGAACCATAGTGGATATAAAAATTGGAGAAGAGGAGGAAGATCCTGTTTTTCTTATTACTGATTTATTGCCTCATCTGTCAGGTAAACAGAATGCAAAGAAGTTCTCAGATGGTATTATAGCAGAGAATCTAAATATTGTAGTGGGATCCATGCCTCTTGAGGACTCGGAAGAAGAACCTGTGAAATCACAGATTCTGGCTATTTTAAAGGATAAATATGACATCGAAGAAGATGATTTCAGAAGTGCAGAAATAGAAGCAGTACCAGCAGTAAAAGCAAGGTCACTGGGATTTGATAAAAGTATGGTTGCCGCTTATGGACAAGATGACAGAGTCTGTGCGTATACAGGGTTGATGGCAATCCTCAATATGAAACAAACCGATAAAACGGCCGTGGGAATTTTTGCTGACAAAGAAGAGATTGGAAGTATGGGCAATACAGGCATGCATTCAAAAAACTTTGAATTATTTATGATGGACTTGCTGGAAAAGACAGGCATTGTACATCCTTATGCTATGCAGAGAATGTTTTCCGCTTCCTGTGCCCTGTCAGCAGATGTAACAGCCGCTTATGATCCGACCTTTTCAGAAGTAATGGAAAAAAATAATGCTTCAATGATGGGGAAAGGGGTAACCATCAAAAAATATACAGGTGCCAGAGGAAAATCGGGAGCATCCGATGCCAATGCTGAATTTGTAGGTTTTATAAGAGGAGTTTTTAAAAACGCCAGTGTTCATTATCAATCTTCTGAAATGGGTAAGGTTGATGAAGGAGGCGGCGGTACAATTGCTTACATACTGGCTGACAGGGGGATGGAAGTTCTGGATTGCGGCGTACCAATTCATTCCATGCATTCACCCTATGAATCGGCGAGTAAGTATGATATTTATATGGCATATCTGGGATATAAGGCGTTTTTAGAAAGTAAATAAATCATTTTAAGTGTATGAACGGAGGAAAACTTTAAGATGGAAGACAGAATTAAAAAAAGAGGCGATAGTGCTGTAAAGAAATTTAATCAATACGGAATAACCGCTCTGCTTTTAACAAAAGAAGCGGATATTCATTATATGACGGGGATTCCGGGAGATGATTGTGCCCTCTTGATTACTGAAAATAAGCGTTATATTATAACAGATTTCCGTTATATTGAGGCAGTTTCTGTTTTAAAACCAGAATTTGAAGTAGTGGTGACCAAACAGGGGTATGAACTGATTGATTTTATCAGAGAAATGAAGCTTGATAATATAGGTGTTCAGGATGAGCATCTTACTTTATGCGCATATAATGAATTCTGCACAGCGTTCCCAAGGGATAAAATTGTACCTGTAACTGGATTAACAGAGTCAATCCGTTTAATTAAAGATGAAGAAGAAATAAGTTTAATTGAGAAAGCAGAAGCTATTGGAGATCAGGCATTTGAGCATATATTAGGATTCTTGAAGCCGGGGGTTTCCGAAAAGAGAGTGGCTCTGGAAATCGAACACGCGATGAAACTCAATGGAGCAGATGGTTTTTCCTTCAGCACCATTTGTGTATCAGGGGTAAACTCTTCCAGGCCTCATGGTATCCCCAGTGATAAACTTCTGGAAGATGGTGACTTTTTAACCATGGACTTTGGATGCATTTATAATGGATATTGCAGCGATATGACAAGAACTGTGGCAATTGGCCATGCAAATGAGGAAATGGTGAAAGTATACAATACGGTTTTAGAAGCCCAGATTTACGCCTGTGAACATCTAAAGGCTGGAATGCATGTAAAAGATGGGGATTATCTTGCAAGAAAGATTATAGAAGATGCAGGATATGGGGAGTATTTTGGACATGGCCTGGGACACGGGGTCGGCCTGGAAATACATGAAGATCCTTTCCTGAGTTTCAGAGGTAATCATGTTTTAGAAGAAAATATGATTGTAACTATTGAACCAGGGATTTACCTTCCAGGAAAGTTTGGTGTGAGAATTGAAGACCTGGCCATTATTACTGCAGATGGGATTGACAATAAAACCCATTCCTCAAAGGAATTAATCATTATTAAATAAATCATTAACTGAATAAAAAGAAGGGTGAGGATATATAAGAATATTTTCACCTTTTATTTTTTATAAAATGAAATTTATGAAAAAAATTCTCGCATGTGACTATTATAAACAGATTAGCATATGTATAAGTGATTGAAAAAATTATAAGAATGAAAAACGGAGGGGAGGGTGATGAATCTTTGAGCCATAATAAATCAACAAAGTGGTGGATTTTCGCCATTACAAGTATGGCCAACCTGAGTGCTACTTTTGCCATGAACAGTGTGAATCTGGCACTTCCCATCATAGCAAAGGAATTTGGAGTTTCTCAGGGAGATGTCAGCTGGCTGACACTGATATATTCGCTGATTCCCTGCTGCATGCTTCTTATATGTGGCAAAATGGGGATTTGTACGGATATAAAAGACAATATATGGTTGGATTTGGTTTTTTCGCAATATCATCCTTTCTGGCTCCAGTTATTTCAAAAACACTTTTTGTCTTGTTCTTTTTCAGAGCATTACAGGGTCTTGGTTATAGCATCTTAATTTCCATAACTCAGGCAACAATTTCTAAAACTTTTGATGACAGGGAAAGGGGAAAGGCTCTTGGAATCAATTCAATTTTTGTATCAGTAGGGTTTGCGTCAGGTCCTACCATAGGTGGATTTTTATTATTACATTTTACATGGCATGCTGTTTTTTATTTTTCGATTCCTTTTTGTATAGCAGGCTTTATGGCAACTCTTCTGATTATGCCAGAAGATGTGCTTATTAATGACAAAGAGGATAAGCTAAAATTAGACTGGCCGGGGGGATTTTCTTTGCAATTTCTGTTGGTGCTCTGGCAGTAGGAATGAATTTCAGCGATGACTGGGGAATAAAATCCTGTTCTTTTACTTTATGCGTTGTCGTATTTGTTTTGATGATGGGGGTATTTATCTTTTGGGAAAAATCTGCAGCCGCACCTCTTATGCCATTAAAATTATTTCACAACCGGACCTTTTCACTGGCAAATGCTACTTGTGCATTGTCTTATATGACGCAACAGCTGACTGCATATCTTTTTCCTTTTTTTCTGATAAATATTTTGCTTATGGATACGGATAAGGCGGGACTGGTGTTGTTAGCTTCACCTATAGCTATGATGATTGCTTCACCTTTTGGGGGAGACTTCTCAGATAAATACGGAACAAAGAAACCAGCTGTGACCGGGCTGGTATTGATTGCATTAAATTGCATCCTGGTTGGATTTTTCAAAGAAAATATGAATATTCTACTGATTTTACTGGTGCTAATCATGGTAGGGGCGGGGAATGGATTCAGCGTATCAGCTATTAATTCTGCAATACTTGGTTCCGCACCAAAAGAATATTCCGGAGTGGCTTCCGGAATGCTGGCAACCATGAGAAATATAGGAAATACATTTGGAACAGCAGTTGGCAGTGCAATGCTGATTACCAGACAGGCTCATTATGCATCGCAATCAGAATTGAGCAAAAGTGTAATCTATTTATATGCACAAAGAGATACTTTTTTAGCAGGGCTGGGGATAACCCTGTTTGCCATAGTACTTGTCATGAAAATCCCCGAAAATAAACAGTAAATATACTTTTATATTTTTTACTGGGCTATTCTTACAGCACCACAGTAATTCAGGTTACTGGAAGAAAAGCTGCTGATTTTAACATGGTCTCCAGTCTGAGGAGAGTGGATAAACTTTCCGCCTCCAACATAAATTCCTACATGGCTGATGTTGGAGGAATTTGAGAAAAATATCAGGTCTCCTGGCTGAAGCTGTGATTTGTTCACTGTAGTACCGCAGCTATACTGGCTGGCAGAAGAATGGGGCAGAGATGCTCCGAAATTCTCATAGACGTACCGGGTAAAACCAGAACAGTCGAATCCTTCTGGGGTTGAACCCCCGTGACTGTAAGGAACACCAATAAACTTTTCAGCATAGGCAACAATCTGGCTGCCAGAAGCGCTTATAGAAAGAGATCTTTTCTGACCTCTGGTGGCAACATACACAGGCTCTGATTTAGTACCTTTTAACGCAATCTGAGTCTGAGGTTCAGCTGTTGTAATGGATTTAATTATTTTTGTTGCAGTAATCGTTCCATTTTCTTTTGTAATTTCTGAAGTGACATTTTGGAACCATATACACCAGCAGTTTTTATTTTAATTTCACCCTTATAGAGGGAACCTGATTCTTCATAGACTGTGTTAAAATCGATTTTTTCTGTTGAAGAGACTAATTCCCGGGTCTGAACGGTAACATAGGGTTTAAGGGCATATAAATTAAGCTGCTGCCCAATTTTTATCTGATTTGGATCAAAACCTGGATTGGCTTTTTCCAGTTCATCTACTGTAGTACCATTTTCAGAGGCAATGCCCCATATGGTATCTCCGTCCTTTACGGTATAAGATTCAGGCTTCTTTTCACCGGAAAGAAGTACAAGTACGGCTTTATCAGGCTTTACAAGATCAGATACATGTATAGCTGCCTGAGTAATCATAACCTTTTCTTTAAAATTGGAAGCAATTACATTGCTGTCTTTAGTCAGAAAGTGATTTTTTACATTGGCTAGAACAGTTTGGGCCTCTTTTTTAGATGTTACTGCAGCAACTGTTTTGCCACTGATATTAATAGCCCATCCCTTTAATGTGCATATATCTGAAGCAAGGATTTTTTTCTCTAACTTTTTAACGGTTAGAGGTGTTACTGCTTTTTTATCCAAATCAGTTGGTTCACAACTAATTTTATCCGTATTAACTGAAATCTGGGCATTTTTATTTTTATAATCTTTTTTTATCTGTTTTAGGGTGTCATTGATGACAGATTTGTCTGTTATATATCCAGATTTTTTACCAGCGATTAATACTTGATATACATCAGGAGTGGATAGTGTGATTAGAATAGTACTTAGAATAGTACATAGAATTATGCCTGATAAAATAGAAATTTTAGTACGTTTATTTAATTGGGTGATTTTATTATTTATAAGAAATTTATGCTCATTTAAAAATTGTTTTATATTCATTCTGAACCTCATTTATTTAATAGATTGTATTATAATACTATATTGTTGCTTACGAATCAATATAATATCATGAAAAATTCTGAAAAATGCAAAGAGATTATTCACATAAACGTTGAAAATCAAATGAATTACAAGGAAAAAATAAATTTTAAGAGGATAGATCTTTGATAAAGAATAATGATTAATTTGCTGTATGTACAAAGAAAAAATTTACTATTTTTGAGTTTTGACAAATGAGGAATAATCTTTTAAACTGTATAAGTCATGGAATAACGCATAAAAAGAAAAGGAAAAATGGGATGACAAGAAATAGAAAAATTATTGTGTTTTTAGTGTTTGTATTTGCATTATTTATCGCCAGAGAAATCGTTTATAATATTTCTTATCCGATGCTGTATAAGGATTATGTAATGAAGTATTCTAGAGAATATAATATTGATCCGTACTTTTTGATGGCTGTGATTAAAACAGAAAGCAAATTTGATAAGGATGCCACGTCGCATAAAGGGGCGATTGGTCTCATGCAGCTGACAGGTTCAACTGCTGAGTGGATAGCCGAATCTATGAGTGTGGAAGGATTTAACAGAACTGATTTATATAATCCAGAATTAAACATCAAAATGGGATCCTGGTATATTGATAATATCAGAAAAGAATTTGGGTCTACAGAACTGATTTTGGCTGCTTACAATGCAGGCAGAGGTAATGTAAACAAATGGATCAGTAATTCATTGATATCTGAAGATGGAGAAGATATTGATAACATCCCCTATAGTGAAACAGTCAAATACATAAAAAAGGTTAAATTGAACGAGAAAATATATAGGATTCTATATAGAATAAATTAAGAGATTATATGTATTTTTTAAAAGCTGTCTGATAAAATAGATAGCTTTTTTATTTTTATGATATTGATAAATAGTGAAAAAAATGGTAAAGTCAGATTGCAGTTAGCTTATACTAATTCTTCATTTTGATTGTATGAATAAATCATGATAAAAAGAAAGAGAGATTGATGATGATAAATACATTATTATGGGCGACAGGGGGAACGGCATTTACTTTTTCAATGACAACACTTGGCGCGGCCATGGTTTTTTTATTCAGAAATAATATGAACAGAAAGGTTCAGAAAATATTTCTGGGATTTGCAGCTGGGGTTATGATTGCCGCTTCTGTGTGGAGCCTGCTGATTCCGGCAATTGAAGAAGCAGAAGCCAATGGTCAGGTGGGATGGATTCCTGCAGCAGGAGGATTTATTCTTGGCATATTTTTTTTATATGGGCTGGATAAATGGATTCCCCATATGCATCCAGGTACCAATGTAACAGAAGGAATTTCTTTATCAATGAAAAGGACTTCCTTATTGGTACTGGCTGTTACCCTGCATAATATACCAGAAGGTATGGCTGTTGGACTCTCTTTTGCTCTGGCAGCACAGCATGGCTCTGGTGATTATCTGCCGGCTATGATGCTGGCTTTAGGAATTGGCATACAGAATTTCCCCGAAGGAGCTGCCATATCTCTTCCTTTACGTCAGGAAGGTGTAAGCGTAAAAAAGTCATTTGTCATGGGTAGTCTGTCTGGCATAGTGGAACCGATTTTTGGAATATTATCTGTACTGGTTGCCTGGCTGATTTTACCTTATATGCCGTGGCTTTTATCTTTTGCTGCTGGCGCCATGATGTATGTAGTGGTAGAAGAATTAATTCCAGAAGCTCATCTGGGGGAACATTCAAATGTTGGAACCATGGGCGTAATGTCCGGATTCCTTCTTATGATGATTCTGGATGTAGCTTTAGGATGAAATTTATATTAATTAAATAAGAAAACAGAAAAAGAGACAGGCTCGGGGTTATTCTGCCACCAGCCTGTCTCTGCTGTTTTTTGAAAAGCCATATGGTTATTGACAACCGATTACAGTTAGCATATACTAACTGATGAAATGTAGAAATTGAAACAAGAAGAAGGTAATAAAAATGAGTAATGAAATGAAATCACTTTTTTACGGAATTGTATCCTTTACAGCAATAATCTTAATTTTGTATGTATTGACCATTATAAAAACTACCTTAAAAAAATATATCCGGAATCATTATATCAGGAGGTGATTTTGATGCAGCCCACATCACTGGAAAAGTCATTATATGGAGATGATGTAAAAATCCTAAGCCGCAGGGATGACATGGCGGTCTATCTGGTGACAGACAAAACTGGAAGTGCTAAAATGACCAGCTATCAGGTATTTGAAGGAATCGACATCATATACAATGATGTACATATGCAAAAAGTTCACATTGATATAAAACCTTCCCAGGAAATGTTTGAGATTAATCACTGCAATGAGGGGCGGATTGAATGTGAGTTCCATAATGGAGATTATTTATATATGGCTGAAGGAGATTTTTCTGTAAACCGGAAAGACGGATACTGTCATAAGTCTTATTTTCCCTTATCCCACTATCATGGGGTTTCCATTGCCATCACACCTAAAACAGCTCAAAAAGAAATTGATTGTCAATTTGGTGAAAATAAAATTAACATAGAAAAAATCTGCAATAGTTTATGCGGCAGGAAAGGTTTTTTTCTTGCACGACAAAGAGAACGAATCAAACATATTTTTTTTGAACTGTATTGTGTTCCAGAGCAAATTAAAAAGGATATTTTCAAATTAAAAGTACTAGAAATAATATTGATTTTAAGCACGTTAGAAGGGGAATATCCTGAACAGAAAACTTATTTTCCTAGAATGCAAGTTGAAAAGATTAAATCAATACACAAACAGATTACGGAGCACTTAGATAAAAAATATACATTGGAACAGCTTGCAAAAGAACATGACATTGCATTAACTTCAATGAAGAACTGTTTTAAAGGCGTATTTGGAAGTGGTATCTATGCTTATGTAAAAAAGTATCGAATGCATGCGGCTGCACAAATGCTGCTGGAAACAGATCATAACGTTTTAGAAATTGCCAACTGTGTAGGATATGAAAATGGCAGTAAATTTGCTGCAGCGTTTAAAGACATAATCGGAGTCAGTCCTAGTGTGTTCAGAGAAAGTAAAAACGGATATTATATTTGAGGAGCCATTTTTTTAAGGGGTTATATTAATTGTCTGAATGGATTAGCAAATGCTGATTTGGAGTAGATAACAGATCTAAATGGAATTAAAATAAACAGGAAATAAAAAAATAAGCACCTATGAGAGGTGCTTTTAAAAACATAATGGGTTAGCGATAGCTAACGTGCGGAGGTGTCATAATTTGAAAGAAAAGAAAAAAAGAATCCTTGATTTTGCGGGGAAGTATAAATACCTGACTTATCTTGGATGTATACTATCGGGTATCAGTTCTATACTGGTTCTGGTACCGTTTATCTGTATATGGAAAATAGCATATGAAATACTAAAGGTATTGCCTGATGTAACCGGGGCATCCAATCTTACTTATTACGGGTGGGTTGCAGTTATTTTTTCACTGGCCGGGATTTTTATTTATTGTGCAGCTCTGATGTGCACTCATATCGCAGCATTCCGAACAGCCAGAAATATGAGAAGTCAGGCATTGCATCATATGTTAAAGCTTCCTATGGGATATTTTGACTTAAACGGAACCGGAAAATTGAGACGTATTATTGATGAAAGTTCAGGACAGACAGAAACATTCCTTGCGCATATCCTTCCAGATCTGGCAGGAGCCTTAGTAACTCCTGTGGCAATGCTAGTGATGCTTCTGGCTTTTGACTGGAGGATGGGGATAATCAGTCTGATTCCAATTGTAATCAGTGTAATTCTTATGCGGCAAATGATGGGCAATAATATGGCTAATGCTATGAAGGAGTACCAGAATGCTCTTGAAGATATGAATAATGAAGCAGTTGAATATGTTAGAGGAATACCAGTAGTTAAAACTTTTGGACAGACTGTTTTTTCATTTAAAAATTTTTATGAAGCAATCATACGATATAAAAGATGGGCAGTTAATTATACTATCAGTCTGCGTGTCCCAATGTGCAACTTTACGATTGCAGTAAATTGTGTTTTTGCTCTGTTAATACCTGCAGGAGTTTTATTAATAGGGTCTACAGTTAATCCAGAAAAGTTTTTGTCAGATTTTATTTTTTACTGTATCTTTACTCCAATTCTTACTGTTGTAATGAATAAAGTAATGTTTTCCAGTGAGAATCTTATGCTTGCTAAAGATGCTGCTAACAGAATCAACAGTATACTGGAGGAAGAAATTCAGGAGCAGCCAGCAGATGGTGATATAAAACTGCCAGCAGGCTCAGATATAGAGTTTCACGATGTAACATTTTCATACCCAGGGGCAGAGCGTGCTGCAGTTGAGCATTTATCCTTTTGTATAAAAGAAGGAACTACAGTAGCCCTGGTGGGCCCTTCTGGAGGTGGAAAAACTACAGTAGCGTCACTTATTCCGCGGTTTTTTGATGCTGACCTGGGTGAAATTACTATAGGAGGCGTTGATGTCAAGAGAATTCCAATAAAAGAACTGATGAATAAAGTGTCATTTGTATTTCAAAATACAAATTTATTTAAAATCAGTTTATTTGAAAATATAAAATTTTCAAAGCAAAATGCAACAAAAAAGCAGATATTAAGTGCTGCAACAGCTGCTCAGTGTGATGAAATATTTAACAAAATGCCAGAAGGGATAAATACCATTGTAGGAAGCAAGGGGACTTATCTGTCCGGAGGAGAAGCACAGCGTATTGCTCTGGCAAGGGCAATTTTAAAAGATTCTCCCATTGTTTTACTAGATGAGGCCACAGCATTTGCTGATCCGGAAAATGAGTATAAAATTCAGCAGGCATTTGAAGTACTTACCAAAAATAAAACCGTATTGATTATTGCTCACAGGCTTTCTACTGTAAGGCATGCGGATCAGATTCTGGTTATTGAGAACGGTCATATAAAAGAAAAAGGAAACCATGAACAATTATTGAGTCAGGAAGGACTATATTACAGAATGTGGGAAGAGTATCAGACATCTATAGAATGGAAAGTAAAAGAGGGGACGGTGAATGCATTATGATTCAATTTTTGAGAAATAAATTTGCATTAAGTGAAAAAGGAGCAAAAGATTTGCTGAAAGCAATCTTTGCATGCACCTTAACAGATTTGAGTTTTATGTTTCCTGTAGGACTTTTATATATGGTGGTAAAAGCCTTAAGTATCTCTTATACAGGGGGAATAGATAAAGTCCTGCCGGTTTATGTGTATATTGCTATATCTGTTTTACTTCTGGGCATAATCTGGATTTGTGAGCGGAGACAATATAACGCTACTTTTCTGGCTTCTTATGAAGAAAGTGCAGAACAGAGAATTTCCATAGCTGAAAAATTACGAAAAATTCCCCTTTCTTTTTTCGGAAAGAAGGACTTATCTGATCTGACAACTACAATTATGTCAGACTGTGCAGGAGTGGAAACAGCATTTTCACATTTCATACCAGAGCTCTTCGGGGCCATTATATCGTTGCTGTTTGTGAGCATTGGATTATTCCTGTGTGGATGGAAACTGGCGGTATCATTATTGTGGGTAGTCCCAGTAGCTTTTGCCATTACTATTCTGGGAAGAAAACAACAAGACAAAGTTAATAAACTACATGAAGATTCAAAACTGGAGCGGGCAGACAGTATTCAGGAGTGTCTTGAAACAGTCCGGGAAATAAAGGCAAATAATCAGTCTGAAAGTTATCTGGCCAAGTTAGACCAGATATTAAAAGAGTCAGAAAGAATTAATATTTCTGCAGAATTGAATACGGCAATATTTGTTATTTCTTCTCAAATGATGCTAAGAGTGGGAATTGCTACACTGATTCTTGTGGGAGCAAGTCAGATACTAACAGGAAATGCAGATTTTCTAACTTTACTAGTTTTTCTTATTGCAGCTTCCCGGGTTTTTGATCCATTGGCAATTGCGTTGCAGAATCTGGCAGCTATTTTTTCTACAGAACTTAAGATTAATCGAATGAAAGAGATTGAAAATGAAAAAATACAGATGGGAGAAAATCAACCTGAATTTTCCTGCTACGATATTTGTTTTGAACATGTGGATTTCTCCTATGATTCCAAAGATACAGAGAAAAAAGATAAAGTATTGGATGGTATAAGTTTTACTGCAAAGCAAGGAGAAGTCACAGCACTGGTAGGACCTTCCGGTGGGGGAAAGAGTACCGTCTCAAAGCTGGCAGCCCGTTTCTGGGATATACAGTCCGGAAAGATTACTGTTGGAGGTAACGACATTTCCCAGATAGAACCAGAAGAACTATTGAAAAATTATGCCATAGTTTTTCAGGATGTAGTTTTATTTAACAATACTGTTATGGAAAACATACGGCTTGGGAGGCGTGGTGCAACAGATGAAGAAGTTCTCAAAGCGGCTGCAATGGCCATGTGTGATGAATTTATTCAAAAAATGCCAAATGGATACCAGACCATAATTGGAGAGAACGGCTCAGCTCTTTCCGGTGGTGAAAGACAGAGAATTTCCATAGCCAGGGCCTTGCTGAAAGATGCGCCTATTGTACTGCTGGATGAAGCAACGGCATCACTGGATGTGGAAAATGAATCTAAAGTTCAAAAGGCCATATCCAGACTGGTAAAGAATAAGACTGTACTGGTGATTGCCCATAGGATGAGAACCATTGCTGGAGCAGATCATATCGTTGTTCTGAATGAAGGCAGAGTTCACGAGGAAGGAACCCATGAAGAATTACTGAAATCCAGAGGAATATACAATAAATTGTGGAATTTACAGACAAAATCAGCTGAATGGACGTTATAGCTGAAAAAACATAGAAAAATACCGCTGAATGGTAACATCAGCGGTATTTATTTTATAGTATTTAACGGAGATTCAACTGGGTATTGGCTATGATATTTAAAAGAAGTTTTTTACTGAAAAATATGCAAGAACTGCAATACCTAATATGATTCGATACCAACCAAAAACCTGAAAATTGTGCTTCTTTATGTAGCCCATCAGGAATTTGATTGCCAATATGGATACGAAAAATGCTACAACTGTGCCTGTAAGCAGAATAGCCATTTCCATACCTGTAAAATGGAAACCAAACTTTAATATCTTTAACAGGCTGGCACCAAACATTACCGGAATGGCCAGATAAAAAGTGAACTCTGCGGCAACAGTTCTGGATGTTCCGATTAAAATTGCTCCAAGGATTGTTGCGCCGGAACGGGAAGTGCCGGGTATTAAAGCAAGCAACTGGAATATACCAATCAGCAGTGCTGTCTTATAGGTAATCTGAGAAATTGTCTTGATTTGAGCAACTTTGTTTCGATTTCTTGCTTCAATTAAAATAAATAAAATACCATATAAAATTAAAGTGACGGATACAGTCTGATAATTAAAGAACAGTGCTTCAATCTGGTCATCAAACAAAAATCCAATAATTGCTGCAGGTACGCAGGCAACAAATATCTTAAACCATATGGTAATAATATCCTTTTGAATAACAGACCTTTTGCTAAAGGATATGGGATTTAGTTTCCTCCAATATAAAACCACAACAGCCATGATTGCTCCCAGCTGGATAACAACCAGAAACATTTCCTTAAAAGCAGCAGATGTGTTAAGTTTTAAAAATTCATCTACCAGAATCATATGTCCGGTACTGCTGATAGGAAGCCATTCTGTAATGCCCTCAACAATACCTAAGATAATAGCTTTTAATATTTCAATAAATTCCATAAGTTTAATTTTCCTCCTAATCCTGTTTTATTGCTGAAAAAGCCAATAGCTGCATAGAACCCCTTCTAAACATGCCTTATTATTTTAACATAAAAATTTACATAATCAAATAATATATGATGATAATTTCAATACAAAAGCAAGGTTTTTTAATACCTTGCTTTGGACTTCCATTATTTGTTTTTTAATTCATCTACTATGGTGTGTTCTGTTAACTCAGACAGATTTTCTATTTTACGATTTACCATCAACTGAAAACAGTTAGGCAGATGTTCCTGGTGAGCTCTATGTATGGCAACGCACTCTAAGCATTTCCCATGATATTTACAGGGCTTTTGACAGGAACAGTGGTCCTGTGTCTTTATAGCCTCATGCAGGTCTTTGATAAACTCATCCTGAATTTTAAGGCCTTCGTTCCTTTCCCCACGGTGAAAAGCTTCCATGGCTTCTTTTTCTTTTAGATTTCCATCGATTAACATTCTAACCCTCTTTTCTTGCTTATATATTGAATTTTAACATGTCCATTGAATAACTTATTTTTATTACAATTCATAAAGATTGAACTAGCTATCTGCTGCAAGAGTACATAACCAGTCGTTATACACCTTGATTAACTGATTTCTTTTTGTAACTTCCATTTTATGATATATGTTGTGAACGTGAGTTTTAACAGTACCAATTGAAATAAAAAGAATATCACTGATTTCCTGATTGCTTTTATCTTCTAAAAGGTATTTTAAAATATCCTGCTCTCTGGATGTTAGGTTGTGCATTTTAACGAACTGATAGAAATAATCATGATCTGCAGGCTTATCCATAGGGGCAGGTATATAAGTTGAATTGTCAGCTTGCAGCTCTTTAGATAAAAGGCAGATAACAAATAAACAATAAATAATACTTAAAATGTCTTCTGTAACACTTCTATTATTGATTTTTACCAAAAGGTTTGTATAAATATCAAAATTAAATATTACGATACTGTCTTCTATAACGATTAAAAAGGAGAACAAAAGAGTACATAAAAGAATTTTCCTATAATGCTTGATAAATGGAAGGTCTTTTGATATTTTCTTTTGTTTTTTTATAGTTAAAAGTCCATTTGTACTGATATACAAGGTGAAAAGCTGATATGGAAGATAATAAAGCCAAACCATCAGGGCACTGTCCGGCAGTAAAGGGACAAACAAATCCCATAGGGCTAAAGAAAACAGTACGATTCCATCCAATACAGAGACAGTTTTCTGTAGAATCTGTGCATTAATCTTGGTAATGCAAATGGAGGTTACTATGACGATTACTGTTTTAAATGCGGGAACAGACATAAACGAAGTGTTATATCCTTTTGAAAAATCATTAAGAAATTCTGTCATATAGATGACAGTGTTATCGAAAATATAAAATAAAAACAGAATGGTAAGGTAAAAACAGAATGGATATTTTTTTATGCGATAGGTGATAAAACTGTAAATCATAGAGGTTCCGTAAAGTAGAAGTAATGCTATGTTATATAAAAAAATAATGATGTCCATTCAGTATTTCTCCCTCCTGCCATTATAGGTTTAGTATAGCGTAAGAAGAAAATGAATACAAGATTATTTCAATAAACTCAACTAAACTCTGGGTATAATGCGAAAAGTTTAGAAAAGTTTATACGAAAAGTTTACAGGAGATATAAGAGTTATAAAAAAATCCTCCTTTTCAACCGGGGTAATCAAGATTATGGTCAAGTCACCAGGCAGGGACACGAAAATATATAAATGAGTGGCAGCCTGGAAATGTTATCAGCTAAATATTAATCATGAAAAGGAGAAATTAGAGTTATGGAGAAATTTAAGAAGGACTTTATCGACACAAATGATTTTACGAAGGAAGAACTAATGTATATTATTAATCTTTCCTTGAAAATTAAGAAATGTATTAAAGCAGGCTATTATCCGCAATTATTAAAGAACAAATCATTAGGCATGATTTTTCAGCAATCTTCTACCAGAACAAGAATATCTTTTGAAACAGCAATGGGACAGTTAGGCGGACACGCTCAATATTTAGCTCCTGGACAGATACAGCTGGGAGGACATGAAACAATTGAAGATACAAGTAAAGTTTTATCAAGATTAGTAGATATCGTTATGGCAAGAGTTGACAGACATAAAAGTGTTGCAGATCTTGCAGCAAATGCAACAATTCCAGTTATAAACGGAATGTCAGATTATAATCATCCAACTCAGGAAATGGGGATGTATGCACCATGTTAGAGCATCTTCCTGAGGGCAAAAAATTAGAAGACTGTAAGGTGGTTTTCGTTGGAGATGCCACACAGGTGTGTGCTTCTCTGATGTTTATTACAACAAAACTAGGAATGAATTTTGTTCATTTTGGTCCAAAAGGTTATCAGTTAAGAGAAAATCATATCAAAATTGCTGAGGAGAATTGCAAGAAATCCGGCGGAAGTTTTCTTATAACAGAAGATGAAAATGAAGCTCTGAAAGATGCGGATTTTGTATATACAGATGTTTGGTATGGCCTGTATGATGCAGAACTTTCAAAAGAACAAAGAATGGAAATTTTCTATCCTAAGTATCAGGTTACCGATGCAATGATGAAAAAAGCAGCTCCTCATGCTAAATTTATGCATTGCCTGCCAGCAAGCAGAGGAGAGGAAGTAGTAGATGAAGTCATTGATGCACAGTATTCCATTTGCTTTGATGAAGCAGAGAACAGATTAACTGCAATGAGAGGATTACTGGTTTACTTTTTGGAAAAGGTTAAAACACCAGTAGATGAAGAAAAACAGGCACAGGCTAAAGCAGACTTAGAAGTATTCCTAAAAAGAGCACTTTAAGCTTAAGTGAAAGGAGAAAACTCAATGTCTGAAGTTGATGGAAAGAAAAAATTTAGGCTGTTTGATGCCATATTAGCTGTAATATGCGTTGTATTTGTGGCGGAAGCAGCTGCGCCAGTTGCCGCAATAGGAAACTCACAATATTTCTGGTGGTTATTTCTAATTATTACGTTTCTGCTGCCATATGGTTTAATCTCATCTGAGCTTGGAACAACCTACAACAGTGAAGGCGGATTATATGACTGGATAAAAAGGGCCTTTGGAGGAAAATGGGGGCTAGAGCTTCCTGGTATTACTGGATTAATTTCCCGTTATGGATGGCTTCCCTGGCAGTCATGTTCCCGGAAATAATCGGTATGATTTTCGGACATGAATTGGGACTTATACCGAGCCTGATTATTGAACTTATTTTTATATGGGTGATTGTATTCATTAGCTTTTTTCCAGTATGTGACAGCGTGTGGATTCTGGATGGAGCAGCCATTATCAAAGTATTTCTGGCACTGGTAGTCGGTGGATTCGGTATTTATGGAGCCATGACAAAAGGGGTTGCTAATGATTATACTTTAGCTTCATTACTTCCATCTTTTGACCTGAACAGTTTGTCATTTATCTCTGTTATATTGTTCAATTTCTTGGGATTTGAAGTAATATGTACATTTGCTGACAGTATGAATAATCCAAAGAAACAGATACCACAGGCAATTATAGTTGGAGGAATAACTATTGCTGCTATTTACATATTCTCAGCTTTCGGAATAGGAGTTGCCATTCCAACCAAGGACGTAAGTACAAGCAGTGGATTAATCGACAGTCTTCAGCTTCTGACAGGAAAGACAACGGGGATTTTCATTAGTGTAATGGCTGTATTATTTCTTTTGACCTTGTTTGGAAATATGATTTCCTGGTCTTTAGGGGTAAATAATGTGGCAAAATATGCAGCTCTGAATGGTGATATGCCGTCCGTTTTTGCAAAGACCAGCAAGAAGAATGACATGCCTACTGGAGCAGCTATTATGAATGGTATAGTAGCAACCCTGATTGTTACCTTGTCACCATTTCTGCCTAATCAGGACTTGTTCTGGAGTTTCTTTGCACTTAACTTAGTCATGTTCTTAATGGCTTATTTACCAATCTTCCCGGCCTTCTTAAAGCTTCGAAAGATTGATTCTGAAGTAGAAAGACCGTTTAAGGTGGGAGGAAGTAAAACCTTTTTAAGAGTATTAGCTATTTTACCTATGGCCTTGATTATTATTGCTTTAATCTTTTTAGCAATACCATTGAGTTTTGATAAAGAGACATTAGCAGGAACATTGCCAATAACTATTGGCTCCATCGTATTTATTATTATCGGAGAAATCATTATTAAAGTAAAAAGAGTCGGATAAGAAATTTTAATTAGAAAGAAGGAATATATATGAAAACTTTGACTACTACTCCAAAACAGGATGGATTCAGAATGCCGGGAGAATTTGAAAATCATGAAGGCTGTTGGATTATCTGGCCAGAACGTCCGGACAACTGGAGACTTGGTGGAAAACCTGCACAAAAAGTATTTGCGGAGGTTGCAAAAGCTATAAGTGAATTTGAGCCTGTTACTGTATGTGTCAGCAATGCACAGTATGATAACGCAAGAAATATGCTTCCTGATTGTGTAAGAACTGTTGAAATGTCAAATGATGATTCCTGGATTCGTGACTGCGGGCCATCTTTTGTAACTAATGGCAAAGAAATCAGAGGAATTGACTGGACCTTTAATGCATGGGGCGGTTTAGTGGATGGTTTGTATTTTCCATGGGCCAATGATGATCATGTGGCGCGAAAAGTATGTGATATAGAAAGAATAGACCGATATCGTTTAGATGATTTTATTTTAGAAGGTGGTTCCATACATGTTGATGGGGAAGGAACTTTAATAACCACAGAAGAATGCCTGCTAAGCCAGGGCAGAAACTCAGATCTTTCAAAAGAAGAAATAGAAAATAAACTGAAAGAGTATTTAAATCTTGAAAAAATCATCTGGATTCCATTTGGAATTTATAATGATGAAACTAATGGACACGTGGATAACATTATCCATTATGTGGCACCGGGTAAGGTGGTTCTTGCATGGACAGACGACAAGAATGATCCACAGTACGATATTTGCCAGAAAGCTTTTGAGATTTTAAGTAATGAAACAGACGCCAAAGGCAGAAAACTAGAAGTAACAAAGCTTTACCTTCCTTCAAATATTTTAATTTCCAAAGAAGAGAGTGAAGGTGTGGATGCTATTGACGGAACATTACCTCGTATGGAAGGGGACAGACTTGCTGCTTCTTATGCAAATTTCTATATTGCAAATGGCGGCGTTGTATTTCCAATGTTCAATGATAAAAATGATGAAAAAGCAAAGGAAACATTACAGAAATGCTTCCCAACCCATAAGATAGTTGGCGTATATGCAAGAGAAATTCTTCTTGGAGGAGGCAACATTCATTGCATCACACAGCAGCAGCCTAAGATTAAATAGAAGTAAGGAGAAATACATATGTCAAGAATTGTAATAGCACTTGGCGGAAATGCCCTGGGTAATACACCTGAAGAACAGCAAAAAATGATTGAGAATGCAGCACCTTCTCTGGTGGGATTAATTGAGCAGGGACATGAAATCATTATTAGTCATGGAAATGGTCCACAGGTTGGAATGATTAACCTGGCATTTGATACGGCATCCAAGCAGCTTGAAAAGGTGCCTGGAATGGAGCTTCCTGAGTGCACCGCCATGAGCCAGGGTTATATCGGGTATCATCTTCAAAAGGGGATAAAAAAAGAATTACATAAGAAAAATATGCCTTGGCAGGCAGTTACTGTAGTAACACAGGTGCTCGTGGACAAAAATGACACAGCCTTTTTAAATCCGTCAAAACCTATTGGCAGTTTTTATACGGAAGATGAAGCAAATAAATTAATGAAAGAAAACGCTGACTTAATCATGAAAGAAGACTCAGGAAGAGGCTTTAGAAGAATGGTCGCCTCACCGAAGCCCATTGATATCGTAGAGAAAGATTCAATAAAAAGGTTATTGGACCACGAATTTATTGTAATAGCATGTGGTGGGGAGGTATCCCTGTCGTTCTGGATGAAAATGGAGATTATAAAAGTGTACCTGCAGTAATCGATAAGGATTATGCAACAGCAAAGCTTGCTGAACTGGTAGACGCAGATTATCTTTTTATACTGACTGCAGTGGATTATGTAGCCATTAACTTTGGCACTCCACAACAGCGGGATTTAACTGAAATTACTATAGAAGAAGCTAAAAATTACTGCCAGGAAGGACAGTTTGCATCTGGAAGCATGCGTCCTAAAGTAGAAGCCGCCATATCTTTTGCGGAAAGTAAAAAAGGCAGAACAGCCGTTATTGCATCCTTAGAAAAAGCACCCCTTGCTATGATGGGAAAAAGCGGCACTAAAATCGTATAACTTAAACCACTTATAAGAAAAGAAGCAGAAAATCTTTCATAGAAGGTATTCTGCTTCTTTTAATATTGAATCTCCTTTGTTGAAATAATTAGTGTACTATTATATACTTGATGTAATAAAACATAAGGAGGAGAAAGATGCAATATAATTTTGATGAAATCATAGACAGGAAAAATACAAATTCTCAGAATGTCGAAGGGTTCCGATCTTATATTTTTCGCGATCACCCTGATATTGAATTTCCATTTGCTGATGATGAATTTATTCGTATGTGGGTTGCGGACATGGAATTTGCTACTCCGCCAGAAATTTGTCAGGCAATAAAACAGAGAGTTGATAAAAGAATTTTTGGGTATACCATGATATATGATCCCGGTTATTATGAAGCTCTCGACGCCTGGTGCAGGAGACTTTATGACTGGAGCTTTCCCAAAGAAGAACTGGTTTTTTCTCCGGGGATAATTCCGGCATTATATGAACTGGTATCCGATACAGTTGCCCCAGACGAAAAATTGCTGATTACCACTCCTGCTTATGGCTTCTTTAAACGTGCAGCAGAGTTTAACAGCAGAGAACTGGTATGCTCTGATTTAAAATATGAAAAAGGACAATTTTCCATTGACTTTGATGATCTTGAAAAAAAGGCAGCAGATCCCAAAGTAAAACTGTTGCTATGGTGTAATCCCCATAATCCCACGGGGAGAGTCTGGACCGAAGAAGAACTGACAAGGGTTGCTGAGATAGCGAAAAAATATGATCTCTTTATTATTTCAGATGAAATACATTGTGATCTTATAAGGTCGGAAAAGAAGCATATTCCAATGGGAAAGATAATGCCGGATTACATAAAATTAGTAACCTGCATGGCGGCAAGTAAAACCTTTAATATGGCAGGTATGATGTTTTCCAACATTATCATAAGAGACACAAAGCTCCGAAAGACTTTTCGACATAACGACAAGACTCTTGGCTCTATTAATCCCATTTCACTGACAGCTAATCAGACGGCTTATGAAAAAGGTGCAGAATGGCTGGAGCAGCTAAAGATGTATTTAGACGATAATTTCCAGTACCTTGCAGACTTTCTAGAAGAGAAAATTCCTGATGCCGTCTATAGCATTCCTGAAGCTACATATCTTGCATGGGTAGATCTGAATAAGTGTCTCCCGGATATTGAAAATCTTCCTTTATTTTTCGCTCAGGAAGCGGGTGTATTGTTAGAAGGCGGAGATGCTTTGTTTGTAGGAAATGCAAAGGGGTTTGTGAGACTGAATCTGGCCATGCCCCAGTCTATGCTGAAGGAAGGGCTAAAGAGGATTGCAGATGCCATAGATAAATATAAAGGACATAAATAGCAGAAATCATTGTTTAGAATTTGTAAAAACCGAAGCAGGTCCACGTTGGGAAGGATTGGTTTCGGTTTTTTATATAGTCATTTTAAGGTAATATTATGTATGTTTTTATTAAAGTTACGGATAATATAAAGTTAGCAGACATACTGCAAAAGTTATTAAATTTACGGAGGTTGCAATGATGACAATAACAAAAGATATGACTATTGGAGAAGTGGTAAGGAACCACGGAGAAACGGTTAAAGTTCTGACAGAGTTTGGTATGGGATGCATAGGCTGTCCTTCTGCACAGGCTGAAACCCTGGAAGAAGCTGCACAGGTTCATGGCGTTGATATAGACAAGCTGCTTGACAATCTAAACAAAGCCCTGTAAGAACTTTTAAATTCAGGGGGAGCATTAAACAGGGAAGTAAAACATATCATATAAGGAATAAGGGGAGGGTAAACCAAATGAAATATATCGAAATGATGGTGGAAGAACATAGAAATATTGAAAGATTGCTTACAGTAATCCGAAAATATTGTTATAAAGTCTTACAAAATGATGAAATGGATTATGCAGACTTTTTTACATTAATTGATATTGTAAGGAATTATGCAGATAAACACCATCATGGTAAAGAAGAAAAACTGCTATTTGATATAATGATTAAGGAACTTAGCCCAATTGCCGAAAAGATAGTGAAAAATGGTATGTTAGTGGAACATGATCTGGGAAGATTGTATATTCAGAATCTTGAAAGCGCCGTGAATAGTGTAATAGCTGGAGATGATGAAGCAAGGCTTGATGTTATTGCTAATGCTATTTCTTATACAAAATTACTGGAAAGGCATATTGAAAAAGAGGATAATGTCATCTATCAGTTTGCACAAAAAAACTTATCAGAAAGAACTCAGATTAAACTTGAACGGGAATGTAATTTATTTGAACTGGAGGCCCAGGATAAAAATGTACAAAAAAAATATCTGGATCTGATTGCACAATTTGAGAAAAAAATAAAATGATTTGTTATAAATAATTAGCTATTTTAAAAGTCCTTTTTATAGGACTTTTTTATTTTTTTAATCTGTCTATTCTTACGAAAAAATATTTGTAATATTCTGTAAAATTAGAAAGAATTTGATTGACAAGTATTTTATAATATGCAACAATACACTTAAAAAGTCGATTTATAACTAAATATTGGGTGCGAAGGAGAAAAAGCCATGCTGAAGAATTTAAAGATTGGAAAGAAATTATTTGTTCTGGTTGTAAGTTTATTAGTCTGTTTATCCATTGTGGGAGGGTCGTCTATCGTATTAATGAAGCAAATTAATGGGGCCAGTACACAGATAACAGGTAACTGGCTTCCTTCCCTTGTACTTGCCGAAGAAATGAATAAAGGCATCTCGGATTACAGAAATTATGAAACAGATCATATTTTATCTCTGGATAGTGCATCCATGAAAAAATATGAAGATAAAATGGCTGCCCTGAAAGAAGAAATGAATCAAAAATTTACTGCCTATGAACCTTATTTTGTCAGTGATACAGATAGAAAAAACCTGGAGCAGGCTAAAACAGCATGGGAAAAGTATTTACAGACAAGCAGTAAACTGATTGAGCTTAGTAAAAAAAATCAGACACAACAAGCGTATGCTATTCTTACAGGAGAATCCAGTGACTTGTTTGAAAATGCCTCTAAACAATTTCTTACAATAGTTGAGTTTAATAAGACTGGAGCAGAAGATGCCAGCAACTATGGAGATTCATTATTTAATTTTTCCATGATTGCCATCAGTATTATTTTAGTTGGAGCAATTATTCTGTCTATCTTACTTTCTTCATACATCGTTAGATTAATTGTAAAACCAATTAATGAAATAAATCTGGCTGCAAAACAAATTGTTGAAGGAAATTTTGAATCTACTCTCAGCTACAATTCAGATGATGAGGTAGGGATGATGGCAAAGGCATTTGCTCAGATGACAATAAATTTGAAAACAATGATAGACGATATCAAGTACCTTCTGGGTGCATTAGCAGCGGGGGATTTTACAGTTACTTCTAAATGTGTTGAATTCTATGTTGGTGGATATGAAGAAATTTTAACCGCCATGAGAAGCCTTAGAGAAAATCTTAGCAGTACCCTTCTTCAAATAGATATTGCCTCCAAACAGGTAGAAACTGGTTCGGATCAGGTTTCCAGCGGAGCTCAGGCTCTTTCTCAGGGGACTGTTGAACAGGCTGCTGCCATAGAACAATTATCTGCTACAATCAATGAAGCATTAGCAAATATTAAAGGAAATGCTCAAAGCGCTCAGGAAGCCAATGAACTGGTTATTCATTCAGGAAATGGTGTAAAGAAGAGTAATAAATCCATGCAGGAAATGATTACTGCAATGGATACCCTTGCAAACAGTTCAAATGAGATTGAAAAAATAATAAAGACCATTGAAGATATCGCTTTCCAGACAAATATTTTAGCTTTAAATGCAGCGGTTGAGGCTGCCAGAGCTGGAAATGCAGGAAAAGGGTTTGCTGTAGTAGCGGATGAAGTACGAAATCTGGCTCAGAAATCTGCAGATGCAGCCAAAACCACAACATTACATATTCAAAGCGTATTAACTGCTATACAAAACAGTACAAATATGGCCAATGACACTGCCGCATCTCTTGAAACCGTTGTTCAGGATACGGGGGTTGTTGCTGAAAAGATAAAAGATATAGCAAGTACTTCGGAGCAGCAGGCAGATTCTATGGAGCAGATAACAATTGGTATTGATCAAATTTCAAGCGTGGTACAGACCAATTCTGCCACAGCAGAGGAAAGTGCGGCAG
This sequence comes from Aminipila terrae, assembly GCF_010120715.1. Lineage (NCBI taxonomy): Bacteria > Bacillati > Bacillota > Clostridia > Peptostreptococcales > Anaerovoracaceae > Aminipila > Aminipila terrae. Next base: position 3,220,062 of record NZ_CP047591.1, read on the forward strand.
CAGCAGAAGAACTGAACGGACAGGCACACATTTTAAAAGATCTGATTAATCAATTTCAGTTAGGTGAAATGAAGTAACACTGTCATTTTGCAAAACGGCATAGATATTTACAAACCCTGATTCAGTATTTACCGGATTGGGGTTTTAAATTGCCATAAAAATGGATGTATAGTATAATGTTGACAATATTAAGGATGCAATAAGGTATAAAATATGAAGAATTATAAAATGATAAATTTAATCCTGGGCATATTTATAACACTGTGTCTAACCGGTTGTACACCAGGGACAGAAACAAATAACGTTGTTTATGAAGAACTGATAAACGAAGGAATCCCTGGGAATGTAAGGGTAATTTTGTTTTATAATCAATATAAAAGTGCCATGGGGATACAACATTCTGCAGCATATGAACTCAATAATGATGGAATTTCTGAAATAAACCAGCGTTACATAATGGGAGGGTATAATATTTTCCCAGAACAAGAATTAACCCTTTTGTCAGAAAATGTGGGTTACAAAAATTCAGACGATTTAATTCGACATTTTGGACAGCCTTTTCTCTATAAGAGTTATGAATCTGGTGAAATCTTTCTGCTGGAAGGGGCTACTGCCGGTAAAGATATTTTTACGGTATTCTTAAAAGTAGATGATAAATATAATATGATTAAAATCCAGCATACGGTGGGGGATACTGCTATTGGCATTTATCATGACAAAAATAACATGTATGTACTTTCCTCCAGTGGGGATCAGTCACAAATTGTATTATATGAAATAGATACCACTGATTTCAGTTTGACAAAGTACGTTATACCCGCAGCCGGTTTTGGTTTGGACAGAGTGGCTTTATATACAGATTCTAATCTGATATACAATAATATGTTATATGTAATCCCTAAATCCTCAGATGGTCATACCTCAAATATATTAATGTATGATCTAAAAACAAATGTATGTAAAAAGGTGATTAATAAAGAAGGGGTATCATCAAATATTTTTAACGAAGGGGATAAGCTTATGGTCTTAAATATAGGCAAGAGAAAAATTTCCAACCATTCAGACAGCCTTTACATTGATTATTATGACTATGAACTGAATTATTTGTCTTCAGAAGGCATCCCCATAGATATCGTTAATCCCACAGAATTTAAAACGAGAAACTTCTGCTATTTTTATGATAACAGAATAATGGGGTCCATCAACATTAAGAACAGAGAAAAGATGAACTGCATTTTTATTTATGACATCAGTAAAAAACAAGTGTTGTATCTTTCACGTTTAACCCATGAACGAATGATTTTAAATGATGATTTATTTATGTATAAAAAAGATAATGATTATTATCATATTTTTTAATACAAAAGAGCAGGACAAGATTGTTCATGTAAAATCACATTTCATGCTCCCCAGACAACATTTGATGCAGAAGGGGTTGAAATAATTATTCTTACCGTGTAGAACTTATATTATAAAGATAGAGGCAATTTATCAGAAAAATTGCTGAAAGTAGTACGAAATAAAAAAGACGTTATAATGATATTTAGAAGGAAAGGAGCAGGATATTTTCTCAGAATTTCAGAAGGGTAAATATATATAGGCATTCAGAGTTATATTTAAGCCAATATAACAGAAGAAGTATTGGTTTGCATAGAAAATTTTGTAATATTAAGGTAAAATAAGGGAAAAATGAAACGAATTGTGTGAAGTGAAAGATAAAAGGGGAAGGGGGAAAGAAAGAAAAATACGATTTATGAACGATGTACACAATTGTTTTAAATAAACAAAAAAGAGGTGAGGATATGAGAATCTGCGTGTAAAATGACAGTTCAAAGCGGAATAGTACGGAAGCATATGAATCTGTTATTGCAGATGGAGCAGTTCATAATAAACAAAGAGTAAATTCAAATGAATACGGAGTTGGAATCATAGGTGTAGATGAAGCATTGCATAAATGACAGAATCATAAGTGAATAGCTTAGAAGATCTGACAAAAGAGAGATCCAATAATTTATAGTCACAAATAGATTAAAGGAGGGATTTTTGTGAAAAAAATCTTTAAATTAAGAACTTTAATGTTTATGCTTATATTTATTATGATATGTACACAATGCAGTTTTGCCTTGGGAGAAGATCAAAACAACTCTGCAAATGAACCTGGTGACAATATGAAAGTAAGTGAAAATAGCGATTTGGACGGAGTAAATGCCACTGTTTTGGAATCTGATGATGATCATACCATAATAAAATTTGATGTGGGTAAGTTTGATAAAAATGCAGTGGATATAGATAATTCACAGTATTTTAATCTGGATTGCAAAGGGACAAGCTTTGTGGAAGAAGAAGGGTTCCCTGAACTGCCACGTATATGTCGCAGTATCACAATACCTTTCTCTGCAGATGCCAAAGTAAGTGTACTTACATCAGAATATACCGATTATCAGGAATGCCCTGTGGCACCATCTAAAGGAAGCCTTACACGTGATGTGAATCCTGAGGACGTTCCATATACATTCGGAGATGTTTACCAAAGAGAAGGATGGTATCCTGCGGACGAACTGGCTTCACTAAGTGATTCTTTCATTATGAGAGACCTGAAAGCGGTTACCGTCAAAGTCAATGCTTTCCAGTATGAACCTTCTACTAAAACATTGAGGGTTTATGATTCAGTGACTGTAGAAGTTAAAAATGGAAATAACAGTATGAAAAGCAATTATAGCTTAGATAATGCTGCTCCAGCTCATACCACTGATGCATTTGAAGCAGCATATCAAAACCTTTTTATAAATTATAATGGCAATCAGAATGTAAGAGGTATAAAAGCTCCGTCTGAAAAGGGCGATATGCTCATCATATCATATGACAAGTTCAGCAGTGCTATGACTCCTTTTATAGAGTGGAAGAATTCAAAAGGTATCAACACTACACTGATAGACATATCAAAGGTTTCATCTAGTAATAATCCGAATGAAATCAAAAAATTCATAAAGAATTACTTTAACCAGCATCCAAATTTGGTGTATGTACTTCTGGTTGGTGACTATCAACAGATATCATCACCAAAGTATTCCAGTGGAGTTTCAGATCCTGAATATACTAAAGTAGCAGGAAATGATAATTATCCGGATATCTTCGTAGGACGTTTTTCTGCTGAAAGTGTTGCAGATGTAGAGACTCAGGTACAGCGAACCATTGATTTTGAGAAAAATGGGGGTAATATGGCAGATTGGTATAAGACCGGTATAGGCATTGCGTCTGCTGAAGGAAGTAATGAATCTGATGCAGAGCATATAGATAATATTCGCAACAAGCTTTTAAATTCCGGATATACACAGATCGACAGAATATATGATCCGAATGCAACTGCTTCACAAGTTACAAAGAGCCTGAACCAGGGCCGAGGTATTATAAATTACTGTGGTCATGGTGCACAGACTTATTGGGTTACTACACGTTTCAGCAACAGTGATGTTGCAGCACTTCAGAATCAGGGTCAACTGCCATTTATAATAAGTGTATCCTGTGTCAGCGGAAAGTTCCAGTCAGGAACATGCTTTGCAGAAGCATGGCTGCGTTCTCAGGATAGCAGCGGAAATCCTGTAGGGGCAGTTGGCACTTATATGTCTACTGTAAACCAGGCTTGGAGACCTCCAATGGTAGGGCAGGATGCTATTATTGACCAGATTTGCAATAAAACAAAAACCTCTTTTGGAGGTCTGTGCTACACAGGTGCAAGTAAAATGTTGGATAATGGAACTTCCAGTGATATAGAGACTTTCAATACCTGGACTGTTTTCGGAGATCCATCTCTGCAACTGATAGCAAATTAGAAATGCATTTCTATAATTAAGGACTTAAACCCTGAACTCTTTGAAGTTCAGGGTTTTTAATTCTTGTTTTTAGATACAGAGTCTGAGTTATATAGTTTTGCAAAATAAAACAATATTCAAATTTGAAATTATTTTCAGTCAACTCTGAAAATAATTTCAGAAAAATTAGAGGGAATCTTCAGATTATTCATTTTAAATACAAAAAACGGTCCGAATTTTAAAGTTTTTTTCTTTTTTCTTCTAAAACATTATATGGCATAGTTTTTGCTGTATATAAGAATGTAAGCTTAATGTAATAAGTTTTTCTTTATATTTATATAAGGAAAGAGCTGTTTAGGAGGGAAAAATGAGTAGTGAAAAAAATGAAAAGTCTGAAGTACTTCAAGGAGAATTAAACCGCTCACTGAAATTAAGACACATGAATATGATTGCTATCGGAGGTGCTATAGGAACAGGACTTTTTCTTGCATCTGGATATACAATCAATACAGCGGGGCCAGGAGGGGCGCTGCTTGCGTATGGTGTAATGGGAATCATGGTTTACTTTCTTATGACCAGTTTAGGAGAGATGGCAACTTATATGCCGGTTTCCGGGTCTTTTGAAACTTATTGCAATAAATTTGTGGATCCCGCTCTTGGATTTTCTGTAGGTTGGCTGTACTGGCTGAACTGGGCTCTGACACTTTCTGTTGAAATGGTAGCTGCTGAAATCATTATGAAATATTGGTTCCCTGATGTTCCAGGATGGATATGGGTCATTACATTCACAGCGATTTTAAGCATTCTTAATGCAATTTCTGTGAAGGGATTTGGCGAAACAGAATTTTGGTTTGCAAGTATCAAAGTTGCTGCTATTATCATTTTCTTAATTGTAGGTGCCTTAATGATCCTGGGAGTTATAGGAGGACATGGAGCTTATGGTGTGGCTAATTTTAAAGATGCATTTCCAAATGGATCATGGGCAGTAGCTGTTGCAATGTTTTCTGCTGCATTTTCTTTTACTGGAACAGAGTGTATTGGAATGGCTGCAGGAGAATCTGAAGATCCGGAAACCAATGTTCCTAAAGCAATTAATACTGTATTCTGGAGAATTCTGATTTTTTATATCGGAGCGATTTTTGTTATCGGCTGTATTATTCCATGGCAGAGTGCAAGTGTTGATACCAGCCCTTTTACCCTTGTGTATGAAGCCAGCAATATTCCGGTTTTCTCAAAAGTAGCAGCAACCATTATGAATATCGTTGTACTTACTTCTGTACTTTCCTGTGCGAATTCAGGATTATATGTTGGAAGCAGAATGTTATGGTCTATGGCACGTGAAAACAAAGCTCCGGCTTTTTTAGGCAAAGTAACAAAAAACAGAGTACCTGTTAACGCACTAGTATTTACAATTATTTTTGGACTTCTGGCATTGACTACTCAGCTTTGGGCAGCATCCACTGTATATGTTGCACTTTTTGCTGCTGTAGGGGTTTCAACACTAATTGGCTGGTTAGGAATTTCTATTTCACATATACGCTTTAGAAAATGGTATTTATTGAAGGGATATAAGCTGGAGGATTTAAAATATAAAGCTTTGTTTTATCCATTCGGCCCTATTATTTCGCTGGTTTTATGTATTATTGTTATTGTAGGGCAGGCATCTGATCCGACAGCTGCATTGTCGCTTATTTATGGCATTCCAGTTTTCATCATTCTCTATGTTTTTTACAAAGTTAAATATAAATCAAAGCTTGTTAATCTGGAAGAAGTGGATATTGATCATTTGAAACATAAAGAGTAATTTTATAAATGAAATAGTATAATTTTTCAATAAGATTGCTTCAGTATACAAATGATGCTATACTAAAATCAGGGTATTTATTACCCTGATTTTAGTGTTTTTGAGGTTAAAATGAAAAAAAGAATTGTTGTTCTTATCTTTGTAACTTTAATTTTTCTGACAATATACGTTAACAAGTTTTTGGAGCTTCAGTATAATGTGAACATAGCAGAATATATTCACTATCAATCAGACTATACTGCCCAGGAACGAAAAATTTTGAAAAATTATAGCCCGCTGATATATGGGGGTAATATTAATGAACCACCCCTGGGTATTTATTATGAAAAATACAATCAATATACAGGAATAGTGGTAGACTATATTAATGCTTTATCTATTGAACTGGGTGTTGAAATTATGTCACAACCTATGATATGGGATCAGGCTTTAGAAGAATTAAAATCTGGAAAAACCAATCTTTGTGATATGATTCCTTCCCAATCAAGAAGCCGATATTATTTGTTTTCTAATCCTCTGTATACTTTACGAGGAATTATTACAGTAAAAAATGAAGATTCAACTCTTCTTCAGATTGATGATTTAAAAGGAAAGAAAGTTGCTGTACAAAGTGGTGATATTATTCTTGACCCGATTAGGAAGATTAATGGAGTCAAAATTGTTGAGACGAATAATGTTGAGGAAGCATTAGAGCTTTTAAAACATAACAAAGTAGATGCAGTGGGAGGGGACGAACCTGTCATTCGTTACTATTTAAATGAATTATCAAATGTGCATGATTACAGAATTCTGGAAAGTCCTTTGTATGAAAGCTCATGCTCTCTTGCCGTACCTAAAAATCAGGCAGAGCTAATCCCAATTTTAAATAAAGCGATTTTTCATATGAAAGAAAAGGGAATTTTAAATAATATAGAAAGCAAATGGGCGGGCCCATACACTGGATTCATGAATCAAGACAGTGAAATCCAGAAACAGAGGCTTATCATAACTTTGATTATTTTTATGGCAGCCGTTATTGGTTATCTGGTTTATTTATGGAACAGAAGCTTGAAAGTTTTAGTGGATTCCAGAACAAAAGAACTGAGTTTCATGAAAAACGAACTGGAAATTACATTTAATGGTATTAAAGACTTTATGGTGATTATCGGAAGTCAATATGTGATTAAAAATGTTAATGAATCTTTTCTTGAGTATTTAAAAATGAGCAGAGGGACAGTAGTGGACAAGCCTGCTAATCAATTTCCCATTTTAAAAGAATTTGAAGAGAAACATAATAATCAGATTCACAGAATCTTAAATTCAGACCACCAGCAGCTACAGACATATAATCCTCAAACCAAGCTGGAATTGAAATATGAAAGGCGTATCTTTGAATTTTCTATTTATCCATTGCCTATTGAAACTAAAACTCAATCAAGTGTACTTGTGATGATTTCTGACATTACTCTTTCAAAAATAGAAGCACAGAAATTGATTCAATCAAATAAAATGGAGACAATCGGACAACTGGCAGCAGGAGTTGCCCATGAATTAAAGAATCCTCTTGGAATCATAAGAAATTCTATTTATATATTACGTGAAGATTATGACAAAAAAGATCGGTATAAAACGATGGCACTGGATGGTATTGATCATTCGGTTACCAGAGCCAGCAATATAATCGATAATTTATTGAGATATTCCAAATTAACTGGAGAAAATAAAGAATGGGTGAATCTCTCCCATACGATTCAGATAATGCTGGAATTAAACAGCAAACAAATCAAAGAGCAGCATATACTTGTAAGAGTATGCTGTGAACAATCTAAACAAATTTATATGAATCGCGCATCGCTGGAACATATTTTACTTAATCTGATTAAAAATGCGTTGGATGCCATGCCGGAAAAAGGAGAATTATCTATTGTCTGTTCGGAAGAAAATGACCAGGTGATTATCCAGATTAAAGATACGGGGTCTGGAATTGATGAAGGCGTTTTGGAACGAATATTTGATCCTTTCTATACGACAAAACCGTTAGGAGAAGGGACTGGCTTGGGATTGTACATCGTTTACTCAGAACTGGAAAGTCTGCATGGAAAAATATGGGTAGAAAGCGAAAAAAATAATGGCACAACATTTAATGTTAGTATACCGAAAGAGGGTTGGCAAATATGGCAGGAAGATTAAGATTATTATTGGTGGATGATGAAGAAGAATATCGAAATTTACTTCAAATTATTTTAGAACGATCCGGATATACAACGGATACTGCGGAAAATGGAAAACTGGCTATACAAATGCTTTCGGAATATGATTATGATGTTGTCTTAACAGATATGAGAATGAATGGTATAGATGGGTTACAGCTGCTTGATTATATAGGAAATTTGCATAAAGATATAAAATGTATCGTCATTACAGCTTATGCTAGTGTTGAAAATGCAGTAGAAGCTATGAAAAAAGGGGCATTTTCTTACTTTATCAAGAGCAATGATCCTCAGGAACTGGTTCTAAATCTTCATAACTTAGAAAAAATGAAGAATTTAAGCGATCAGAATACCATGTTAAAGAATTCCCTGACCAAAGATAATTTCATGGAATCACAAAGCCCAGAATTCCAAAAGGTTCTTGATTATGCCTTTAAGGTGGCTAAAACTAATGCAAATGTATTGATTTTAGGTGAGTCAGGGGTTGGAAAGGAAGTGCTGGCCCGTTATATTCATAAGTGCAGTGAACGACGGGATGAAATATTCATGCCTGTTAATTGTCATTCATTTTCAGATGCTTTATTAGAGGCGGAATTGTATGGATATGAGAAAGGTTCTTTTACCGGAGCTCAGGAAAAACGAATCGGTAGATTTGAGGCATCAGATAAGGGTACTCTTTTCTTAGACGAAATCGGAGAAATCCCTCTATTAAATCAATCTAAAATATTAAGAAATATTGAACACAAAGAGATAGAAAGAATTGGAAGTAACAAATCCTTCAAAATAGACTTTCGTTTAATTTGTGCTACGAATAAAAATCTGGATGCAGAAATAAAAAATAAAAATTTCAGAGAAGATCTGTATTATAGAATCAGTACATTTATTATTGAAATTCCACCTTTAAGAGAAAGAAAAGAAGATTTGAGGGCAATGATTTCTTATTTTACAGAAAAGGCCTGTGCTGAACTAAAGAAACGTGTCATATCTTTTGATGATCCCCTTATGGATGTTCTATTGAATTATGATTATCCAGGAAATGTGAGAGAATTAAAAAATATTATTGAACGTATGGTGGTGCTAGCGGAAAAAGAAAAGTTTACATTACAGGATTTCAGTCAATATGATATTTTTTCCAGCTCACTGTTTATTGCAGGGAGTGAATCCTTGAGAGATGTTCGAGAAAAGGCTGAACGTTATCACATTATGAGAATGTTGGAAAAAAATCAATATAATATTGAACAAACTGCATTGGTTCTGCAGATTACATCCAGACAACTTTATAACAAAATGCATCAATATAATATAAGGTTTAGTAAAACCAATTCATAACATAAAAAAAGGCAGCTCTTATGAGCTGCCTTGATTTTTTAAAATCATAATAGAAATTTTTTGTACCCTTTTAAACAATCATTGATCTCCTGCTTATTTTATGTAAAAATAGGTTTATTTATTTGGGAAGGAATTAACTTACAAATATAGCCGAGAAAATTTAGGGGCTATTTTTGGAACTCTGAAGTGAAGAATATTTAATTCTGCCATCCTGTAGTTCAAGCAGCACTTCGGCCCTTTCTATCAAAGCACCCTGATTTCGGGAATCCAAAGTGTTATATAATTTACAAAGCTTTATTAAATCGTTACTGTAAGAACTTGTGCTTCCAAGCATTGTATCAACTGAAACGTTTAACTTTCTGCAAATTAATAACAAAGTGTCAAAATCAGGCTCTCTGTTGCTGTTTTCATAATTTCGGTATGTTGTAACATTAATTCCCAATTGTTCTGCAAAGGCTTTTTGAGTTAAATTTACATTTTCTCTAAATTTCCTTAGATTTTCTCTAAACAGATTCTGTTTCACATTTTCCTCCATAAATTATTTGAGTCAACGAATTCTTTTATTTTAAAATATCTTGCGCACTAATTTGCTAAATAACACAAAAAGAATTATTTTAACTGGATAACATTGACAAATAGCACATAATGAATTATTATTAATGCGACACAAAATGAATTTAATTATAAAACTATACTATAAATAACAGAATATTTCATGCAGAATTGAACCCATCTTATTATTAATAAAAATTGAAATAATAGTAAATTTTCATTTAATGGTATTATAATAATTTCTTTTACTATATAATATGGCGTTTCGCTGCCCCTAAATGCGAAAAGGTAATAGAAAAAGCGCGGTTTACAGCGCTTTATTTTTTTGAATGCAGTGTGAAATATTCAATGTTATGAATAGCTCATACTGTTTTTATTATGAGGAAAGCCATTAAGGATAGAGCAATCAAGCAAGTATAACTCATGACCAGGCTTCTTTTGAAGCAGAATAAATAGTTAATTAAGGGGACGTACAAATATAAAAAAATTATTAAAAGGAGAAAAAATATGTTAAAAAACTTGGAAATCGGTAAAAAATTATTTGTTCTTGTACTAAGCTTATTAATCTGCTTGTCAGTTGTGGGTGGATCATCGATTGTATTCATGAAACAGATTAACCAAGCCAGTACCGAGATTACAAAAAGCTGGTTACCCTCGGTTATTGCAGCAGAGGAATTAAATACTTGTACTTCTGATTACAGAAGATATGAAATAAACCATATTGTATCACAAGATAGTGCCACAATGAAAGAGTATGAGGATAAGCTCACCAGCAAGCAGAAAGAAATTGATGATAAATTTAATGCATATGAAGCTTTAGTCACAGATGACACAGATAGAAAGTTGATGGACAATGCCAAAACTGCCTGGGATAAGTATCTGAAACTTAGCGATGAAGTCATCGGGTTCAGTCAGGAAAATCAGAAGGAACAGGCACTGACTATTCTAAGAGGGGATTCTAAAACCTTATTTGATGAAGTGTCCGAAACCTGTATAAAAATAGTTGATTATAACAAATCTGGTGCAGAAAAGGCCAGTAACTATGGAGATTCATTGTTTAGTTTTTCTATTATCAGTATTATAATCATATCCCTGGTCGCAATAATCCTGTCAATCTTATTATCTGCATATATCGTTAAGCTGATAGTTAAACCGATTAATGAAATTAACATTGCTGCAAGAAAAATCGTTGAAGGGGATCTGGAATCATCAGTGGTTTACGATTCTAATGATGAAGTGGGAATGATGGCAAAGGCATTTTCATCAATGAGCTCTAATCTTAAGAACATGATAGAGGATATTAAGTATCTTCTTGGTTCCATGGCGGCAGGTAATTTCACAGTAGATTCTGAGTGCTCTGAGCTTTATGTAGGTGGGTACGAAAATATTTTAATTGCCATGAATCACCTTAAGGAAAATCTTAGTGATACTCTTGTTCAAATTGAGTATGCAGCAAGTCAGGTTGAAACAGGTTCTGATCAGGTTTCAGATGGGGCACAGGCTCTTTCACAGGGATCTGTAGAGCAGGCGTCTTCCATTGAAGAATTATCTGCAACAATTAGCGAAGCACTGGTACATATAAAGGCTAATGCCAAGAATGCGCAGGAAGCCAGTCAGCTGGTTATACAATCAGGAAATGGCGTTAAAGAAAGCAATAAGACCATGCAGGAAATGATAGTTGCAATGGATGCGCTGGAGAGCAGTTCAACTGAGATTGAAAAAATAATAAAGACCATTGAAGATATTGCATTCCAGACAAATATTCTGGCTTTAAATGCAGCAGTGGAAGCTGCAAGAGCAGGAAATGCGGGAAAAGGGTTTGCAGTTGTGGCTGATGAAGTCAGAAATCTGGCGCAAAAATCCGCAGATGCTGCAAATACTACAACCAGACACATCGAAAGCGTACTGGATGCCATTCAGAATAGTATAAAAATCGCAAATGATACAGCTGCTTCTCTGGAAACCGTTGTTCAGGATACAGGAGTGGTAGCTGATCAGATTCATGATATAGCAAGTGCTTCGGAACAGCAGGCGGATACCATTTCACAGATAACAATTGGTGTTGACCAGATATCCAGTGTAGTACAGACTAATTCTGCTACAGCAGAAGAAAGCGCTGCTGCATCGGAAGAACTGAACGGACAGGCTCATTTATTGAAAAATCTGATTAGCAAATTCCAACTAAGTGATAATTAAATAAGTAAAGTGAAAACTTAAAAGGCACCCTATGGTGCCTTTTGTTTTTTGCAGATTTTTTGTTCTCATTTTATATGTTTTATCTCTTGCACTGGCTGCGGGTTGACCTGTTGGATCTGCACTGGTTAGCATAATCATTACAGTCGTCAAAGCAGTCATCGTTGCAGCTGTTGTTGCAGCTATTGTTATTGTTGCAGCTGTTGTTGCGATTGTTTGCACCACAAGGGTTGCAGTCACATTCATCTTCTTCTGCACTAACGTCAGCGCAATTTTCCATTGTATCACTTTCCTTAATCTGATTAGGGAAAAGTGAAGGGAATGTTGAGCAAACTGCATTTACCTGAGGACTGATCTGTGCGAAACCAGTTGAAAGAACACAAAGCTGAACTGGTACTATGATTTTCTTTTCACAGGTAAAGACAGTTATTTTAAAAGGAGAAATAAGCTGGTTATATCACCAATCTCTACGATTCACAGATTTTTTAAACTTAAGTAGTAAAGCAATGCTTCTAATAATATATTATATTAAGTCAAAAAGTAGGAGGTTGGTGTATGAGATCAGTTAAAATATTTCAGGATTCTTGTATTCCGTCAAGTCAAATGAATTTAATCTTTGAGTCAAGGATAATATGGAGAGATCTGGCTAATTGGATTAGAGCTTATCTGGTAAGTGTTTATGCTGGTTTTGGCAATAAAACCGCAGTGGAAGAAAAAATTAAATCGATTTTATTAAAAAATACCAATATAATAAGCCTGATATTTGGCGAACAAAGTGCAGAACAATATATAGGTCTCATTACAGAATTCATCAGTACGTTAAAATCTTTAATTGATGCACAAATAAATGGTGACGCTGATGCAGTCAATGAATATACGAATAAGTTATATGAAAATGCAGATAAAAGAGCGGCTTTTGCATCAAGTATAAATCCTTTCTGGGTAGAAAGCGAATGGAAAAATTTTTTATATCAGTTTGTTCAACTAACAATAGATCAATCAGCCACCTTTTTAAATAAAGAATATACTAAGAACATAGAGATATATGACAGGATCTTAAATCTTACAAACAAAATGGGGGATTACTATTCTCAGGGATTAATCAATTATCTAACATACTCCAAATAAAAAAGCCTTGCATTTTTTCCTTAAATATGGATATAATAAAGAAAAGGATTACCGCTTCGACAATGGCGGATAGTCCAAAATACGAAGATTTTGCTAACCGTCTAAATTGTGAGTTTAGGCGGTTTTGCATTTATTTACTCTTGTGAATACACAAGGAAACAATGGCTACAATAAGCAATCCGAACTGAAAAAGTTCTGAATAAAAAAAGTCAAGTCTTTATTTAAGAAAATATAGGAGTATAGTGATATAGGAATCTAGTGTATGTGTGATTTAAGAATGGAGGAACATAAAGATGATTAAATGTACGCACTGTATGAGATATTTTGTTAAGAATTTAAATGATTCTGCAGAGAATGGATATATAAGATGTCCTTATTGCGGGGAATTAATAAAGGTTGAAACATATTAAAAGTCTAAATCAATAATAGTACTGTTTTAAAATAATTACTTTGAAGGTTAGCTATTTTAAAACAGTATTTTTTATTTAATGAGTCCTTTGTTGTGTTATGACATTAGGAAGCAGTGCAGGTACTCTCGTTTACTGGCAGATGATTTGCTTTTTTCAGATTTTTTATTACAAAGTACAGAGTGACAAGCACTGACAGGAAATCTGCAATGGGTTGTACTGCCAGCAAACCATTAATCCCGAGTATATGGGGCAAAATCAGAATCAGTGGTATAAAGAATGCGCCTTGCCTGCAAAGACTGAGTATGCCGCCTTCTCTGGCTTTTCCAATGGCCAGGAAGTAGGATCCATATACCACCTGAAGTCCCAGGGTCATAGTAGACAGAGAGTTAATGAAAAGGGCTTTTCTTCCCATTTCATAAACAAAAGAAGAATCCTTGTTAAACATATGAATCATTGGACCTGAAAAGGTGATACACAAAATCCCCATCAGTATGCAGAAGACCGTGCTCCAGATTAAAGCAGTCTTTGTAGCAGACTGGATTCTTGCATTCTTTTTCGCACCAAAATTGTATCCTACAAATGCCTGATATCCTTTCATAAATCCAAACATTGCCATTACTTCTAAAGAAATGATACGGCTGACGATACTCATGGCTGCAATCATTTCTTCTCCAAAGGGCTTGGCTGACACATTAGTCAGTCCGATTGCTGCTCCTGATAAAAACTGAAACATCATAATAGGGAATCCAATCTTAAGTATTTCAAAGTACATTTTTTTTGATGGATGGAAATTTTTTATGGATATACAGAACATACTTTTTCCATTCTTCAGGTAATAGATGTACAGTAAAAAGGTCAGTGCTCTGGTGGATAGGGTAGATAGGGCAGCGCCCGTAATTCCCATGTGAAATCCAAAGATAAAAACTGGATCCGCAATGGCGTTGCAGATTCCACCCAGCAACATAGCCATCATGCTGAAGGTACTGGCTCCTTCTGCTGTAATCATATTGTTGATGATTACATTGAAGATGTTTAAAAACAGACTAAGGATAAAGATGTATCCGTATTCTTTTACATATGGCATGATGCTGTCTGTCGCTCCTAGCATTTTCATGAGGGGCTCAAAGAAGATTAGCTGACAGGCTACTACGATGGCGGATACTGTGATACCTGTAATTAAAGTGGTGGAGGCACATTCTTTGACTTTATCATATTGTTTTGCACCTAAAAGTCTTGCCAGATAGGAGCTTCCACCGCTGCCAAACAGCAGCCCCAGTCCGGTTACGGCCATTGATACCGGGAATACTATGGATACCGCTGCCAGTTGGTTTGTTCCCAACTGTCCCACGAAATAGCTGTCTATGACATTATTCATTGCAGTCATGAGCATACCAATCATGGTAGGTACTCCAAGTTTTATTAATGCTTTTGTTATCGTTGCGTTTTGCATAAGATCTAATCTTTTACTCTCTTGCATATAAATTTCCTCTCTTTTTATGTTTAGTGGATATAGTGAATATGATGTATATCAGATTTACAGTATAGTAACTATACTGATGCGGCAAAAAAAACCTCCTTTTCATTATTGGTTAATTAAATCATCCATTGACTTTTCGTATTCCTGCATCAGTTTAACTAACAAATCATAAGTTTTATCGTCAAGGCCTTTCAACTGGGCAAACAGCATCTCATCGGCTTTTTTGTGATATTCCGTATGCATATCATATGCACCAATACCTGCATCAGTCAAAGAAAGAACGACCTCCGTATCTGATTCGGGAGAGACTTTTTTAATAACCAGGCCTTTATCAACCAGCTTATAAATCATCTGGGAGGCTCCGCCTTTTGTAATGCCAAGGTGTTTTGCCAGATTGGTCACATTGATACCAGGATTGTCTCCCACGGCTACTATAGTGTGGATTTCAGCTCTGGTCAGAATCAAATCAGCACCATAGGGCCTTTTGCGGTTTTCTACCTGATTGTATTTGTGGGCAATACGCTCCATCAATGTTGCAAGCCTTCTATAATCTTTCATTTACTCACCTCTTCATCTTGATGTATAGTTACTATATTGTATATTATATTAACTGTTTGAAATTGTCAACAATTTTTATATTTTAAATATTGATTGCTTTTAGAAAATAAATGAAGTTATAAATTTAACCATTATGGATAATATAAAGCTATAAAATTAAAAAGGAGAGGATATCATGCAAGAGGTAACTAAAACCAGTTTAGTGCATCAGATATTAGAAAGATTAAAACACCAGAGGCACAGCAAAAAGAGTACAATAAATAATAAATAAGGCAGGCATCCAGAATATTAAATTTAAGCCAGTTGCAAAATCAGCAGCTG
This sequence comes from Aminipila terrae, assembly GCF_010120715.1. Lineage (NCBI taxonomy): Bacteria > Bacillati > Bacillota > Clostridia > Peptostreptococcales > Anaerovoracaceae > Aminipila > Aminipila terrae. Next base: position 3,235,832 of record NZ_CP047591.1, read on the forward strand.
GTTTTTTATTTTAAATAAAGTGTCTATTAATGTCGAAAAAGTATGAACAAACGTGTCACAAAAAGTAGAAAAAGAGAGGTATACTTAAAATGTATAATTATTTAAAGTTTGTATTGCGTTTAATAGTAATGCGTAGTCGGTGAAAATTAAGTAAATTAGCAAGTTAGATGGAGGACTCTCAATATAAATATTTTATAAGGAGGAAATATTTATGACTAAAAGATGTAATAGGTGTGGCAAAAATCTAGAAAAAGGTGAAGTACTCTATTGTGAAGAATGCAGGCAGATTGTGCACCAAGAATATTTAGAAAAACAAAACACTTCAAATACACTGGATACTCAAACTAATAAATTAAAATCAATTAATGCTCCATCAACCAATAGAATTGGTAATGCCTTAAAAATTGTTGGATTTATTTATATAGGCGTTTGTATTATATATAGGCTAATTATACCTGGATCAGATTCTGTGGGATATAACTTGTATGATGCTATTGTTTCAACGTTTTGTGCTTCTGCTTTTGGATTGCTGATCAGCGGTATTGGAGAGATTATATTATTATTACAAGCAAATTACGATAATTTAAAATCCATGTTATCAATAGATAAAAATAATCAGTAGAATAAATGAACTAAATGCCAATTATAGCAATACTGGGAAGTTACATGCTTAGTAATAGTGCGTATTAAAGGACGAAGATAACTATTAAGATATCTGTGTGGTGTACCATTTAAAAGAACGACTGCAAGTAAAAGAGTCGCAGGAGTGTTGAATTATCTTGCTGCACCCACTCTGAGCAGAAGAAAAAAAGCTATCATGTAAAATAGGATATTAAAAGAATGAAGGAGAAGAACTGTATGCGTTTTGACGACGAAGTTGTCAGAGCGGTAAAACACCAAGCCGCTCTTGATGATACTCAGCCGAGAAAAACAGATGATGAGCTTACTGCAATCACAGAGACAGTATGCGCTGCTGTTTCTTCTGGCACTTATGATTTTACCACTTCAACATCTCAAGTTCTTACGCAGTCTGGCGGTAAAAAGCGATATATAAAACAATATGCTGACTGCTATTCTGCAGAAAGCGTATTGTGCCAATGCATTAAGCAAATATTAGACAGAGCATTCCGAATTCGGTATCCAAATCGCAATAAATCTGTTCATTCGGTGTTCAATACGCTAAAGGCTGTTAAGCAAATGGCTGATTTTACAATAATCAAGTGTGATTTTAAGGATTACTTTAATTCGGTTTCTGCTCAATATGTATTTGAGAAATATATCAAGGCGAAATTATCGAACAGATTCGAGGCAGACCTGGTTGAAAAATTTACAAAGCAAACAAGATTTGCCTATGCCGGATTTAGCACATCAAATGTAATAGCTGAAATAATTGCAGAGCAATTTGATTCAGCGGTAAGGCTGGCATTTGCAGATAAAGGTATTTTATTTTTCGAGCGTTATATTGACGATACCCTAATTATTGTTAATGAGCATATTGAAGAAGCAAAATGCCTCCGAATTTTGAACGACATTCTAAAATCTGTTTACCACGATGAAAGCATTAAGCCAAAACCAAAATGTAAGACACGATTCAATCACTCAAAGTTTATCCATGTTACCCATCGAGGGTTAATGGCTATTCCAAATACAGTTAAGCCTGTTGATTATTTAGGTTATGAATTTCGATTTTTACATAATCCAAATGCTAAGAAGAACCAAGACATTGTTTTAACATATGGTATCACCGAAGCTAAGCGAAAGAAATATAAAAAGCGTCTGGAGCATCTTATTGCTCTGTTCACAGAGGAACGGATAGATGGTGTTGCAAATCCAGATTATCAAAATCTCGAACTTCTACGTCATAGAATTGCGGCATTTACTTCGAGAGAAGTATACCAAAGCCGAAGATTCCGTCAAACAGTATGGAAAACAAAAGGTTTTATCGGTAACTATGGAGAGCTTAGATATTTGTTGGAAACCGATTTGATTGATAGCACCACAAAAAACTTCTTGAAAGATATGGTAACCAATGCGTTCAATAATGCCGGTTTCACTACGCTTCCGTATTTCATGTTAGGTTCTTCAGGGAAAAGTGGTTATAACCTATTTGAAAATATGAAAAAGAACAAGACTCTTTTGTTTGTCGAGCGTATTGGATATTCAGAACAGGCATTAAAAAAGCTGTGTTCCCAAGTGGGAATAAGTCTCACTGATATTAACGGAAAAAATCGTGGTTATGGTAATTTAGCAAGAGATTACCTGATAAAGGTAAAAGTAGGTTACTAAATAACGAAGCGGCAAGGTTGCCCTTGCCGCTCCGGTACATTAAGCCTTAGCTATGTACTAAACGCTATGTCGTGCCGCCAAAGCGGTCGTGCAATGCGCCGATGATGTGTGTACGAGTTACCCCGCACTGCAAGTGAATTCGACTTGCTTAAATAGATTATAGTAGATTATGGAGGAAAAATCAATGGGTTGGAAAGGTTTAGAGCGTGATAAGCTCGATTATATATTAACGGATTTACTCCCGGTTGAGCTTTCGGAGCTTTTTTCCTTTCGTCCATTTTATGATTTTTTGATGCAAAAGGAGCAACAAAAGAAGCTACATCAACTCGCTGAGAGCCTTAAGACAGTTCAGACAAAGGCAACAGGAGTTATGTTTCAAGGGGCTTGGGCAACTGTTCCGTTCAAGTATAACATTCTTAAAGGGAATGATTCTTTACGCGAGATGAGCATAATACAACCGCTTGCCGCCCTGAATATTTATTTTTTCATGGAATGCTATCAAAAAGACATTTTAAATTTTTTGGATAAACACCATTGCTTTTCTATCAGGTATCATAAGAAAAGTTCCGACTTATACTATAAATCACGTTCTAAGAAAGCAATTCAATACTTTTCTTTGGATGTTCGCCGAAGAATAGGTAAAGCAGCTGTTCAGCAAACAGGCAATTTTTTTAAAATTGCAATGTTTGAGTCAATAAATTCGTTTGCCGATTCGCGAATATGGCGTATGTCAAATTTTGAATATAGATACTATGCTCAGATGGATTATAAGTCCTGCTTTGACAGTATCTACTCCCATGTTTATAAATGGATTATCGAAAGAAATGTTATAGACTCGAAAGATGCTAAGAATTCAAACCTCTTTATTACGATTGACCGCATTTTGCAGAATATTAATGGCCGACAGTCGAATGGATTAGTAGTTGGTCCGGAATTTTCCAGGATGATTGCCGAAGTGATGCTACAACAAGTAGATACAGAAGTTAAACTTTTTCTTTTAGGCCAAGGGATGGAACACGGTCGAAATTATAGAGTGTTTAGATATGTCGATGATATATTTGTTTTTGCCGATTCCCAGGAAAATATCAATAGGATTATAAAAGCTTTTCAAATAATTGGAAATCATTACTTGCTTCACTTAAATGAACTCAAACTAACCACAGGATTAACACCGCCATTACCTAAGCGTTGGCTTGAAAGAACGCGAATCCTTGCTGATAAAGTAGATGGATTTTTTCAAAAGATAAGCAAACATGAGTATGATAAACTGCCAGATGAAGAAAAACATCTCATAAAGAGCGATTATTTTCCTGTTGACAGGATTAAAGATGAGTTCATTACTTTAATGAATGATTTTCAGGATAACCGACGAACAATAGTATCATTTTTGCTTTCCGCTTTATTAAACAACATAAGCAAAGTTAAGGATGGATTTCGTCTGTTTGCAAATGAAAAAGCGAACAAAGCTTTATTGTTGATTGATTTAGCGTTTTTTATGTATGCCTTTTCTCCAACTTTTGATTCAACGCGAAAACTTATTTCTATGATTTCTTATGTGAATGATGAGGTCAACTTTATTCAGGAGAATAGCAAGGAAAATGATAGGCTGAAAAATGTCATCCAACGGTACTCTTTTATTTTTCAACGTGGGAACCTCCCCGACATAACCGATTGGTTACCTTTTTTTGCAGAATATCATATTTCACTGGATGCTTTTACAGAGACTGAAATAATAAAAAAAGCGGAAGCAGACAACAACCCCATTACATGGGCAAATCTTTTGCTGTATTCAAAGTATTACCAGCCCTTCTTCGAGAAAATAAAAACCAAGGTTGATATGATTATTGACAGAGAAGTGTCAAAGCTGTCGTCTGATGAATATATGATGCAAACTGAGTTTTGGTACATCCTTGTATATCATAATTGCCCCTATATCAGTAGCAACACAATTTCAAAAATAAATGATGTCATTTCAAGTATTCACACGCAGGCGCGTGCACAAATGAGCAATGGGAACACCATTCATACAGGGACAGCAACAGATTTGATATGTGACTTTTTGTGCCAACAATCTTCGGTAGGGAACAAGCCGCTTGAGAGCTTTTATGATTGGAATGAAAACAGGAGTATATCTCAGCAGATAACTTATCGTACATTTCAGAGAACGATTTTTAAGAAATACAGAAACAATCGCAATAATTTATTTACAAGCATTGACTAGCTTAAATGCAGATAATTAAGGTAATAACAGCTTAAAAATAAATGAATGCATTAAAGTCATAACCGTATCTAAAATCAGCAGATATCAGTATTATAGAACTTCGTTTAATGTTTATGATGGATAAGCTCAGAATAACAATTATGAAAGCTGAAATAAAAGTTTTAGCATTGCAGTGTCTACGTTTTTTGTTTACAAATATAAGAAATAATTAAAAGAGGTCTTGAATTGCCAGGTCAAGCAAATACAGTTGAAATGGAAGCTGAATATTTCAAAAGTCTATTATGTTGTGATAACAAGAGCATATACTGCCTTGATTATTTATCACAATCACAGGAGTTTGACGAAATCTCATACTTTGAGCAATTATTAGATAGTATTAAAGCAACCTGATTTATCATTTAGACCAAAATTATTCTAATAAAGTAGCTAAAAAAATATAAATGGTTTCGAGTTGCATGACGATATTGTATTTGCTGCTATCGAAAAGGGTACGCCAGCTTTCGATGAATCAAACGAGGAAATGAAGTTTGTATATGCTTATAAGGCATTTTTTTTTGAATACTATAAGTTACATATTGGAATGGATAGTTATAGAGAATGTTTCAAGAAGACAGTGGCCTTCAAGTCTCCTCAAATGGTGGGAATGTATAGAATGCTACAATTAAAAGTACAGGAGTTTGAACCAATAAAATCCCATTTTGATAAAGAAATAATGCAAGGCACTTATGGTGGTATAGTGACATGCGTAATCAAAATTTCAGAACAGATTAAATTTGCAGATTATGCATATATTGCTCCAGAATATGATTTGAATGGGAAGAAAATAAAGCATACAGTAAAAGGTATAATGCATCGGTTAGCCGTGACAGCGTTTCCAGAATCAACTCAGTCTTATATCTTGTTGAGTTGCTTGGAAACAGAAAGAAATATTTATCAAGAATTGTTCGATCAGTTAAAAAAGGCATCAGTTGATAAAATAAAATTCTATATGTCTATGGTATTACCACTGTACTCGGAAAATATGGTTTTGAGCTCAAAGTTGTGGGACTCATGGAATGAAGATACTCAGATGGCGTATACCTTCTACTCAAATTTGAATGGTCCAAAGGCTTTTGTATTTGGAAAATGTATTGGAATGGGATTACGAAACGCCGCAAAGATGAAGCCTAAGTTTGACTATAGTAAGCGTGGAAAAATTGATCTATTTATATAAAAATCCTAATTTACAAGTAACAAATCAGTAAAATATGGAATGTTACTATGAGTTTAGCTGAACTTCATGGCTAACGGGCTTGCATTGATGGCAGCCTGTAACTGATTGTCATCTACATGTATATATATTTCTGTTGTCACAATGCTCTCGTGACCGAGAATTTGTTGTAGGGAGCGAATATCGACACGGCCATACTTTGTATATAGGTGTAGCTGCTTTACGGCGCAGTTTGTATATTTTTTACAACATTCTGGATTGAGTGTGTTGTTAGGTGAGTTCTATTACGAGAAATAAACAAAGTGTTTGTGCTTACAGCCGTTGTGCCTGTTTAATGGCTGGAGTTATGTAGATCTTACGCTCCTTATTTCCTTTGCCAACAACGACGGATATGATATCTGAATCTACTTGATCAACATTTAGCGATGCCAATTCAGATAAGCGTAGGGCACAGTTTAAAAAGATTGTTATGATGCAATTATCAGATAATGATTAATATATGAGTATTTTGTTGTAATTATATATTTAAATCAAAATATATACAAAGGTAAGCTATTCAATAATGAAAGGGGAAACAATGATATACGAAGACTATAATTATAATAAAGAGGAAGATTTATCTTGCTGTGGAATTTGTAATAAGCAATTTTCAGAGGGAGAGCCAGTATCGGTTATTGATTTCCCTAAAGGACCTTTTAGAATAGTTTGCAAAGAATGTATGGATGAATTAAGATCTCTTTCATTGAAAGACCAAAGAACAGATAATGGTATTGTGGAACCCCAAAACATAATAAATGAATTAAAAGCTGAAAGTAAATTATGGAGATATATGGATTTAGCAAAGTTTATTAATATGTTGAAAAATAGTACACTTTATTTTTCGTCGCCAAATGACTTTGAAGATATATATGAAGGCGCATATGGTGAATTGAGAAATAAAGAGGCATGGGATAGTTATTATTTAAACCATGCAAAGACAAGTATAATTACAGCGCCAGATAATTGTTGGCATAATATAGAAGAGGAGAAACTTGAAGTAGATGCGCGAAGACTAGTTGAGCAAATTTCAATGAGACATGATAATATGATTTTCATAAATTGCTGGCACGAAAATGAGTATGAATCAGAAGCAATGTGGAAAATGTATTCTAAAAATGTAGAAAATGCAATTGCAATACAGACTAATTTTGGAGAGTTGAAAAAACAAATTGGTGAAAAAGCATCAATTGGCAAAGTAAAGTATATTGATTATTCCAAGAGATTTGTTGGAATAAATAAAGTATATTGGAATAAAAGAAAGGCTTTTGAATTTGAAAGAGAAGTCAGAGCAATTGTACATGGTTTTGATGAGTGCGGTAAAAACGGAATAGAGATTAAAATAGATTTGAAAGAACTAATTTGTAATGTCTATGTTTCACCATATGCTCCGAGTTGGTTTTGTGAGTTGGTAAAAGATATAATAAAAAAATATGGTTATGGGTTTGATGTGAAATATTCCGAATTACGTGAAGCACCGTTTTAAATTAAACAGAAAGAGTGAGGTGTGATGGTTAAATGCAAATTTCAATTTGTGAGTAATTTCAACTTCCCATTATGTTTATTTTAGGTAAGCTTGAAACGGAATAATGGAAAGTTTAAAAGTGAATGGAGAATAAAGAAATATGGGTGAAATTAAATAGATTTATCATTACTGTAGTGCAGATACCTTTGTTGCTATTATCAATATTAGGGTAAATTTACAGCCAAAATGACAAGTCATATTTTGGAATAGATATTGAAGGTGAGGGCTTGAAAAAAATTAAAAAAGAACTTCGAATTATGATAATAATATTTTTACTGTGGTTTGGGATACATATGCTGATAATTACAATTGATGGGTTAAATGATGAACTTGGGAAGTCTGATGTTGCAGTTGTTTTGGGAAACAAAATTGAGCTAGATGGAACCCCTTCTAAAAGATTACAGGGCAGGCTAGACAAAGCACTAAATTTGTATAAGAAAGGATATTTTAATTACATTATCGTCAGTGGGGGAATTGGCAAAGAAGGATACAGTGAAGCAGTAGTAATGAAAGAGTACTTGATAGAAAAAGGAGTTCCTAGTAATAGTATTTTGATAGATGAAGTGGGAAATGATTCTTATATGACAGCAAAAAACACAAAAAACATTATGAATCAGATGAATTTTCATTCCGTCACAGTAATTTCTCAGTTTTATCATATAACAAGGACAAAATTAGCATTTCGAAAGGTTGGTCTGAATGATGTATATACTGCCCATTCTACAAGCTATGATGTTCGGGATATTTATTCCCTATTAAGAGAGTTTCCTGCTTACTACAAATATCTAATAATGTAATGCCTTTTTTCAATGGCTGTAAGCTCAGAGGGAGTTCTTATGTTTATATTATACATAAAATCTATAAGGAAAGTTTTTCTTAAAGGTTTTTGAAATCAGTATTCACTAAGTGTCTTAAAGAGACTTTGCCTGATTATTTGAAGGCTTCTCAAGTGATTATTTTTAGGATGGTAATTAAAACTTCATATTGCTCTCTTCACTTTAATTATAACACAAGGAATGTGGGAAATATAGTCTTATAATACTTGGCATATGTAAGTATACTACTAATACAGTAATTCAACTTTGGTTATAATTTACTTATTATAACTTATTAATAAAAGGGGGAGATACGGAAGATGACTTACATACGTTTTGGCAACTCTGCCATGCCGCCAGTATGCCTGATTATGGGTGGTAAAGACATTATGTCTACATACGATTTAATTAATTTGGAGGTAAGATTAGATGAATATAAAATTTGATCCCAATAATAGTGTTATTAAACTCTGTGTAATGGGGATGAGTTTAGAAGATAGTGGGAACGTAGAAGAAGCAAGCGCTATGTTTCATAAAGCATGGAATGAAGCAACAGATGACTATGAAAAATTTATTGCAGCTTATCATTTAGCTCGTCAACAAAAGGATATTACAGATAAATTAAAATGGATGGAAACATCTTTACAGTGTGCGCTAAATATAAATGATGATAATGTAAATAGTGCATATTCAACGTTATATGTAAACATTTCAAAATGCTATGAGGATTTGGGTGATTCTGATAATGCAAAAAGAAATTATGAATTATCTGAATTATATAAAGGCGTGCCTTCTGATAAGGGACCGTTTTATCATGGGACTAAGGCAGATTTAAAGGTTGGTGATTTACTGACAGCAGGTGGAATTTCAAATTACAAGCCTGAGCTTCAAATGAATCATATTTATTTTACAGCTAATCCCAATGGTGCAGGACTTGCAGCGGCATTAGCAAAAGGTGAAGGGAGAGAACGCGTTTATATAATTGAACCAACAGGTGAATTTGAAAATGACCCGAATGTTACTGATAAAAAATTTCCAGGTAACTTAACACGTTCTTATCGCTCAAAAGAACCTTTAAGAATTATTGGTGAGGAAACAGAGTGGGCGAAACTGACAACTACGGAACTAAGTAAATGGCGTGAAAATTTAGCAAAAAACAAGGGCGAAATTATCAACTGAACAATATAAAAATATTAAAGGGGATATATGTTATGGCAGATGTAAGGGCCAATGGCATACAAATTGAGTATGAAATTTTTGGAAACAAGGAAAATCCTGCAATAGTGCTTATTGCAGGAAATGGTGCTCAGCTAAATTTTTGGGAACCAGATTTTTGTGAAATGCTTGCAAAAGAAAGTTTACAAGTTATACGTTTTGATAACCGTGATGCGGGACTGTCTACAAAATTTGATGGGGCTGGTATTCCTGATATGGAGAGAATATACCAGGCAGCACAAGAGGGTAAACCGATTGACACAGCATATACATTGGAAGATATGGCTGATGATGTGGCTGGTTTGATAGATGCACTGGAAATAAAGAAGGCTCACATCTGTGGTGCTTCTATGGGAGGCACCATTGCCCAGGTTTTTGCCTATAGGCATCCTTCTCGTATATGTAGTTTAATTTCTATTATGTCATCTACCGGTAATCCGAATAATCCTCAAATATCACCGGAAACATTAGCGATTGTCACAGCAACACCTCCAACTGGACGGGATGCATATATTGATTATACTTTACATATGTGGAAAAATATTTGGAGTGAGGGGTTTCCTTTTGAAGAAGAACGTGCAAGGCGCTATTGTGAAGAAAGCTATGATCGTTCTTATTATCCGCAAGGAGCTGTACGTCAAAATGCAGCGTTAGTTGCTAATGGTGATAGGAGACAACACCTTTCATTATTAACAATTCCAACACTGGTAATTCATGGAACTGCAGATACATTGTTTCCTGTTGAAGCTGGAAAAGATACGGCATGCACAATACCTAATGCTATATTACTTTTGATCGAAGGAATGGGACATGATATGCCTAAGGGAACATGGAAATCCATAGTGGAAGCTATTGCTAGCCAAGTGAACGACACCCAGAAAATAGATTGATTATCTGGAGGTAGATGGTATGAACCACAAATTCCCATACTATTTAATTAACAAGATATTTTCTATTGTTATTTTTATTATATTTTATTTATTTGTTGTTTATTTACAAGAAAAAATTAACGAGTATTTACCCTTTGGAATGTGGGGCTTAAATACCATAGGACTAATTATAAATCTTACATTTGGGGTTATAATTGGTTGGTTTTTGTTGGATGATATAAAATTGAAATTAAATAAACACCAGAATATTGCTACAATATGTATTTTGATATTTTTATCATTATACCAATACTTTTTTTATGCTCCAATTCTCAATAAATACTTAAGTTTTGAGTTGTTTTATGCAGTTAAGTATCCGCAATTAATATTAGGAGCATATCTAGTATTATATCTGAAAAAATTTTTTAAGGAGAAAACTTAATAAAAATCATATTAGGAGTGAGTAATGATAATTAAAAAGATAAGCACTGAGAACCGAAAAAAAGCATTGGCACTTGTATTATCCGTTTTTATGCAATATGAAGCACCAGAGTATTCACAACAGGGAATAAAAACTTTTATAGACTTTATCAGTAATAAAGATTCGATAGATGGACTCAAAATGTACGGTGCATTTAGAGAAAAAGACATAGTGGGCGTGATCGCAACCAGAAATGATGGCAATCACATCGCTTTGTTTTTTGTCCATGAGATTTATCATGGACAGGGAATTGGCAGAAAGTTGTTTGAAACAGTTATTAGTGAAAGCACTGGAGAAAAAATCACAGTTAATTCTTCCCCATATGCAGTTAAAATTTATAAAAAATTAGGGTTTCTTCCCGACAGTGATGAACAAATTGCAGACGGTTTGAGATATATTCCAATGACTTATATAAAATAAGTGTAGCATTCTGATTATAATGTATGAGGGCGCACATGCTAGTCAGGTGAGCGACGAGCTAAAAGGAGAAGAAAATGGATACATTGAGGAAAGTAATTAAAATTACAAAAGGCAAACCTGCTGTTGATGGTGCAGGTGTTAAGCTGGTTCGAGTCATAGGGTATCCGGATACAAAGGATTATGACCCGTTTCTGATGTTAGATGCATTTGACTCAGGAAATTCTGAAGACTACATAAAAGGGTTTCCATGGCATCCCCATAGAGGTATTGAAACAATAACCTATTTAATCTATGGAAATATTCAGCATGGAGATAGTCTTGGTAACAATGGGAGCATTCTAGATGGAGAATGCCAGTGGATGACGGCGGGTTCCGGTATTATTCATCAGGAAATGCCGAAAGCCAGTAGACGTATGTTAGGCGCTCAATTGTGGTTAAACCTGCCGGCCAAAGACAAAATGACTGAACCTGGTTACGGAGACATAAAGGCAGAAGATATACCAGTGATTAATGAAAACGGAGCAAAGGTTCATGTGATTGCTGGAGAGTATCAAGGGCATAAAGGTGCTTTTGAGGGTAAATACATTAATGCAACCTATCTGGATGTTGAATTGCAGTCTAATCAGGAATGGCATTTCATAAATAATGCTGAAGATACTTTATTTGTCTATATTTTTACTGGAAAAGCAATATTTGACCCAAATGAATCAATTAATAATCCTGAAGATTTAGTTGATGAAAAGCAAGCTGTGCTATTCAGCCATGGTGATAAATTTTGGATTAAGGCAGCAAATCAAGGTGTTCGTTTTATTCTTTTATCTGCTAAACCATTGAATGAACCTATTGCCTGGGGGGCCCCATTGTCATGAATACAAAGGAAGAACTTGATTTAGCGTTCAGTGAGTTGGATAACAATACTTTTATAAAATAACATATTACAAAAGAATTATAAGGAGGTTGGTTAATTATGGATAAAGTAATTAAAATTGTTGGATTTACAGGTAGCCTGAGAAGAAATTCATATAATAAAGCAGCATTGAGAGCTGCTCAAATGCTACTTCCGGAGAATGCAGTATTAGATATTCTTGACCTGGCTGAAATACCTTTTCTAAATGAAGATCTTGAAGCACAGGGGTTACCAGCTTCAGTGGCTGATTTCAAGAAAACATTGTCTGAAGCGGATGCTATACTGATTTCCACACCGGAATATAATTTTTCAATCCCTCCTGTTTTGAAGAATGCGCTGGACTGGGCGTCAAGAGGAGAGCCATTGCCGTTGTATGGTAAACCACTTGCAATAATGAGTGCTTCTCCAAGCATGCTTGGGGGTGCCAGAGTTCAGTATCATTTGAGGCAGGTATGTGTTTCACTAAATCTTATTCCATTGAATAAACCTGAAGTCTTTATTGCCAACGCAAATACGAAGTTTGATGAGGCCGGCAATTTGACAGACGAAAGAACCAGGAAATCTATTGAGGCATTATTAAAAGCCCTTGTTCAAAATGTATAAAATATATAAAAATATAGGGGCATACAATATGAAAGGCTAAAGGAGATTAAATGAATAGGCTTATAATATTAAAGATTGAAATGTCTTATGGAAAAGATACAGAATATATTTATCCAGTAGTTCTTTGCGACCATATCAATTGCGTACTAGTGGATTGTGGTTATGTGGGTTCTCTTTCTAAAATTGAGGAAGAACTTCATAATAACGGGCTTTCTCCAGAAGCTGTCACCCACATTATTCTTACACATCAAGATCACGACCACGTTGGTGCGGCAGCAGCCTTTAAAACGAAGTATCCTAATGTGAACATTCTGGCTTCGGCTGAAGAAACGCTTTACATCTCCGGTATTCAGAAATCACTTCGGCTGGAGCAGGCAGAGCAGCTACAAAAAGATCTTCCAGCAGATATGCAGGACTTTGGACATGCATTCTGTAGGCTGTTAAAATCTGTTGAGCCTGTCCAGGTTGATCAGGTGCTTTTGGATGATGAGGTGTTACCATTTTGTGGTGGCTGCCAGGTTCTCTCCACTCCAGGTCATACCCCAGGACATATTTCATTGTATCTTCCAGAATTTAACACCCTTATTTCTGGTGATGCCATGGCACTGGAAGACGGCAGACCCGTTTTGGCTAATCCTCAGTTTACCTTAGACAACGAGAAAGCCAACGCATCCATGCAACGATTATTAGCACATCCTGCAGAAAAAATTATTTGCTATCATGGTGGTGTATTGGTGAAAAATTCTTGAGTTATCCTGTTAACCATTTATAGATTTCCTTAATATCATATAATAATGTGATTTTAAGGAGTGATACATAAATGAAACCATATTATAAGAATAATTCATATTTACAAAATCAAGAAGATACCAATATACATATTTGCCCATTTTGTAATAACCTCATCGCTGATTCTGATGAACAATATGATGAGAAGCAATGGAATACGGTAATCGTGAATCAGAGACCGGATGAAATTAATAAAATTATGGCATTGATAAATCAGCAATTTAAAGATTATTATACGGAGCTTCAAAAATATAGAGTACAAAGACCGATTGCCCGTAATATCTTTAGAGGGATTGTAAGTTACGTAATAAATAAAGAAGAAAACTACACTGGCAACATTGAACAAAAAACAAATCGATTATTTGATGCGTATAGCCGGGATAATTTACTTATTCTTGCAACTTTAAGAGGATTTGGTGTACCAGCCAATCGTATTACCAGGATTATAAAAGATATTATACGCTTTACATTACAAAATTTAGAAGAGCAGCCTCCGAAAGAACAACCGCCTTCAGGATGGAGCAAGTGGGAGGATCTCGGTGGAGTGTTAACATCTGCGCCTACCGTATCATCATGGCAGTCTAATCGTTTAGATGTATTCGGCAGAGGACAAAATAATGCATTATGGCACAAGTGGTGGGATGGTTCAAGTTGGAGTACATGGGAAGATTTAGGTGGTATACTTACTTCTGCTCCTGCAGCAGTGTCCTGGGGGCCAAATAGAATTGACGTATTTGGCAGAGGACAAAATAATGCATTATGGCATAAATGGTGGGATGGCTCAAGCTGGAGTGGATGGGAAGATCTTGGCGGAGTGCTAACATCTGCACCTACCGTATCATCATGGCAGTCCAACCGTTTAGATGTATTTGGCAGAGGACAGAACAATGCATTATGGCACAAGTGGTGGGATGGTTCAAGTTGGAGTACATGGGAAGACTTGGGTGGCGTACTTACTTCTGCTCCTGCAGCAGTGTCTTGGGGGCCAAATAGAATTGATGTATTTGGTAGAGGACAAAATAATAGCCTGTGGCATAAATGGTGGGATGGCTCAAGTTGGAGTACATGGGAAGACTTAGGCGGAGGAGCCATAAGTTCAGGTCCTGCTGCAGCATCTACTGGTGTTAATCGCCTTGATATTTTCGCACGTGGGAGTAACAATCAGCTGCTCTATAGAACCTGGAATGGAAGAAGATGGGGTGGTTGGCAATCCCTTGATGGACAATTAACCTCAGAACCTGGGGCGGTGTCTTGGGGAGGCAATCGATTAGATGTATTTGTGAAAGGTGAAAATAATCACCTTTGGCATATTTGGAGACCTTAGTTATAAATCTAGGATAAGGGACAGGGGCAATTCCTTGTCCTTATCTAATTATGAATAGAGGTATTGACTATTTATATAATCCAGAAGATCAAAAAATCAGAATTTGAGGTGAACGTGTGAACAAATATACACAAGAAGAGTTAAAAGAAGCAGTGCAAATTGTGTCTTCCGTAATCAGCAGATGTGAAAAAATACAGCCTAAATTTGTGGAGGGTACCTCTCAGCACACACTCCTTAAGAACAGGATAAAAGCTTTGTATATTTCCAAATCATTGATAATGGATGAAGACGTTATAGAAAAATATATAAAAGAAGAATTGATAGAAGCGCTACAGCAAGTATCTTCGATTATCAATAAGTGTGAAAAAGCACAGCAAAAATTCCCGGAGGATACCTCTAATCATACTCGTTTCACGAACATGATTAAAGCGATGTACATTTCTAAATCACTAATAACAGATGAAATTAATAGAAGAGGTTGAATACCTATTTTGTCAGATGAGCAACCTGACAATTAGCAACATAAGATATACATTCTGTTATGCATATAACAGGAATATGATAAATTTTAATTTACAGGGAGGTATTATGAATAAGATAACTTGTATTTGTTTAGGCGTAAGAAACATGGAAAAAGCCCTTCAGTTTTACAGGGACAGGCTAGGGTTTCAAACCGAGGAAAAAGGTGATAGCCCCCAAGTTGTATTCTTTAACACGACTGGAACAAAGTTTGAACTTTATCCTTTGGATTTATTAGCGGAAGATATTAGTAAAGAACACACACCCCAAATCGGTAATGGTTTTGGAGGAATCACATTGATCTATAATGTGGAACATAGGGAAGATGTTGAAAAAGTAATAGAGTTGGCTAGAAATGCCGGAGCTGAAATTGTTAAGGAGCCTCAGGATGTTTTTTGGGGTGGATACCACGCATATTTTTCTGACTTGGACGGTTATTATTGGGAAGTTGCCTGGGGACCTGATTTCAAGTTTGATGATGAGGGTATGCTGGTATTTTAGCTAAGCCGTCTCCGGGAGTTATCGTATAATCTTATATATGAAGAATATAAGCAATTACAATCTTAAATTTAGAAAGAGGAACAATGATGGAATGTCCAAAATGTAATGACGTAATGATTCATGGGTTTATTCAGAGTGCCAACGGAATTTTTTGGAGTGAAAAAAAACACAAGATATATTTTGCTGCCAATGAACGTAAGGGAGAAATAGTGGTAACCGATACTTTGACAGATTATTGTACAGAGGCCTATTACTGCTCTAGATGCGGAACGATTGTGATACCAAACAAAGTTGAATAATTTTCCTTTCTGCTCAATTGCCTCATTAAAAGTACATTGAAATAAAAGAAAAAATGTAGTAAAATGTGGGACATAATGTTTAAAGGAGAAGTTTTTATGTTTTCTATGCCCTACTTATGTATCTGCATATACTGCATGCTTCAGTTAAGCTTTTTTATTATAATGGACAGACGATACCGAAATACCAGTTTCACAAAGGAATGCTATTTTCCTTTGATTTTGGTTATGATGCTGCTCTCGTTTGTAGCAGATATTGTAAGTACTCTTAATCAGACATCTGATTGGTTTTTCCCTTTTGCAGCCGCAGGTAATTATTTTGAAATTATTATTAATACAATGCTGCTTCCCGTATTTTACCTTTATGTTTGTGCACAGATTTATAATATGGACAAAATATTAAAACAGAGAATATATAATATTCTTTGGATATTAGCTGTGATTTGCAGTATGGTAGTAATTTCAACAGCCTTTACAGGACAGATTTTCTATTTTGATGATGACAGAATGTATCATCGGGGTCATTTATTCTGGCTTCCAATGATGATTCTCCTGGTCATGATGCTGATTATCCAGGTGTTTATTATTAAGCATAAGCCAAAAATAGAAGTAAGACATTATAAATCTTTGATTTTTTTCCTGCTTTTACCCTTACTTGGATGGGGATTACAGTTTTTGATTTTTGGATTACCTTTTTCATTGATTTGTGGAACTTTAGCGGCTCAGATTGTATTTATAAACATTCAAAATTTGAAAATGTCTATAGATTATCTAACTGGCGTTTTTAATCGTAAGGAACTGGACAAATATATGCAGAATAAAATTGCCGCTGCAGTCAGTAATCAATCCTTCTCAGCGATACTTCTCGATATTGATAATTTTAAGTCAATTAACGATCAGTTTGGTCACTATGAAGGGGATCTTGCATTATCAGATGCTGTTAATATTTTACGCAATTCATTTGAAAATAATGAGTTCATTGCACGTTATGGAGGAGATGAATTTTGTATAATTCTTGATTCGGATCAGGACTCTGAATTAGAAATTACCATACAGCGTATTAATAGTAACCTTCTAAACTTTAACAAACATTCACAAAAGCCATATGAACTAAGTTTTAGTATGGGGTATGCGGTATATCACCCGTCAATCGGGAAAAGTTCTGAACTATTCTTAAATACCATAGATCAGAAAATGTATGTTGAGAAAAAATCACGCAAAAAATGATAAGTTAATGCTATAACAGCAAGAAAAGGTATTAAAACTTTTTTCTGCTGTTATTTTTTTAAATGAGAACCTCTAAAAATTATTTACTTAAAAATAAAATATATATTTTTTAATTTATTTATTGAAAAAAATGTCGAATTTTGTTTAAATAGTAATAAAAATAGGAAATTCATGGCATAGTAATTCTAACTTTTACTAAAAAATAAGGGTACGCTGTTTTTAATTGTGGGAAATATTTGAGATTGTCTAAAGTAATTTGTACTTATTTGGAAGGAAAGAAAATGAATTTAGCTAAAAAGGTTTCACTATTAATCGGAATACTTCTCATTATTGCTTTATTTATATTAGGACTTATAGCTACCAAATTAAGTTCTACAGCACTTTTAAACGAAACCGAGACATCAATGCTGAAATATTCGAAAGAATGTGCAAATCGTGCAGGGATTGTTTTATCAAAAAACCTGGCAGTTTTACAAGCTGAGGCGGATAAAACGGAAGTAAAATCAATGGATATTATTATACAGAGAACAATGCTTTCTAAGGATGTAAATACTTTGGGGTATCTGGATATGGCTATTGTTACCCAGGATGGAGTGGCCCATTATATTTTAAATGATGAAACTGCACAATTGGGGGATCGTGAATATATTCAGGAGGCATTGAATGGAAAGGCAAATATCTCAGATGTAATAATTAGCAGAGTAACAGGTGAGCCAGTTATAATGGAGGCAGTGCCAATAAAAAATGGAAATCAGGTTATTGGCGTTTTGATTGGGCGAAGAGATGGGCGTGAAATAAGTCAGGAACTATCTATAGACAAAGAAGAAGGTTATGTTTTCGTTCTGGGTTCGGACGGAATTGTTTATATTCACCCAGATAAACAGATCGTTAAAGATAAGCGGAGCGTATTTAACGAAATTGAAACAAAAGGGGAGTTCAAAGATTTCGGGATTGAACTAAAAAAGCTGGGACTTAGAAAGGCCGGTATTTTGCGTTACAGTCTGGATGGTCAGAAACATATTACAGCAATGGCACCGATTCCAAACACTAATTGGACTCTGGGTGTAGGTAATTATGAAAGCGCTGTACTGAAGAGAGCTGTCTACCTTCGCAGCCTGATTCTTGTCATAGCTTTGGTTATTACTGTGATTGGTGTTACTGTAGTGGCGGTAATCGGAAAAGTGATGAAAACAGCTGAGAGAAAAATAAACGTTTTAAATCAACAACTGGAACAAAAGGTTTTACAACGTACAACTGAATTGCAGGAAATAAATGAAGCACTGGAAGAAAAAGTTTCTGAAGGTGAGCAGATGCAGGAAAGAATGCAAAAGTACCAGCTTCTTGCTGAAAATACCAATGATGCTATCTTTTTTACGGATAAAGAGGGAAATATTTTTGAAAGTAATTTTGCTGCAGCAAGAATTTATGGCTATTCCCATGAAGAATTTTTACTGATGAATATTTCTGATTTAAGGCATCTTGACCAGTTTTCATATTCCAGTGGTGAACTAAATTGTAAATATATAAATGGGGAAATTTTTGAAACCGTACATTATCTTAAAAATGGAACTGCTATTGATGTTGAAGTAAGTTTACAGGGCATCTTGTTAAAAGATAAAAAAGTCTTTTTAAGTATTGCAAGAAATATAACTGAGCGTAAAAGAACGGAAGAAAAAATTCTTTATTTAAGTTATCACGACCAACTTACTGGTATTTATAATCGAAGATTCTATGAAGAAGAACTGAAAAAAATTGATACAAAGCAGAATCTCCCAATTACTATTGCAATGGGGGATGTGAACGGTTTAAAGCTGATTAACGATACCTTTGGACATTCAGATGGAGACCAGCTTCTTAAAAAGTAACAGAAGTAATGAAAGAAAGCTGCAGAGAATCTGATATTATTGCCAGATTGGGAGGAGATGAGTTTGTAATTCTGTTCCCAAAAACCGATTCTCTTGAAGCGGGACAAATTATCAAACATATAAAGAAGCTGGCCTTAAATGAAAAGATTGGATTAATTGATGTTTCCATTTCTTTTGGTTATGGAACTAAGACACAGGAAAGCGAAGATATCCATGAGATAATTAAAAAAGCGGAACGGTATATGTATAAGAAAAAGCTTTATGAAAGTCAGAATATGAAAGGAAATACAATAAATACTATTATTGATACTCTTCATAAGAATAACAAAATGGAGGAACTACATTCTAACAGAGTTGCAAAGGAATGCGAAAAGATGGGGATAGCCCTTGGTTTGACAGAAGACCAGATTATGGAACTTAAGACTGTTGGACTCCTTCATGATATAGGAAAAATAGCTATCGATGATAATGTCCTTCATAATGCCAGAAAACTCACAGATTATGAATGGAAAGAAATAAAACGACATCCAGAAATCGGATATAGGATACTATGTACAGCAAATGGTATGTCAGACATTGCAGAGTATGTATTATACCACCATGAACGATGGGATGGAAAAGGATATCCAAGAGGTTTGGAGGGCGAAAAAATACCACTGATGTCAAGGATAGTTGCAATAATCGATGCTTATGATGCCATGACCAGTGACAGAAGCTATAGGAGAGCTTTGTCAGAGAATGCTGCAACAGAAGAATTGAGAAAAAATGCAGGTACTCAGTTTGATGCAAGATTAGTAAACGTATTTATTGAAAAAGTGTTATAATGGTAATATAGAACTTAGAAACTACCATATACTGACCAGAGATAAATTAATTCCTGCCTGTTTAATAGGTGACATATTCGGGAAATACTAAAATATAATGGTACTAAGCGGATAAAGAAGGAGTGGTTTAAGTGGAGAAAACTTATACAACCAAAAAAGGCAGCATTTTAGGATTTATAGTTGCAGTAGCCATACCCTTGCTGTGGGAGCATTAAGTGCATTCCTGACCAAAGACACTATGGCAAAATTTCAACAGCTGAATAAGCCAGATTTTGCGCCTCCAGGAAGTATATTTCCTATAGTGTGGACTATACTTTTTATCCTCATGGGTATAGCCAGTTATAGAATTTATCTAAAGGGCACGGAAAATCAGAATGTTAAAAGTGCACTTATATTCTATGCGGTTCAGCTCATAGTGAATTTCTTCTGGTCCATACTGTTCTTTGGGTTTGGTATGAGAGGTCTAGCCTTTATATGGCTGATTATTCTTTGGATTCTGATTGTTATTACTACTGTAAAATTCTATAAAATTGACAAGACAGCAGGTTATTTGATGATTCCATATATTCTTTGGGTTAGTTTTGCCGGAGTACTTAATTATTCTGTATGGATGTTGAATCGTTAATAAAAAGATAATATCCAGGAGCCAGTCTGAAAGGACTGGTTCTTTTTTTATGCGGGTAGTGGAAACCAATAGCAATATATGGTATGATATCTCAACAGACAGAAATGGTCAGTCAGACTGACTTTATACAACTGAGGTGAAGAAATGAATCAATTAAAATATCAACCGCTTCATGAGTCTCATGCAAATGATTTATTAGCGATTTGGTCTGATGAAGACGTTATCAGGTATACGAATATAAAAGAACCTTGCTCCTTGCAGGAAATTAATGAAAGAATCCAGATATTAAAATCCTTTGACGTTTTTATTGTCAGCAATGGGGATGGAGTTATTGGAATCATTGGTTGTCCCTGTGTGGATAAAGAAAAAGGCCAATATGGAGTGTTTTATCAATTTAGAAAGTCAAGCTGGGGGCAGGGATATGCAACGATGGCAACAGACTGGCTGTTAAACTATATGAGAAATAAATATAATGATGTAACTTTTTTTGCAGATGTGGTTACAGATAATGTGGCCAGTGAAAAAATCCTCAAACATTTTGGGTTTAACTATATTTCTGAAGAAGATGGGTTTGAACGTAATGGAATTAAAATGAAAATACATAACTACAGATTATGTTACTGAAAGGAAATGGTATGAAGAACTATTCAATTTATGTAAGAATTGATGAAGAACAGAATTTAGTACATACCTCTGGGGTTATCTTTAAGGAATTTGTTAAGGGATTAAATATAGTGAACAAAGGCTATTTAATACTAGCGGGTTTTCCAAACAACTGTTCATTTAATATGAATCTGCTTTTAGAATATGTTCCCAAAGAAATGGCGGAAGCTTTTATAAATGAAAATGTATATCATTATGGGGATTTTTGCTGGGTTGATTATACAGATCAGCAGCAGCTGGAGTACGTGACAAATGAAGAGTTAGCAGAGCTACTATATATGAGCCATAAAAAAGAACCACTTCACTGCTTTAAGATTAAAAGTTTAAATAACAATTATGCATACCTTTGCCATGATGACGGGTGGTGGAATAATGTATATATGGAAAATGTATCGGAATATAAAAGAGTTATTTCCTACAAATTGATGCAGGAGTTTAAGGGAAGGAAAAGAACAATAAGTGAGCCTCAAGAGGAACTAATGGATAAGATTTATGAGATGTGCAAAGATGGTCTTGTTATAGATTTTGAGAAAAAGACGGATAATGGCGTGAACTTATTTTGTGTAGGAAAAATATCAACCATGGACGACCTGGAAAACAAGATGCATCGATACAGAAATAAGTCAAACGGTTTAAGCATTTATTATGATACACGAAAAAAGTTGTGGGTATATTTTTAGTCGGTTACCTGGCGTAACAGGACAGGAAAATAAAAACAAAAAAGAAGGAAAATAGGGGATAAAATGAATTACAAAAAAATGTTTGTTAAAAGTTCTAGCTGCCTTTTAGTGTTTTCCATTATCATGAGTGGAATAACGGGAAATGCATATGCAAATACCAAAGGACAAAAATCTATAGGAGATATAGGTGTAAATATTACTTGGTATGATTTTGGAAAGAACTGTACTCATTATAATATTCAGGACGATTCGGACACAGGGTTTTACATGCTCAATATAAGTAATAATTCAGATGCTGCTGGTAAAACAGCTTTTGTCAACGGAAAAGGCGAAGTTGTTCTTAAACCTGATACTTATGATGGATATTCTTCCAGCAGTACAGGTGGAGAAAGCATGACTTTAATGAAAAAAGGAAGCCAGTATTTATATATTGATTCTTTCGGAATAAAGACCATAGATGGGAAAAACTATAGTGACATAGGATCATTTATTATGGGTTATGCTACCGTAACTTTAAAGTCTAATGGACATAAAGGGGTAATGGATAAAACCGGAAAGCTTATTTTTGAAGATAAAGAGGGAAAGTACAAGGAGTTTGAGTATATTGGTAAAGGACTGTTTTCAGCCTCTATAGATGGACGTTTATTTGACCTGTTAGATACTGCAGGGAAGCCCCTGACAAACAACCACTATGGATATGCTCCGCATATTAGTGAGGATACCATCAGAGTATCTAAAAACGACAAATATGGCTTTTTAGATTTATCCGGGAGGGAGATTATACCATTGATTTATGATTACTGCACTCCGTTTTATGAAGGACTTTCTGCAGTATCAAAAGATAAAAAGTGGGAATATGTGGATAAGGCAGGAAAACAAGTATTTTCCCAGCAATTCGATGAGGCAAAACCCTTTCATAATGGCCTTGCTCTTGTATCACTTAACGGTAAGTGGGGAATTGTAAACAAAGTGGGGGATCTTGTAGTTCCCATTGAATATGATGGAATTGTGGAGAATGATAAAGGATACTTTGAAGCTCAGAAGGGCCAGAAATCATTTCTAATTAACGCTTCTGGTGAAATCCTGAGTACTAAGGAGTATTCTTCTTTTAACATAGAAACAAAGGATAGAATTCGTGTAGAAAAAACCATACATAATTTACAAGTAAGTGGATATCTGAACAAAGATGAAAAAATGCTAACAGGATATAAGGATTTCGACCTTAGATATCTTAGTGACGACCTATATTTAGGAGGAAAATTCGGGGAGTATCCCCGGGAGTAGTGCCCCCACATGATTATGATCAGCGATTTGCACTTCTTGATTCAGCAGGAAATAATTTAACGGGATTTAAGTATTCAAATACTGGAGATTTCCTAAATGATTTTCAGGTTGTTTATAAGTATTATTATAATGAAGTTGGATTAGTAAATAAGTATGGGGCAGAAGTTCTCCCTACCATTTTTGATAATATTTTACTGACCAAGGATGGCTATGCTTTTGTGTCTATAGGTGATCCTGACACGGGGGATAATTCACGTGTAGGCTATTTCAAAATTCCAGACAGTTTTTCTGAGAAAAAAGGTTTAAAGCCAATTACCGTATATTTAGATGGGGTAGAGTTATATTTTGATTGTGAACCGATTATGAAAAATCAACGGACTATGGTTCCTATGAGAAAGATTTTTGAATCTTTAGGTGCCCAGGTAAAATGGGATAATAAAGCAAAGACTGCTTCTGCCAGCATCCATGGTAAAGAAGTCAGTGTAAGTATCGGAAGTCAGGTGGCCTATGTAAATGGTTCTAAAGTTTCCCTGGATACGGCACCTCTTATACAAAGTGATTTTACGCTGGTTCCATTGAGGTTTGTATCAGAAAATCTGGGTGCGGATGTAAAATGGGATGCAGATGCAAGACGAGTGATTATTACTTCGTCTGATCAGTAAAAAAGAAGGTGAGTGTAATGAACCATATCAATGAGTTGGTTTGTGGTTTAAAAGATAAAGATAATAAATCTGCATATCAATGCTTAAAACAGCTGGAAGCTGTGAGTGCTGAATCAGATGCTGTCTACCCTTATTTTGATACATTTGTGGAAATGCTGGATGATTTAAACTCTTACGTCAGGACAAGAGGATTGATTTTAATTGCTGCCAATGCCAGATGGGATAATGATTTCAAAGTGGACGAGGTTATTGACGAATATCTGAAACATATAATGGATGATAAGCCCATTACAGCAAGACAGTGTATTAAGACGCTGCCAGACATTGTTAAATATAAGCCAGAATTAAAAGAATGCATTTGCAGTGCTTTACGTAAAGCAAATCCTCAAATGTATAACAGCAGTATGCAGCCCTTAGTTTATTCAGACATTCAGGGTGCCTTAAAAAATATAGAGTCCCTCTGATCAAACTATGTTGACAGTTAATAGGGAAAATGATAGCATAAAGTAACAAATAAATAGAAATTTATGTTCTGCCCATAGATAACAACCAACTATTCTTTGTTATCTGCAGACTAAGAGGGAAGCAGGTAAAAGTCCTGCGCGGTCCCCGCCGCTGTATATGAAGAGTTCCATCAGATTGAGTTTATGAGGCTTTTAATCCTCATGAATGATATACCACTGAGCTTTTAGCTTGGGAAGGTTGAAGGGAATGATGACCCATGAGCCAGAAGACCTGCATAAATTTTCAAAAGTCTTCGACGGGTAATTTCGGAGGGCTTGAACAAGGGTGGGTATCCCACGGAGTTCTACAAAATTAATAATTGCAGAAAAACGGCTGTAACAGTAATGTTACAGCTTTTTGTATGTCATCAGGCAGAATCGATGTAAGCTTTATAAACAGAAATCATCATAATGGAGGAGGCAGATGGAATTGAAAAGTAATACGAAATTTACAGGATCATACAGCAGTGGCAAAGACAGCACCCTAGCTATATATAAAGCAATTCTCATGGGGTTTGAACCTCAAAGTTTAATAATGACATATAATGAAGATAAAAACAAAACGTGGTTTCACGGCATTGACGAAAAAATGATAGAAAGGCTTTGTGATTCTTTACAAATACCTATAAGACTAATAAGAACCTCAGGCAAAGATTACGAAATGAACTTTGAAAGAGTCTTAAAAGAAGAGAGAGCTAAAGGTGCAGAAGTCTGTGTCTTTGGAGATATAGATATAGAAGAACATCTGGCGTGGAACACAGATAGATGTAACAATGCAGATATAAAGCCTTTGCTTCCCCTTTGGAAAAAATCCAGGGAGCAGGTGGTTTATGATTTTATAGACAGTGGATTTATAACTTATATCACCGTTATAGATACACAGAAAATGGATGCAAAATATATAGGAAAACAGCTGACAAGAGAGCTTGTGGCAGAGCTAAAGTCAGAGGGTGTTGATGCATGCGGTGAGAATGGCGAATACCATACCTTTGTATGTGATGGACCACTTTTCAGTAAACCTGTTGAATTTAATCCAGGTATTCCGGTTTTTGATGGCAGGTATGTAAGAATAAAGGTTTTATAAATTGCTTAAATCTGAACTCAACAAGTCTTTAGCAAGGTATGGAGGTACTAATGAAAAATGAAATAGCTATTTATGGGAAGGGTGGTATTGGAAAATCTACGCTTAGCGCAAATATATCAGCGGCACTTGCTGACTCAGGAAAGCGGGTATTACAAATCGGCTGTGATCCAAAGCATGATTCAACCAGACTTCTGTTAAACGGGAGAAAGATAACAACGATTTTAGACTATATCAAAACAACAGGAGCGTTAGATTATAAAAAAGAAGACATATTGTTTGAGGGATATGGTTCTGTTGGGTGTGTAGAAGCAGGAGGGCCTGAGCCTGGAGTTGGGTGCGCAGGAAGAGGAATTATTACATCTTTTGAACTTCTGGAGCAGTTCAGGGTTAAGGAAGAATATGAGATAACTTTGTACGATGTTTTGGGTGACGTTGTGTGTGGGGGGTTTGCTGTTCCTATACGAAGAGAATATGCGGATACTATTTTTTTAGTGACCTCTGGAGAATATATGGCAATGTATGCAGCCAATAATATTCTCAGAGGGATAAAGAATTATGAAAATGGCAAGTACAGAGTAGCCGGCCTGTTATATAATTCCCGTAATATTGAAGATGAAGACAGAAAAGTTTATGCTTTTGCAGCAGCAGTGGGACTGCCTGTATGTGCTAAAATTCCAAGAAGCAATGTTTTTGCCCAGGCAGAAAGAAAAAATATTACGGTTGTAGAACTTATTTCTCGCAAAATGAAGCTAAATAAAGGAGCAGATATTCAAGATGAAGAACAAAAGATTTATGACATCTTTAAGTCTTTAAGCAGAAATATAATTGATGGTGTTCCAATGTATGAGGCAAATCCTCTTTCAGACGATGAATTGGAAGCCGTTATTTACCAGACCGTAAAGGCTGACTATAAGAAACCGTTTAGCAAATGTGATTCAGAAACAAAAGAAAGCGAAAATCATCAGGGTATAACCGTAAACAGCGAAAATCATCAGGGTATAACCGTAAACAGCGAAAATCATTCAGTCAAAGATGAAGTTACGTCATTAAACAGATATTTATCAAAGAATGTTATTCGAAATGAACCTTTGCACGGGTGTGCATTTAATGGCGCTATGACTATGAGTATCCATATCCGGGATGCTGTAATACTGGCACATGCGCCTAAGAACTGTGCCTATTTATCCTATCAAAGTATCAGTTCCTCTGGCAGGCGCAGACTCTTTGAACGGGGAGCGCTGATGCCTGTTTCTATATCACCTAATTTTCAATGTACAGATATGAACGAAACAGATATGATTTTTGGGGGCATGGAAAAACTTACTAAGAAAATAAAGGATATAAACAAACAGCAACCTAAGGCTATCATCGTGATAAGCTCTTGTCCTGCTGGTATCATAGGAGATGACATTGACCGGGTAAAAGATTTAGCAGACAAAGATATTCCAATACTTACGGTAAAATCTGACGGGAATTTGTCAGGGGATTATTTACAGGGGATGCTCTTATGCTATACAGAACTGGCAACTCAGATCATAGATAAAAGCGTTAAACCTGAGAAAAAAATAGTAAACATCGTATTTGAGAAGGTTGTTGCTAAAAATACAGAAAGTAATTTTCAAATAATTGAAGAATATTTAAAGCAGATGAATATAACAGTAAACTGCAGGTTCCTTTGCAACACAACCTTTGATAAACTGAAGAATTTTTGTAAGGCTGAATTGAATTTACTGGCATATAAAGACTATACAGGTATGATTCTGGAAAAATTCTTTAAAGAAAAATATGGCTGTAAATTTTTCGATAAGCAATTTCCTGTGGGATTTTCTGAAACTGCACAGTGGCTTAAGGAAATAAGTTCAGTAATGGGAGAAAGTGATGTAGCCCGAAAAATTGTCGAAGAAAATACTGCCGTCTATAAGGAAAGAATTGAAAAAATTAAAGCTACGTTAAAAGGCAAGAGACTTATGATTATTACATACAATCATAGTCTTGACTGGATTCTGACGGCAGCTATTGATGCGGGGATAGAAATTGTAAAAGTATGTATACTCAACTTTTCACAGGACGAAGGTTTCAGAACTCAATTGAATCATAGTTTTCTCATTGAAGAAAATTATGATAATGAAAAGAGGGAAAGTGATATAGAAAAATATAATCCGGATATTTTACTGTCTAATTATGAGTCAGGTAAAGCATATAAAAACTGCATAACCGATACCATACCTATGTGCCCGGATGCAGGTTTCTTTTCAGGATGCAGTATGGTAGAAAGATGGGCATCTTTAATAAAATTAAATTTACAGGGAGAATGGAAAAAAGATGAACGATTATTTAAAAAATATTACACCAGATAGCTTCTCCGGTATTGTTTTTGGACTGGAGGGGATTCCTAAAGCTATCGTTTTAATCAATGGACCTACTGGGTGCAAGTTCTATCATTCTGCTACTTCAGATAATCAAAATACAAAGCAGCTAGAACTGGATCCTTTGAACTATCCTGAGAAATGGTACTTCGGACAACCCAGAGTACCTTGCACATATCTTGATAAAAGGGATTATGTGTATGGAAGCAAAAATAAAATCATAGAAGCCTTAACTTTTTTTAAAAAGAATATGGAGTTTGATATAATATGTATAGTAAATTCACCGGGAGCATCTTTAATTGGTGATGATCTGAAGGGAATAGCAGAAGAATTTTGTGAAAATATTCCCTGCGTGTTTATCCAGACGCCAGGATATTCCAAAACGGTATGTGAAGGTTTTGAATATTCATTAATACAGTTATTCACTCAACTATTGGAAAGAGGATGGATAAAGAAAAAAGCAGAAAAAGAAAATCATGGTAGTCACCTTAAAAAGGTGGTAAATCTTTTGGGAATCTCCATCATACATAAACACTTTGAGGGGGACATTCAGGAACTGAAGCGTTTATTAAATATGTGCGGCATTCAGGTAAATGCAGTTTTATCTTGTGACTTAACATTGGAAAGTTTAAAAGAAGCAGGTAACGCAGATTTAAATATTGTTATAAATCCCGAATATGGACTAAACATAGCGGCGTATCTAAAGCAGGAATTCGGAACACCTTATTACCTGTGTGAGGGAATGCCGGTAGGATTTAAGGCGGTTGAAGGTTTTATAAAAGATATCTGTAGATTTCTGGAGACAGACCATGAAGGAATGGAACAGTTTTTAGAGGAAAGTGAAAAAGCCAGAGCACGGGCATATATATTTTTATCCAGATTAAATTCTTTAACAGGTCTACCAAAAGGTGTGCCTTTTGCAGTAGAAGGAAACTGGTCGGAGTGCTATAGCTATGTAACTTTTCTGGTAGAGTATTTTGGCATGGTGGCAGAAAGTATATCTATCTTAAATGCTTCGTATGATCCCGGAAATATGCAGTTAAAGCTGAGAGAGTTTCTAAAGCTTCACAGTATGGAGGCTTCCCTGGAAAACAATATTTTAGAGACCAACAGCGAACTGGTATTTGCCAGCGCAAATACCATAGCAAAGTTAAAACTTACGGAACTGAGGTTTAGTGGTATAGAAATCTCTTTACCAACCATGGGCTATGTAGATGTAATTCCTAAAACCCATATAGGGATAAAAGGGGCGCTGCTTTTAATTGAACAGGTTATAAACGGAATGATGTTCTAAATGCAGAAGAAAAAATGAAAAAAATATATTTAACACGGGATAAGGGCAGATAATGTCCTTATCCTGCTTTTTATAGAAAAAATTGAATATAACAGGAGAAAAATATGAAGATAATAAAAATACTGTGGGCAGTGCAATGGTGATACAAAAACATTGTGAGATAATAGAAAATAATGTAAAATAATAAGATATAATATTGAACTAAAATAGTAGGGTAATGGGAAATTTATTTTGTTGATAGGAGTTACATATGAATAAAATTCTAAGAAAAATGATAGTATGGACCATAACATTAATTCTAGTATTTTCTACCTTCAGTACCGCATATGCAATGCAAATATTTGTCAGAACATTAACAGGAAAAAATATAACGTTAGATGTTGAAGCAAGTGAATCTATTAAGATTATAAAAGCTAAAATACAAGATAAAGAAGGCATTCCACCTGAGCAGCAGAGATTAATTTTTGCTGGGAAGCAATTGGAGGATGGCAGGACCCTATCTGATTATAATATTCAGAAAGAGGCTACGATACATCTTGTTGTATCAAAAAACAGCAGTACGGTCATTACTGCCAAAGATGATGGACTGGTTGTGGATGAAGGAAACAAAATCATATCAAGTGGTACGTATTCTATTGTTCCCGGGGAAAGCCTCATCTCTGATGTTGAGACCAGGTTGAATTTCCCTACTGGCGCAACCATTAAATATTTTGATGATACGGTAGGGGCCAGTGTGAATAGTTTAACCGATCATAATTCTAATACAAGTATTCCTATGGTAGAATTACCTGTTTATAATAATTATTATATATCCCTAGTTTCAGAGGATGGGGCAAATTGGGCCAAATATCGTATATTGGCAGGGAAACAAGACCAACAAGCACCCACAGGACTGGCAGGTGTTGCACCCACATCAGCATTAAATGATGGAAAAATAACAGGAACTACAACTTTAATGGAATACAAACTTTCATCGGAGTCAACTACTTGGACTCCTGTGAGTGGAACGGAAATAACAGGATTGACTGCAGGAACTTATAATGTTCGGTATAGAGAAAAAGCAGGATTTAATGCAGGGGCATTAGCTAATGTGGTGGTGGAAGCATATACGGAATCCACTGGTAAAAGCAGTTCAACACATAAAGCAAAAGAAGCAGAAGATAAAATAGCTGTAGCAGTAAATGGACAAAAAGAAAAGGCAGGAATTGAAACCCAAAAAATAGTAAATGGTGCAACAGAAATTAACTTTGATGTGGATACTTCTATTTTATCTAAAAAAATAGAAGATGTATTGAAGGAAAAGAAAGACGGCCAACAGAATTTAGTTGAGGTAAATGTGGATAACGGAGATAATGCTACGGTAAGATTTACAGGTGACATTGTTAAGAAGATGGAAAAAGATGATTTCATTCTATCCGTTAATAAAGACAAAGTTAATTATGCTATTCCGGCTTCAGAAATTACAATTGATAAAGTAGCTGATATTTTAAAAGTAGATTCAACTACACTAAAAGACATAGACATTAATATAAAAATAAATAAAGTACCTGATTCTGTTTTAACTAAATATAATGAGATTGCTAACAAGTTTCAACAGGAATTAGTTGTGGCACCAGTTGAATTTGAAATAATTGCTAAAGCTACGGGAACAGACGGCAGTTTAAAGGAAACAACGGTAAGTAAATTTTCCAATTTTGTTGAAAGAGTGCTGGAAATACCATCAAACATAGATCCTAAAAAGATTACCACTGGTATCGTATTTAATGATGACGGAACTTATTCACATATACCAACTGAAGTATTCCAAAAAGATGGTAAGTGGTATGCAAAATTAAACAGTTTAACAAACTCCGTTTACTCTGTAATCTATAATCCAGTAACTGTAGAATCTATAAAAGGGCATTGGTCTGAAAAAGCTGTAAATGATATGGCGTCACGATTAGTTTTAACTGAATACAAAGATTTTAATGCTGACAAGGCTGTTACAAGAGCGGAATTTGCAGATTATATTGTAAGAGCACTGGGAATATACAGAGAAGATAAAGATAATAAGAGTGATTTTAAAGATATAATGGTAAACAGCGACAAATCTTTAAGTATTCAGATAGCCAGTGAATGGGGACTTGTTAATGGTTATTCAGATGGTACCTTCAAGGGAAACAATACCATATCAAGACAGGAGGCTATGGCAATGTATGCAAGGGCAATGGATATTGCTAAGATAGCCGATAACAAATCAAATAAATTGACTTATTACAGGGATAGTTCCCAGGTAGCAGTTTGGGCAGAACCATCTGTAAAGAGGGTAGTGAATACTGAAATATTTAATGGAAAAGGAAGTAATATATTGGATCCAAAGAGTAAATTAACGGAAGCAGAAGCATTAACAGCTGTACGAAATTTACTTGTAAAAGCAAAACTGATTAATGAATGAGATTAATAGCTTTATTTAAAAAACAAAAACTTGCAATTATAGTTGCAAGTTTTTGTTTTTTTGTTTTGTGATATAAAGTAAATTGTTTAAGATATGAGTTTGGTTATAAACATGCTGTTAAATTAATATATTGTATCAATATATAGACAAGGAGGAATTTATCGTGCGGAAAGAAAAAGAGCAGCAGCCGGAAATTATAACGGTTAATATTTTTAAGAGTTCAGAGGAAAAACGTAAAAAGATATTTGTAGACACGATGGCAAAAACCATTGCCAGAAATGAAGTAAATCTAAAAATAATCAGGTCTGAAGATCTAACGCATAACCATTAAGTTATAAAAAATTCATATCTAAATTTTCGGAGGTCAGGATGACAGTACGAGCAGTTGGGTATAGCAGATTAAGTAAAGAGGATTTAAATAAAATATACGACGACAGCGAAAGTATTAAGAATCAAAATAATCTCATATCAGAATATGTAGACAAGCAAGGGTGGATTCTTCAGGAAATCTACAGTGACGATGATTTTAAAGGCTCTGACAGAAACAGACCAGATTTTAACCGGATGCTTTCAGATGCATATCAAAACAAGTTCGACGTTATAGTCTGTAAAAACCAGTCAAGATTTGCAAGAGATATAGAATTGATCGAGAAATACATACATGGAAAATTTATTGAGGGAAATATTCGTTTTGTTGCCATACAGGACAACATTGACACGGCCAATATGAACAGCGCTTCTAAAAAAATCTCACAGCTTCACGGATTGACTGATACCTGGTATCTTGAGGATTTGTCTGGGAATATAAGTAACGTCTTTGATACAAAACGAAAAAAAGGAGAATATATTGCTTCCTGGGCACTTTACGGGTATTTAAAGAACCCGGAAAATAAAAATGAGCTGATTATTGACCCGGTTGCTTCAGAAATCGTTAAACTCATTTTTAAATGGTACATAGAAGGGAGGGGTCTGCAAAAGATTGCAAATCTGTTAAATCAGCGGAATATACCTAACCCCCTTAAATATAAGAAAGACATGGGCATGAAAATAGGTGCAAAATCCCGGATCACTTCTAAATCTTATCTCTGGAGGGGAGACACCATTGGCCGCATGCTGGAAAACCAAATGTATATGGGACATATGGTTCAGGGCCGGCTAAAAAAGGTTAGTTATAAAAGTAAGAAAATAGTCAGTGTGCCAAAAGATCACTGGATTATTGTTAAAAATACTCACCCAGCTATTATAGACCGTGAAACATGGGATACTGTTCAGAATATAAGGAAAACAAAAGTCAAACCAAGAAGAGACGGTATTGTGAACATGTTTAACGGCAAATTAAGGTGTCTGGAATGTTCAGAACTCATGTACGCTATTACATATCCTAAGCAGCTTCACGGTATAAAATCCAAAACAGAATTTAACACCATATTCAGGTGTTCCAAAAAAATGATTCAGTCCAACGCATGTGTCTCAACAGGAATTTCAATGAATCTGCTGGAACTACATGTATTATCTGAACTTAAGAAGTTTTCAGAGATATATTTTGACGAAAAATCTATTGAAACACAGCTGACTATAACGGACGGCAGGTTCGAAAATCTCACAAGGCTACAGTCAGATAAGGAAAGACTTAATAAACAGATTTCAGAAGGCAATCACGCAATCGCTACTCTTTATATGGACAAAGTCAGAGGGCTGATATCTGAAAAACAGTTTTCTCAGATTAATACCCAGATACTCATGGAAATAAAATCATCAGAAGAAGCATTGAAACAGGTAGAAAAGGAATTGGAAGGTATCTCTTTTAATATGTTTCAAAAAATAAATCTCTCTGAAATTATAGAAAGGTACAGAGAAATCAACAAGTTAAACAGAAATATTATTTTAGACCTGATAGATGTGATCTACATTGGGCGTAAAGACGAAAAAACAGGAAAGAGAATCATTAAAATCCTTTGGAATTTCTGAGAGGTTGTTAATATTTTTATCACAGAAAAAATATTGTCGAATTATAAAGTTTTTTCTGTAACGAGAAAAAACTTTGACGTTCATAGTTTTCAGTGATATACTTTGATAAAAGCGAGGTGTTATTAATGATTCAAAGAAAAGAATATTTGCAACAACTAATCACTAACAGAGAAAAACAAATTATCAAAGTAGTTACAGGGGTCAGACGATGCGGTAAGTCCACTCTTTTTTCATTATATATTAATTATTTAAAATCTGTAGGTGTATCTGATGAGCAAATTATATCAATCAATTTAGAAGACATCGATTATGAGGAACTTTTGAACTATAAGAGCCTTTATCAATATATAAAAGAAAAACTTTGTAAAGATAAATACAATTATGTGTTCATTGATGAAGTACAAAACTGTCAGCAGTTTGAAAAAGCGGTGGACAGCCTATTTATAAAAGAAAATGTTGATGTCTATATTACGGGCTCTAATGCGTATATGCTGTCGGGAGAACTTGCAACCCTTTTGTCCGGCAGGTATATTACCATTGATATGCTTCCACTTTCATTCTATGAATACTGCGAAGCAGAACCAAGAGCAACTCTGACAGTAAAAGAGAAATTCAATCAATATCTTAGATACGGTTCTTTTCCATATGTTGCAAGTATGGAACAAAACGATGAGACAGTACGATCCTACATTGATGGTATTTATAATACGATTTTGATAAAAGATGTGGCAAAGAGAGAGGGCATTACTGACATTGTACTGTTAGAAAACATAGTAAAAACTATAGCAAGCAGCATAGGCAGCCCTATTTCAATTAAAAAAATAAGCGATACCATAAATTCGGCTGGAAGAAAAATATCGGTCAATACCGTTGATCATTATGTCCATGCACTTACCGACAGCTATATTTTTTATAAAGCAGATCGATATGACATCAAAGGAAGACAGTATTTAAAAACTTTGAGTAAATATTATTTGGTGGATACAGGGATTCGTAATATGTTGCTGTCATCTGCTGCTTCGGATATAGGTCACTTGATTGAAAATATCGTATATTTGGAATTGCTTCATCGTGGGTACAAAGTGAACATTGGAAAGCTTGCAGAAAAAGAAGTGGATTTTGTTGCAAGTAATATGGATGGTATCACATATTATCAAGTTTCTGCCACTGTATTAGATGAGAAAACATTGGCACGAGAATTGGAACCATTACGAAGGATACCCGATCACTATCCTAAAATACTGCTGACTTTAGATGAAATAGGTGCAGGTGCAAATTATGAAGGAATACGGCAAATAAATTTAATTGAATGGCTTTTGAATAAATAACCAAAGAATAAATTAAATCTCAGATTACGGTCTGAGATTTTTTAATGCTGCAAATTACTTAGAAAGGAGGTATGAAGTCATTATTGGAAATCTGGAAGCATAAATGAAAAAACTCCTTTGGAATTTCTAAGAGGTTGTAAATCTTAAAATAAATGTTTTTACACAAGTTATACAGATAGCTATAATCAGGTTTGCAGAAATCTCTCCGTTTTGACCAATTGTTAAGTCTCTTCCAAAATTGTTTGTTGCAAGTCTTGTTTCGCATGCAGTGTTACAAAATTCAGTAAATCTTGGGAGAAATGCTGTATCAATTGTAGAAGGCATACAGATTTCAAAGAAGTTTGTAAGTACTAATGGCTGGGAATTTGTAGCTATGTTTACATCTGCACAAACGGTAAAGACTACTTCGTTATTGTTTCTATCACATAACAGTAAGTCAATAAATATCTGGACATTTCCAGTTACTTCAATACTTTGTGTACCGAAAATTGGTGTTCCCATACATTTTTCATCGCATTCGCTTGTATCTGCATATAAGATTTTTTCTGAGAAAGTTCCGTCAGGGCCTACTACTTCTATAGGGTTGCCCTGACCATTGTGTAAAAAGGTAGCGCCGGAAATAGTTGTATTCAAGTTTAGATTTAGATTTTTCGGATCGTCTATGTTACCTGGGTTAAAGAACCTCTTACAGCGTATGTCTAAAACTCTTCTAACTCTGTGACCTCTTGGAATATTTGGTGTGAAGTGCTGATTCTGAACTGTTTTCATTCCCTGAAGATTAAATAATACGGCATCGTATACTTTTTGAACATACAATGGTTCAGTTACTAAATCTTCAATATTACCGCTAAACTCACAGAGAGTATTTGCGTTGCAGCAATTCTGATAGAGGTCCGGCGATACTCTGTTGCCGAAACAACTCATATATTTCCCTCCTTCATGTGGCATGATAGTCTTTATGAGTTAGTATATGAAAGTTTGAAATAGTGTGTTACTGCAATTTGCATTTTCAGCTTCTTTCATATATAATAATAGATTATGTATTAGGAGAGAAAATCATGGCAGTAGGTATCAGAAAGACTACTTTTGACGAATTCTTTGATAATAGGAAGGCGTTGATTTATAAATATCAGAAAGGGGACTTAACAAAAAAAGAGTTTATAGAAGAACATTACTACTTTATGACAAGACTGAATTTAAAGCCTTTTCAACGAATAGACTCTTTTGAAAAGGGGATTTACAATTATCAGTATTACAATGCAGTGGCAAAATATAACACCCTGAGGGCCAGGGATAAAAAACTTATAGAAAAACATCCTGATCTGGTTCGGGAGATAGAAAATAAAATTAAATATAATTATAATAAAAAAGATGAATCTATTATAAAACTTCTGAGATATCTGAATTATGAAGAAATAGAAGCTTACTATATTAAATCAAAGTCAGATTATCTTGATAATAGGTTAATTGAAATAGTACTTCTGGATTACGATGATGTAATATTACACACCATCAATACTGGTATAGTGGATGAACTAAAACGTGAAGGTGTATTTGAAGATGTACGAAAACGATCCAAAATAGACAACTATGTCAACAAAAAATATTAGAAAATTACGGAGATATAAATATGCTGTTTTCATCAATTATTTTTATAAGCTGTTTTCTGCCTATAGTATTATTTCTCTATTATACCATATTCAGTTTCAGCCTTCGGGTGCAGAATATTTTTTTACTGGTAATAAGCTTGGGGTTTTATGCCTGGGGTGAACCGAAATTTGTATTTGTACTCATCATCTCAATTTTGGTGAACTGGATATTTGGACTTGCAGTTTCTAAATTTCGAATGGACAAACTCAAATCGAAAATAACAATTATTTTAATGCTTATTTATAATTTAAGCATTATTTTCGTGTTCAAATATCTGATGTTTACAATGGAAAATGTCCAGTATGTTACAGGTCTGGACTACAAAATTCCTAAAATAGTATTGCCAATCGGTATTTCATTTTTTACATTTAAAGCAATTTCTTATGTAGTTGATATATATCGGGAGAAGGCAGAAGCTCAGAAAAACCCCCTCAATGCGGGGCTTTACATAACTTTTTTTCCTCAGCTTCTGGCAGGACCTATAGCACGATATGAATCCTTTGCAGACCAGATTCAAAACAGAAAAGTCAGTTTTGACGATATATCAGCTGGTGTCTGCAGATTTCTTATAGGATTATCTAAAAAAGTACTACTGGCTAACAACCTGGCGCTGGTTGCAGATAAAGCTTTTAAACTGCTTGGGACGGATGATTTATCCCTG
The DNA here is from genome assembly GCF_010120715.1 of Aminipila terrae. Lineage (NCBI taxonomy): Bacteria > Bacillati > Bacillota > Clostridia > Peptostreptococcales > Anaerovoracaceae > Aminipila > Aminipila terrae. Next base: position 3,272,967 of record NZ_CP047591.1, read on the forward strand.
GCCATGGCCTGGTTAGGGGCTTTATGCTATACATTACAGATTTATTACGATTTTTCCGGATATTCTGATATGGCTATCGGACTTGGAAAAATGTTTGGCTTTCATACAGAGGAAAACTTTAATTATCCCTATATATCAAAATCAACCACCGAGTTCTGGAGAAGATGGCACATTTCTTTGGGTTCATGGTTCAGAGATTATGTATATATTCCTTTAGGGGGAAACCGGGTAGGAGGCAAAAAAAGATTATTCTTCAATCTCTTTGTAGTATGGGCCTTAACAGGGTTGTGGCATGGAGCAAACTGGACCTTTATTTGCTGGGGATTACTGTATTTCGTATCAATTTCATTGGAAAAAGTCACTGGATTAGACAAAATGCAATCTCATGTTATGCTTCGTCACATATACACCATGCTTCTTGTCATGTTTGGCTGGGTGCTTTTCAGAGCAGAGAATATAACAGATGCTCTTATTTACCTGAAGACCATGTTTATACCAGGAGGAGCCGGACTGGTTGATGCAGATGCCATGGTATGTTCGAAAGAATATTTAGGCTACTTGTTTTTCGGTATTCTGTTTACCAGACCTTTTGCAAAGAAACTGGCAAAGACAAAGCTGGCAAAGCTGAAATTATCTCAGGCATTTTATGTTATTACTTTAATGGTATTATTTCTGGCATGTATTTCTTATATGTTAAAGAGTGCTTATAATCCATTTATATACTTTAACTTTTAAGGAGGGACAGCTGTGAGGATTAAAAAAGAAAATATTACGGCCATTCTTTTCTTTGCGGTAATATGTGGAATGTTTGTAGGATTGCTTACATATAAGGACAATGACCCGATAAATGATTTTCTGACAGAATACAGGACAGAAGTATTACCAGGAACCCCTATATTGGAAAGATTGTCAGAGGCCATCGATATCGCTGATGATATTGTTTATGATCAGACCTGTTTTGAAGAACAGTATAATACGTTTTATGGGCTTATACAGAAACTTCTGGGGAAACACATTATTACAGATGCAGGATATGGAGAAATATACAAAACAAAATACAACCAGATTATATTCAAAGTACCTAAGAAAAATTTCAGAGTTATGCGTTCGTTAGATGCTGTTGAAGAATTAAAGTCTAAATTGGACGAAGCTGGCATACCATTTCTATATGTACAGGCACCATTTAAGCTGTCTGATGATGAGCAGCAGCTGCCAGCCAATAAAACAGATTATGCTGATTATAATGTAAACTTATTTTTAAAAGGTTTAGATGAAAGAGGTATTAAATATCTGGATTTAAGACCGCTGCTCAGGGATGGAGAAAAGACTCAGAACCAATTATTTTTTGACACCGATCATCACTGGAGAATTGAAACAGCTTTTGAGGCTACAGGCCATATAATGGACGAACTCAATAAAGATTATGGTTTTACTATTGACAGTAAATATAAGGATTTAAAGAACTATAATGTAGAAACTCTGAAAAAATGTTATCTGGGATCTATGGGCAGGCGTACAGGAAGGTTTTATTCTGGTTTAGATGACTTTACTTTGATTACTCCAAAATTTAATACCAGTTATACTTTATATGAACACGATTACGGGGCAGAGAAAATATACAAAGGTTCTTTCTATAAGGCAATATTGGACAAAAAATATTTAGTAAAAAAGGCGCCGGTTGACCTTAATAGATATGCTGTATACCATGGTGATAATGAAGAATTAATATTTAACAATAACCTAGTAAATAATGGAAAGGTTATGATGATAAAGGATTCTTTTGGAGTTCCTGTATATTCTTTCCTTTCTCTGGGAGTCCATGAGGTAAGAGCGTTGGATTTACGGCTTTTTAAAGATTCTGTGGCAAAATATGCAAAAGAAAATAAACCGGATGTAGTGATTCTTTTGTATAACGGAGACACCTTTAATGAGGAAATGTTTAACTTCGTAATGGAACCGTAACTTGAAGTTTTGCCAAGGGGTGTTAAAATAAAAATGTCGGGCTTAGATGGAAAAAAATAAGTTTTATGGCATAAATGATAATAAAAAGGGGGAAAAAATGAAAAAAAGTACGAAATTTTTAGCTGTATCTCTGGCCATTTCAGTAATAATTGCAAGTTTCTCAGGGTTTACATATTACGATGGCTTTGGTAATGTTTATCTGGATTCGGAAAAGAAAATCTTTGATGGAGTTACCTATCATGAACAAATTGGTGTAAATGGTACCCATGGGCTGGAACATGCTTTCTTTGTTCAGGCAGATACTTCGTCAGGAAATGTTAAACCTATGGTTTTCAATGGTGAAGTGAGAAGCATGGCAACCGTTGGAACCATGGCCCAATATGCGGAACAACAAGGCTATAAAGTTCTTGCAGCTGTAAACGGTGACCTTTTTGATACTTCAACTGGTACACCAAAGGGCCTTGTTATACATAATGGAAACATTGTTACTTCAGGCTATGCTCCTGACCGAGTTGTTGCTTTTGACAGCCAGGGAAAAGCTTCTCTGCAATATGTCAATTTAAGCTATGGGCTGAAAGGGACACTGGCTTATGATGATACTTCAACAGGAGTAACACAAAAGGTGCAGGCACCTTTTTCCGCTAAGATTGATTATTACAATGTTCCCCATGGAGCGGCCAAGGGACTGCATTTATTTAACAGGCATTATTCATCAAGTACAAAAACAGCAGGAAGTTGTATAGAAGTTGTTGTAGACTGTGGAAGTCAGGACAACATGCAGCTTCAAATCGGAAAAACTGTGAAGGGAACGGTGAAATCCGTCAATGTAGATACACATAATACTCCAATTGGGGATAATGAAGTCGTTTTATCAACCGTTTCTGGCTCTGCAACCGCTTCACAACTATATTCCATGGTGGTAGGAAGTCCAGTAGAAATCAGTGTAAGTGATAACGCAAATACAGGGCTTGCCAATGCTACAGAGGCTATGGGAATCTATTATTCCTTAGTTGAAAATGGAAATGTTGTGACCACTGGAGCAAACATAAATCCAAGAACTGCAGTGGGCATAAAGAGTGATGGAACCGTTATTCTTTACGCGGTAGATGGAAGAAAAACAAATTCAAAAGGCTTAAATCTTGTAGAGCTTGCCAATCATATGAAGGCTTTAGGCTGCACCTATGCTTTTAATATGGATGGAGGCGGGTCCACCGCTTTATATTCCAGACTGCCAGGTAAGGAAAATACTGCAGGTATAAAAAATACTCCGTCAGATGGAGCTGAAAGAAAAGTTTCTAATGCTCTGCTATTTGTTTATAAAGCAGATAATGGGGGAAGTTCGGCTCAGAATTTAAACCTTTATCCTTCTCTGACTTTGGCCATGCCAGGCGCAAATGTTCAGATAAACAGTTACGCTTCCAATAAGCTTTTTGAAACAGTATCTCTTCCGGGCACTGTAGGCTATACAGTAGAAAATGGGAACGGCAGTATTACGGGTAACGGATTATATACTGCAGGTGATACAGAAGGAAAAGTCAACATAACCGGAACCTGTGGAGATATATCGGGAACTACCCAGGTGGAAGTAGTAAAAAGCAATCTATCAATCACTCCATCGGTTACCAAGTTGTTTTTAAATGCGGGGCAAAGTTCCGACATCAATCTTTCTGTTAAAAGTGGTCCTATTGATGTAGTCTCCACTGATAAAACATTTACATGGACCTGTGATCAGAATATAGGTACCATTGATGGCAACGGACTGTTTAAAGCAGGGAGCCAAAATGCTCAAACAGGAAATATATACGCTACATATAATGACTATAAAATTACCATACCAGTTCAGGTGGGTTCCATGAGTGTTGACTTTAAGGATACTGCTAACCACTGGGCAAAGACTTATATTGGTTCTCTTGCTGCAAGAGGCATTGCAAATGGCATGGGAGGCAACTTATATCTGCCTGATTCACAGCTGACAAGAGCGCAGTTCCTTGCACTGCTGGCTAAGACTTTAGACAATGTTGATGTAAGTAAATCAAGTCCTGCAGGCTTTACAGATGTGCCAGCGAGTGAATGGTACTATAATTATGTAAACTGGGGATTTGAAAATGGTATTGTAAGCGGTATGACCGATACCACATTTGAGCCAAATGCAAATATAACAAGGGAACAGATGTGTATCATGCTTTGCAAGTTTGCGACAAGCCAGCAACTGGTATTGCCTCAGAAATCAACGGGCATAAACTTTACGGATCAGTCTGCAATCAGTCCATGGGCAACAAATTATGTAAATACTATTGTTGGTGCTGGAATCATAAACGGCCAGCCGGAAGGCAATTTCCAGCCTCAGGGATTAGCTACAAGAGCACAGGCTGCAAAAGTTATTTACGTATATCTGAATGTCAGAGATGGCATTACTAAAAAATAACTAGTTAAAATTAAAGTATAAAACAAACACCTCCACGCATAGTTTTAGTGGGGGTGTTTTTTTATGAGAAATAAAAACTGGACAGTCATGGGAATTGCTTTGTTCGCTGTTTGTGCGGCTGCATTTCAGGGCTTTACACATTTAGACAAGATTCTGGCGGATCAGACAGCGCAGACCTGGAACAGTATTTATGAAAGTCAGGAAAAAAATAATGCAGTAGAAACAGCAGCAGACACAAAAGATTACGAAAGTAAGATTATCAGGAACGGGGTAGAAGGAAATAAGCTTTGTACTTTTGCCTGTAATGTGGACTGGGGAGAAGAAATTATTCCCGATATGCTGAAAGTATTTAAAGATAATAATATCAAAGTAACATTTTTTGTAACAGGAAGGTGGGCAGAAAAAAATAAAGATTTATTACGGCAGATGTATGCAGCAGGCCATGAGATTCAAAGTCATGGTTACAGTCATGCTCTGTGCAGTGACATTTCTTCTGAAAAAGTTGAAGAAGAAATAGAGAAAACAGAAACAGCTATTATTGATGCTATTTGCATAAAACCCAACTATTTCGCTCCGGCTGCAGGGGATCACGATGCCAGAACGGTTGAAATAGCAGAAAGACTTGGGTATAAGGTAGTTCTTTGGAGTTCTGATACCATTGACTGGAGAGAAGGCTCCACTGCTTCTGTTATTGTGCAGCGGATTATGTCAAAACCTCTTGACGGAGCTATCATTTTGATGCATCCAAAACCAGAAACCTTAAAGGCATTACCAGAACTGATAAGTCAAATAAATGCGCAAGGTTACAGAATTGTCCCACTTTACAGAATGCCTGTATAAATGTATAATAAATAGGTATGACTATTAGTGAAATTAATTATAAAAAGAAAAGCGGTGAGGGTATGATTGAAACAAGAAAATTAGACTGTGGTATACGCATTGTTATGGAACAAATACCTTATGTTCAATCAGTTGCACTTGGTATATGGGTAAAAGCCGGGGCTGTTGACGAAACAAAAAATATTTCCGGTATTTCTCATTTTATTGAACACATGATGTTTAAAGGAACCGAAGAAAGAAGTGCAAAGAAAATTGCTGAAGATGTGGACCGTATAGGCGGACAGATAAATGCATTTACAGGCAGAGAAGCTACATGCTACTATATGAAAACTTTAAATTCTAATGCGGAACAGGCAGCAGAAATTCTTTTAGATATGTTTTTAAATTCTAAATTCGATAAAACAGAAATGTCTAAAGAAAAACAGGTTATTTACGAAGAAATGAAAATGATCGAAGATACTCCTGACGATTATGCACATGAAGAAATCAGTGACCTGATTTTTAAAGGATGTCCTTATGAAAAATCAATCATTGGAACACAGTCTTCTTTAAAAAGTATTTCCCAGGCAACATTAAAAAAGTATATTGAAGATGAATATACCAGGGACAGTATCGTTATTTCCATAGCTGGAAACGTTGATATGGATCAAATGTGTAAAATCTTTGAGGGAAAGCTGAGACATCTCAAAGAGGAAAAAGAAGTTAAGAAATTTTATAATGAAGCTTATGAACCTCGATTTAAGGTAAAGGTTAAAGAAATAGAGCAGTCTCATATTTGTCTTGGAACAAGAGGACTGTGCCTGGAAGATGAGAATTATTATGCATTGTCACTTTTAAATAATATAATGGGTGGAAGTATGAGTTCCAGACTTTTCCAGAATATCAGAGAACAAAAAGGCCTTGCTTACTCTGTTTATTCCCATGCAAGTTCTTTTGTAAATGCTGGATATTACAATATCTATGCCGGAGTGAGCCATGATAAGATTTATGATGCCATAAACGGTATAAAAGAGGAACTTGAGCTGTTAAAGAAAGATGGTATTACAGAAGACGAATTACATGTGGCAAAAGAACAACTCAAGGCAAATTATATCTTTGGACAGGAAAATGTAAACGGCAGAATGTTCTCTATTGGTAAAAACACGATTTTATTGAACAGAGTTTATACAGTAGAAGAAGTTATAGGAGAAATTGATGCGGTTACCATGAAAGATATAGAGAAAGCATCCGCCTTGATTGATAATATAGACAATTATTCAGCAGTCATTGTTACAAATAAAAAGTGCGATTTAAAGAAAATGGTAAAATCCTGATACAAAAGGATAAGAGGTAACATTAATGCAAAAGATGGCTAAGTTCCACAAAATAAGCTTAGAACAATTTAAAAAGACTGGGAAGATACCTTTGGGAAAGGTCAGTTTAAGCAGGAGATTTATGAAAATATCAGTCTGCCTGAACGGGCAACCACTGGTTCTGCCGGTTATGATTTTTTTGCTCCTGTAGAGATTAAGCTGGCTGCAGGTGAATCAGTAAAAATTCCTACTGGAATTCGGGCTGAAATTTCGGAAGGCTGGGTGCTTATGTGCTTTCCACGTTCCGGACTTGGATTTAAATACAGACTGCAGCTTGACAACACGGTAGGTATCATTGATGCTGATTACTTTGAGGCAGAAAACGAAGGGCATATTATGATTAAAGTTACAAATGATTCCAAGGAAAATAAAATACTGGTAGTGGAAGATGGAAAGGGGTTCGCCCAGGGGATATTTGTACCCTTTGGGATAACTGTTGATGACGAATCAACAGTACATAGAACAGGTGGATTTGGAAGTACCAACTAACAGGAGGATTTTATGAGAATTGCGTTGATTTCCTTCACGTTAAATGGAGGAAGGACCTGTAAATTAATAGCTGAGAAGCTTTCTCTCATGGGTGAGATGTGTCTTGCTTATGGTATGAAAGACTGGGCTTCTGATATGGGGCTGATTCCTATGGAAAAGTCTCTTGGTAAATGGACAAAAGAGGCTTTTGAAAATAATGATGCTATTATATTTATAGGTGCCACCGGAATAGCGGTCAGAGCTATTGCCCCTAATTTAAAAAGTAAAGATCAGGACCCTGCAATTATAGCAATAGATGAAACTGGCCAGTATGTCATATCTCTTTTATCAGGACATCTGGGAGGAGCCAACAAACTGGCTTCTGTTATAGCAGAAGCCATGGATGCCATACCGGTCATCACTACTGCTACAGATATAAATAAGCAGTTTGCAGTTGATGTATGGGCTAAAAGCCAAAATCTTCATCTGGTAAATTTAAAGGCTGCCAAACAGGTTTCAGCAGATATACTCAAAGGTAAAATGGTTTATCTCTATTATGATGGCCATATAGAAGGAAATACACCACAGGGAATCCAACGGATTGATGCTGTTACATTAAAAGAAAAGATTCATGAAGGTGAAACCTGTATTGTGATTACTGAAAAAGTTTTGGAATCCCTGAAAGGCAGAGATAAATTTTTACTCCAGCTTGTTCCCCAAAATATTTCTGTGGGAATGGGTTGTAAAAAAGATATTTCTTATAAAGCAGTTCTGGAATTGTTTGAAAAAGCCCTTGCTGAAACCCATGTTCGATTGGAATCGATTCAAAACTTAGCATCTATTGATTTGAAAAAATCGGAGAAATCATTGATAAAGCTGGCTGAGAAGTTCCACATACCATTTATAACTTTTTCAGGGGAAGAATTGATGAACGTACAGGGAGAGTTTACTCCATCTTCTTTTGTAAGAAGCATAACGGGAGTGGAAAATGTATGTGAAAGAGCTGCGGTGGCTTCTGCTCCAGACAGCACCTTATTACTCAGGAAACAATCATTAAACGGTGTAACTGTTGCCATAGCCAGGAAAGACATAACTTTAAGTTTTGTGGAGAATTACTAATGAGAAAGATTTATATAATTGGAATAGGTATGGGTAACCCAAATACTATTACGGTAAAGGGCGGGAAGTGCATTTCAGAGAGTGATGCATTAATCGGTGCAAAGAGAATGGTGGACAGCTTTAAGCTGGACAATCAGGAGACTGCATTTGCTATCGCACCAGATGACATATTGAACTGGATTGAAGTGCATAAAGAGATTAAAAACATTTCCGTTTTAATGTCTGGAGATTTAGGTTTTTTCAGTGGTGCGAAAAAGCTCCGGACCTTGGTTGAAGATCAATACGGTTCCATATGGGGAAATGAGCAGATTCACTTTGAGTATATACCGGGTATCAGTTCAATCTGTTACTTTTCATCTGCCATCGGCATTGCATGGGAGGATGCGGAGATTATCAGTCTGCATGGCCGTGATGATAAAGATATATCAGCCGTTTTAAATCACACAAAAACATTCTTTTTAACAGATGGTACGGACCACACTGTAAGGAAAATTTGTGGCAGACTGGTTGAATCCGGACTGGGGAATGTATTGGTTTTTGTTGGGGAACGGCTTTCTTATGAAGATGAAAGGATTACCAAGGCCACGGCTTTAGAATTATATGAAAAGGATTTTGAGCCATTAAGTGTGATGATTGTTCTCAATGACAATGCCTTATATCGTGAAAAAAATACGCTGGGCATAAGAGATGAAGAATTTATCCGGGGTAATGTACCTATGACCAAAGAAGAAGTTCGTACTATTACTGTATCAAAGCTGAATTTGAGTAAAAACCATGTTGTATATGACATCGGTGCAGGGACTGGATCTGTATCTGTAGAAATGGCACTGGCATGTCCTTATGGGGATATTTATGCCATTGAGACTAATCCCGAGGGCATCAATTTAATAAATGAAAACAAAAGCAACTTTGGAGTGAAAAATTTACATATAATCAAAGGGTTAGCCCCTGAAGCCACGGAAAACCTTCCTGCAGCTGACAGGGCATTTATTGGTGGCTCCAAAGGAAATTTAGATGAAATAATAAAATCACTTGTTACGAAAAATCCTGAGGTAAGAGTGGTTATAAATGTAGTAGCCCTTGAATCCCTGGTAGAAGCTGTAGCCTGTATAAAAAAATATGGGTTTAAAGATATAGATATTACCCAGATTAATGTATCCAAAGCAAAAGCTTTAGGGCACTACAATCTGATGATGGGACAAAACCCAGTATATATTATAGCTGTTCAGGGAATAACAGAGGCGGTTTAAAATGGAGACAAAAAATATACCTAGAATATTAATCGGGGCGCCAAGCAGCGGAAGCGGCAAGACTACTGTAGTCTGCTCTATACTTCAGGCGCTTATCAATAAGGGATTGAATATCGTATCTTTTAAGTGCGGACCTGATTATATTGATCCGATGTTTCATAAGGAAGCTCTGGGACTGGAATCAAGAAATCTGGACTTATTTTTTAATGATATGCCCACTATTAATTATCTTCTTGCCAAAAATTCAAAAAATGCTGATTTGGCAATTATAGAAGGGGTCATGGGATATTATGATGGTATGACCGGAAAATCATATGAAGCAAGCTCCTATGATCTGGCCAGAAGTACAAAGACTCCTTCAGTTTTAATCATAGACTGTAAGGCAAAGGCGGTCTCTATTCTGGCTGAAATAAAAGGGTTTAAAGAACTGGAAAGTGACAGTAATATAATAGGGGTGATTCTAAATAGAATTTCACCTGTCATTTATCAGGAAATCAAACCTCTTATTGAAGAAACCTTAGATATTAAGGTTTTGGGATACATGCCTATTTTGAAGGCATGCTCATTAGAAAGCAGACATTTAGGACTTGTTACTGCTCAGGAAGTAGGAAATCTCCACGAAATTCTTGATACTTTGGCAAAACAGGCAGCAGAATCAATTGATTTAGAACAATTAATAGAACTGGCACAAACTGCTCCTGCTATTGGATATACTAAACCTGAAATTGTTTGTGGTGAAAAAGTACGTATTGGAGTAGCCAGAGACAAAGCTTTCTGTTTTTATTATCAGGATAATCTGGACTTGCTCTGTGAACTTGGGGCAGAGATTTGCTATTTTAGTCCTTTGGAAGATAAGGAACTGCCAGAAAACATATATGGAGTATATTTTGGCGGCGGGTATCCTGAACTATATCTCAAAGAATTAGAAGCAAATAGTTCTATGAGAGAAAGTGTAAAAAATGCTTTAGAAGAGGGTATGCCATGTATGGCTGAATGCGGTGGATTTATGTATCTGCATGAAACCGTAAGGGACAAGCTTGGTCATTCTTATAAAATGGCCGGGGCTGTTGAGGGAGAAAGTTATTATGCTGATAAACTGGTCCGGTTTGGATATATAGATTTGGAAGCTGAAAAACCAAATCTTCTTTGTTCTGAAGGAATGCATATAAAGGGACATGAATTTCATTACTGGGACAGTACTAACTCAGGGGACTGTTTCCATGCCCAGAAACCTAAGAGAAAAACCAGCTGGAAGTGTGTTATTGGAAATGAAAATTTATATGCAGGCTATCCTCATGTGCATTTTTATTCTAATATAAAATCTGCAGAAAGGTTTGTAGATATATGCAGGAAGAAAAAAATAAAAGTTTAAATCCTAAAGAAGGGCAGATGCGAAGAGGCTATACAACAGGCACTTGCGCAGCTGCTGCAGCAAAGGCAGCTGCAATGCTTTCTTTAGGCCAACAGATACAGGAAATATCGGTGGATACCCCTAAGGGAATTCCCCTTGTTTTAGATATACTGGATTGCAAGATATGCTCTCAAAAAGTCTCCTGCGCCATAAAAAAAGACAGTGGAGATGATCCGGATATAACCAATGGCATATTGGTTTATGCCGAGGTGGAACTGTTTGAAAGCGATTCTGGTGAAATCATCATAGACGGGGGCACAGGAGTTGGCAGAGTAACCTTGCCAGGGCTTGCCTGTCCGGTGGGTCAGGCTGCTATCAATCCTGTTCCGAGAAAAATGATTAAACAAATGGTGTCGCAGGTTTTTTCACAATATGGTTATGAAGGTGGTGCAAAAGTGACTATTTCCATTCCAGAGGGTGAAGTACTTGCCAAGCGGACATATAATCCCAGACTTGGCATTGAAGGTGGTTTATCGGTGCTGGGAACCAGCGGCATAGTAGAACCCATGAGTGAACAGGCATTAATTGATACCATAAAGGTGGAAATAGACGTGAGAAAAGCTCTGGGAGCAGAGTATTTAGTCATTACCCCGGGTAACTATGGGGAAACCTTTTTAAAAGAATATTTTACTGATAGAGATTTTTATTCTGTAAAGTGCAGCAATTTTATTGGTGAAAGTCTGGATTATGCTGAGGAGCTTGGATTTAAAGGTGTGCTGTTTGTGGGACATATGGGCAAACTTGTAAAGGTGGCAGGAGGTATCATGAATACCCATTCTAAATACGCAGATGCCCGAATGGAAATTATATCAGCTCATATTGCCAGATTTGCTGGAAATCCTGAACTGATAGATAAAATTTTGAATTCTGTTACTACTGATAATGCTTATGAAGTGTTGGAATCTTATAGTGATGAATTAAAGAATCAGGTTATTTTATCCCTGATGAATAAAATAGAATTTCACTTAAAGAGCAGGACCCATGAAAGTATGGAAATTGGGGCAATCATGTTTTCAAATAAACATGGATATCTGGGCAAAACTTCGGAGGTTGACAATATTCTGCTTAAAATTTGAAGGAGCTTATATTAAATTAATAAATGTAGAAAGGTATTTTTTAAAATGATTAATTTTGTTGGAGCAGGTCCGGGAGCACCTGATTTAATTACAGTTAGAGGACAAAAGTTATTGCGAGAGGCAGATGTTATTATATATGCCGGTTCTCTGGTTAATCCTGAATTATTAAAACTTGCAAAGCCAGAGTGCAAAATCTACAATAGCGCCAGCATGACTTTAGAAGAAGTTATTGCAGTTATGGAAGAAGCAGAAGCTGAAAGTAAAATGACCGTAAGACTACATACGGGAGATCCAAGTTTATATGGAGCCATCAGAGAACAGATGGACCTTCTGGAACCAAAGAATATTCAATTTAAGGTAACACCTGGAGTTAGTTCGTTCTGTGGTGTGGCAGCTGCTCTGAATGCAGAGTACACCCTGCCAAATGTATCACAGTCCGTTATTATTACCAGAATGGAAGGAAGGACTCCTGTTCCTGAAAAGGAGGAAATGTCCCTTATGGCTTCCCATGGAGCAACCATGGCCATATTCCTGTCTACAGGTCTTTTAGATACATTAAAAGAAAAGCTGTTAATGGGAGGGTATACTGAAGAAACTCCGGCAGCTATTGTTTATAAGGCAACCTGGCCGGAAGAAAAAGTTTTCAGATGTACAGTAGGAACTTTACCGGAAACAGCGAGAAATAATAATATTACTAAAACTGCCATGATTGTAGTGGGCGGATTCCTTGGAGATAGTTATGAACGTTCAAAACTGTATGACCCAGGTTTCACACATGAATTCAGGGAGGCTTCTAAATAATGAAAAAAATATTTGTCGTAGGATTAGGACCAGGAAATCTCAGTCAGACTACTGAACGGGCTATTGAAGCTTTAGAAGCAAGTGATGTTATTGCCGGATATACTGTATATGTAGATTTAATAAAAGACCGTTTTAATAACAAAGAGCTGATTTCCACCGCTATGAAAAAAGAAGCCGACCGATGTAATCTTGCAGTAGATGAAGCAGTTAAAGGTAAGATTGTGTCTATGGTCTGTAGTGGAGATGCAGGAGTATATGGTATGGCAGGGCTGATGTTCGAAATTGTTCATGCCAGAGGATTAGATCAGGAGATTGAAATAGAGGTTATTCCAGGTATTACAGCAGCATGCAGCGGAGCTGCTGTTTTGGGGGCACCATTAATTCATGATTTTACAGTGATAAGTCTAAGTGACCTGCTTACCCCTTGGGAACTGATTGAAAAGAGATTAGAATGTGCTGCCATGGGGGATTTCTCCATTTGTTTATATAATCCTTCCAGTATAAAAAGGTATGACTATTTGCAAAAGGCCTGTGATATTCTTTTAAAGTACCGAAAGCCTGAAAATGTTGCAGGTTATGTTCAGAATATCGGACGAGAAGGTGAATCCGGAGTTGTATTGGACTTGAAAACTTTGAGGGATACAAAAGTAGATATGTTTACCACGGTATTTATCGGTAACTCCAAGACTAAGAACATGAATGGAAAAATGGTTACCCCAAGAGGTTATAAGGAAGTTGAGGCATTGATGAATGAATAGTATTATCATTGCTGTTCTGCCTTTGTTTATTGGATTTATCTTAGACCTTATCATAGGAGATCCCCATAACTGGCCGCATCCTATCCGATTAATAGGAAAGTCAATAGAAAAGTTTGAAATATTTTTCAGGTATTGTTTTTCTAAGACTAAAGGGGGAGAACTGGCAGCAGGAACTATAATGGCTATTTGCATCATTGTTCTGTCATTTTTCCTGCCTGCTGTAATTTTATGGATAGCTTATAAAATCCATCTGATTTTAGGTCTTGTTATGGAAACAATTATGTGCTATCAGATTCTGGCTGTTAAAGCTCTTAAAACGGAAAGTATGAAAGTTTATAAGGAACTTGAAAAAAATCATGTTGAAGGGGCCAGAGAAAAAGTATCCATGATTGTGGGAAGAGATACGGAAAGTCTTACAGAGGAAGGCATCATTAAAGCCACAGTAGAAACTGTTGCAGAAAACACTTCAGATGGAACAGTTGCACCAATGATTTTCATGGCCATCGGAGGTGCACCCTTAGGATTCTTGTATAAAGCTGTAAATACGATGGATTCTATGATTGGATATAAAAATGATAAATATCTGTATTTTGGCAGATTCGCAGCAAAACTTGATGACGTACTTAATTTCATACCTGCCAGATTGTCGGGTATATTTATGATTATTGCTTCTGCTTTCTGTGGACTTGACTTTAAAAATGCAGCCAGAATCTACAGAAGAGACCGAACGAATCATGCCAGCCCAAACAGTGCCCATACTGAGGCTGTTTGCGCAGGGGCATTAAATGTCCAGCTGGCAGGAGACGCTTATTATTTTGGCAAGCTGTATGAAAAAAAGACCATAGGAGATAAAAAAGACCTGTAGATAAAAGGGATATAATCCTTTCAAACAGGCTGCTTTATGGAACAGCCTGGATTACGTTAATTGTTTGTATGATAGGAATGGTAATGGTTAGATGGCTAATTTAATTCACGGTGGAGATATATATAGTGCGAAAGAAAAAGGAATAGAAGACATTTTGGATTTTTCTGCAAACATTAATCCAAATGGCCTTCCTGAAAGGGTAAAGCAGGCAATCATCGATGGTCTGGATTCATGTGTAAATTATCCGGACCCTCTTTGCAGACAGCTTATAACTGCAATTTCAGAATTTGAAGGAATCAAAGGGGATTGCATAATATGCGGTAATGGTGCTGCTGATATTATCTTTAGATTTGCACTGGCATTAAAACCAGAAAAAGCTCTGGTTCTGGCTCCCACATTTGCAGAGTATGAAATTGCTCTAAATACAGTGGGTTGTGAAGCAATTCATTATGAACTAAAGGAAGAAGAAGACTTTTCGTTAAGTGAGGAATATCTTAATGCCCTTGATTCTTCTTACGATGTGGTATTTTTATGTAACCCCAATAATCCTACGGGGCAGTTGGTTACAAAAGAATTGCTGGAAAAAATACTTCAGATCTGTGTAGAAAAGAATATTATGATGGTTCTTGATGAATGTTTCATCGAATTTATTGAGGAATATGAAAAATACACAATGAAATCTTATATTGAGAGCTGTAAGAACTTATTTATATTAAAAGCTTTCACTAAAAGTTATGCCATGCCTGGTCTAAGATTAGGTTATGGATTATCTTGTAATGGAGATTTACTAAAGAAGATTACAGATATGGGGCAGCCCTGGTCTGTTTCTATACCGGCACAAATTGCTGGGGTTCAGGCACTGAAAGAAAAGGAATATCTGGAAGAGTCTTTAAAACAAATCAGAGAAGAAAGAAAATATTTAGTATCAGAACTTAATAAGTTGGGAATAAAAAATTATAACCCGGCTGCTAATTACATATTTTTAAACATTGTTGATAATAAGCGATACAGCATATCAGATTTTAAGGAAAAGCTGTTAGAAAAAGGAATCATCATAAGAGACTGCAGTAATTATGCAGGACTTACAGCTGGATATTACAGAATCGCAGTTAAATCACACAGTGCAAATGAACGTCTTATAAATGTATTAAAATCCCTTTAATCATAAGGCTGTTCAAACAGTTTAAAGGATTTGAAGTACAGAGGAAAATGGAGGTTTTTTATGGCTAAAGCAATAATGGTTCAGGGAACCATGTCTAATGCCGGCAAAAGTTTACTTGTTGCAGGATTATGTCGACTATTTAAACAGGATGGATACAAAGTAGCACCATTTAAGTCTCAGAATATGGCGCTGAATTCCTTTATTACCAAGGAAGGGCTGGAAATGGGAAGAGCACAGGTGGTTCAGGCAGAAGCTGCTGGCATAGAGCCCTCTGTATTAATGAATCCTATTCTTTTAAAACCCACCAATGATATGGCATCACAGGTAATTGTAAATGGTGAAGTCTACAGTAATATGGATGCGAAGGAATATTATAAACATAAACGTGATATGGTTCCTGAAATAAAAAAGGCTTATGATAAACTGGCATCTCAATATGACATTATTGTTTTGGAAGGGGCTGGGAGCCCTGCTGAAATAAATCTGCAGGAAAATGATATCGTAAATATGTATATGGCAAAAATGGCTAAAGCTCCTGTTCTTCTTGCCGGTGATATAGACAGAGGAGGTGTTTTTGCTTCTCTGGTTGGTACCATGGCTCTTTTCAGTGAAGAAGACCGGGCAATGGTAAAGGGTACTATTATCAATAAGTTCCGGGGAGACAAAACCATACTTCAGCCAGGACTTGACATGCTTGAAGATATCATACACGTACCTACTGTTGGTGTTGTTCCTTATCTTCATGTGGATATTGATGATGAAGACAGTCTGACAGAAAGATTCAGTCGAAAAGGAAAAGTGGCCTTAATTGATATAGCGGTAATCAGGCTGCCTAGAATTTCTAATTTTACAGACTTTAATGTGTTTGAATATTCAGATGCTGTAAGTCTGAGGTACGTTGATTCTGTTGGACAGCTGGGAAATCCGGATTTGATTATTATACCTGGTACTAAGAATACCATGGAAGACTTACTGTGGATGAGACAGTGCGGGCTGGAGGCTGCGATTATAAAATATGCTGCTTCAGGTAAACCGTTGTTTGGGATTTGCGGTGGTTTTCAGATGCTGGGCACAGAATTGTCAGATCCATTTAATGTGGAACATGGTGGCAGTCTGAAAGGTATGGGACTGTTACCGGCTAAAACTGTATTTGAGAAAGAAAAAACCAGAACCCAGATAAAAGGACATTTTGTTACAGGGGGGAAAGGTTATTTTTCTGCCCTTGAAGGTGTAGAAATAGAGGGTTATGAAATACATATGGGACAATCTGCTGTTGAGGAATCACAGCAGGCCAGCGTCAGCAGTTTAACAAGGATAACTGAGATTTCTTCTGAAAAAGCGGATCAAGGTGCAGGACTTTTCAAAGAAAACATTTACGGATCTTATATACATGGTATCTTTGATAAGGAGAATGTGGTTAAAACCATCGTTTCTATTCTCCTTAAAAATAAGGGCCTTGATGAATCTGCAGTGTCTGGACTGGACGTAAAAGCATATAAAGAAAAACAGTATGACCTGCTTGCTGACGGGCTTCGTGAGAATATGAATATAGAAGCTGTTTACAGAATATTAAACGAAGGAGTTTAAAATGAAGATAGAATTACAGAAAGTACTACCAGCTGATATTGAAAAACGTAGTTTTGAAATCATCACAGAAGAACTGGGAGACAGAAAGATTCCAGAAGAATTAGCACCTATAGTAAAAAGAGTAATCCATACATCTGCGGACTTTGATTATTATGATAATATGAAGTTCTCAGAAAATGTTGTAAAGAATATTGCGCAGACTATAAGAAATGGAGCATGTATTGTAACGGATACCCAGATGGCAAAGTCTGGAATCAATAAGAAACTTTTAGAGACATTTGGCGGAGAAGTTTTCTGTTTTATGTCAGATGAAGATGTAGCTGAAAAAGCAAAAGAAAATGGAACAACCAGGGCAACAGCTTCAATAGACAAAGCCTCTTTACTGGAAAGACCGGTAATCTTTGCAATAGGCAATGCTCCTACTGCATTAGTAAGGATTTTCGAACTATATAGTGAAGAACAAATAAAGCCAGAAGCTGTAATCGGAGTACCTGTTGGATTTGTAAATGTAGTAGAGTCCAAAAATTTAATTATGTCCTCTGACATGCCGTATATTGTAGCTGCAGGCAGAAAAGGCGGAAGTAATGTTGCAGCAGCAATCTGCAACGCAATACTTTACATGATGCGTGACGGACTGCTGTAAAGTTCATGATCTTTTAGCATCTGACCTTCCATCAATTTGTTTCACAAATTGGGATAGGTCATGATACGATAAATTTCTATGAACTAAAGTTCATGTCTTTTTAGCATCTGACCTTCCATCAATTTGTTTCACAAATTGGGATAGGTCATGATAAACAAAATATAATCTGCTGCATATACTATTACATAATGGGGTGGTATTGTGACAGATTTTCTTTTATTTAACAAACTGGCTGAAATGAACAGAGAGATGACGCCAGAACGGTTATTTCATGAAAAGGGTGTAGGCGCTTACGGTAAATTTAATCTTTACATGCCTTTTTTTGACTACACTAAAGCGGGTTTTTTGAATAATACAGAAGAACCAACAGAAGTTTTTGTACGATTTTCAAGAGCTCTTGGACGAAGAGGCTCTTCTGAAACTGCCAGAGACATAAGAGGCATGTCTGTAAAGTTTTTTACAGGAAGCGGGAATTATGATCTGCTGTGTCAGAATATGCCTGTTTTTTTTATAAATGAGGCAGGTAAATTTCCTGATTTATATGCTGCCTTACGTCCTGTGAATGGACTGTCCTGTGACAGAGAAAAATTCTGGAAGTTTATTGCCGATAATCCAGAAGCTTTTCATCTGATTATGTGGCTGTTTTCAAATAAGGGCACTATAAAAAGTTATCGTCATATGGAGTCATTCAGTGTGAATACATATATATGGCGCAATGAAAAAAATAAAATCTTTTATGTCAGATATCATTGGACACCTCTTGCTGGTATTAAAAATATATCATCACAAGAGGCAGAATTCCTGGCAGGTTATGATCCAGATGCCTTGACCAATGATTTATATAAGGCTATAGAAGATGATATATATCCAGAATATGAACTGTCAGTGCAGATTATTCCTGAAAATGCTGCGAAAGAAGTTCCTTTTGATATCTTCAATAAAACATTAATCTGGCCTGAACGAGCCTGTCCTCACATAAAAGTTGGAAAAATGACCTTAAACAGGCTGCCATCAAACTTTCATGACGAAGTGGAAATGTGTTATTTCAGCCCGTCAAATATTGTGCCAGGTATCGAAATTCCAGATGATGAAATGTTAGCACTTATGTGTTTTGCCCATGATGACGGATGGCGGAACAGGAGGAGGTAATAAAATGGAAATCATATATCAGCAGGCCAACGACAGTTTAAAGTCTTTCAGTCCAACTGATAAAGAAGCTTTAATTTATAATTTGGTAGAAAGTTTAATGTTTATCAGTGATGAAGTACAGGAAAAGGTAATAGAATGTTTAAAACTTGTCAATGAAGAGCTAGGATCTACTATTCAAAAACAACTGTAATTTGAATAATTTCCTTAAATTCCCTGTAAATAAGGCCTTATCAGGCCTAATTTACATGCATTTTACAGTTATTTAACATTTTCTTAACAGAAACCGCACTTTTTGGCGTATAATTAACATAGAGTTAAATGTAAATACTTTTTTAACAAATTTGATTATGATATGAAAGAGAGGAAACCATGCTTAGTGCAAAGAAAAAAGAGGACATATTCTACAACTTATTTATAGAGTATGCTGAAAAGATTGTAACAGCTGGAGAAGCTTTTGAAGACCTTGTAAAAAATTATGAGAATGTTGAGGACAAGGTTGCTGCAATAAAAGTTATTGAAACAGAATGTGACATGGAAGCACATAAGATTTTGAAAGCTTTAAATGGTTCATTTGTTACCCCTTTTGACAGGGAGGACATCTATTCCGTGACAAGAGAAATGGATGATATCGTAGATTCATTAGAAGAAGTTGCCAATAGATTTTTAGTATTTAATGTACATGCTATCAAACAGGAAGCTGTGTATATGGCTGATCTGATCATGCAAAGTATCAGAGAATTAAATGTTTTGTTTAAACATCTTTCTGAAATGAAGAAAAATCAGATTGTAAGAGATCAGATTATTGAAGTTAACAGAATTGAAAATGAAGGTGACGTAATATATCGAAAAGCATTAGCAAAACTTTTCAGAGAAGAAAAAGACCCAATTGAGTTAATAAAATGGAAACATCTTTTTGAAGAACTTGAAGCTAGCCTTGACTCCTGTGAGAATGTGGCAAATATTTTGGAAGGTGTGGTAATGAAATATGCCTAGTAGCATACTGATATGGGTAATGGTGGTTTCGCTGTTATTCGAGTTCATAAATGGATTTCATGATACTGCAAATGCAATTGCAACTTCTGTATATACAAGAGCCTTATCAGCAAAAGAAGCTATTTTGCTTGCAGCAGTTATGAATTTTTGTGGTGCGTTAGTAAGTGAAAAGGTTGCACTTACTATATCCAAGGGATTAGTAAACATTGAGCTGGAACAATATGTTATACTTTCAGCTTTAATTGGAGCCATTATCTGGAACCTTATTACATGGTGGAAGGGGATTCCAAGCAGTTCTTCCCATGCTTTGATTGGTGGGCTGTTAGGGGCAACTATCGTTTATACTGCCTCATTAGACCATATTGTATGGTCAGGGGTTTTAGAGAAAGTTATTATTCCGCTATTCACTTCACCTGTTGTTGGTTTTATTTTCGGTTTCTTTTTTATGAAATTGATTTTTATTGCTTTTGCAAGCTGGTCCCAGAGAAAAGTAAATAAACTATTTTTGAAGCTGCAAATATTGTCTGCAGCTCTGATTGCTTATTCTCATGGTAATAATGATGCTCAAAAGACTATGGGAATTATGACACTGGCATTGATGACTGGTGGCGTTTTAGACAGCAACAGTGGAATTCCTCTATGGGTGAAAATAGCGTGTGCCACAACTATGGCAGCAGGCACTTCTATTGGAGGCTGGAAAATCATGAAAACTATGGGTGGCGGCGTTACTAAGCTGCAACCGGCCAGTGGATTTGCTGCACAGACTGGAGCTGCTTTAGTAATTGAAGGTATGTCATTCTTCGGTGCTCCTGTGAGTACGACTCACGTAATTACAACTGCGATTATGGGCGCTGGCAGCGTTAAAAGACTTTCAGCCGTTAAATGGGCTATAGCAGAAAGTATAGTAACCGCATGGGTTATAACTCTGCCAATAACCATGTGTTTAGGTGGAATGGCCGCATTTATAATAGAAAAGTTAATGGCATTATAAAAAACAGTTCCTGATTTGAATAAATAGAGGGTTAAATATGGTTACCAGGGAAGATTTAGAAAAAAAAGAATATATTAATTTATCATCTCTTGCTGCTAAATCAGCAGAATCAAAAGGCAGGGCATTACAGGAAGAAAAATGTCAAGTGCGTACAGAATTTCAAAGAGATCGAGATCGGATTATTCACTCAAAATCTTTCAGAAGGCTTATGCATAAAACTCAGGTCTTTCTTGCCCCCGAAGGGGATCATTTTAGAACCAGACTGACTCATACCATAGAAGTTTCCCAGATTGCCAGAACCATTGCCAGAGGGTTAGGATTAAATGAAGACTTGACCGAAGCCATTGCGCTTGGCCATGATCTGGGACATACTCCCTTTGGGCACAGTGGTGAGACCATTTTGAACAATATACATCCAGGAGGCTTTAAACATAATGTACAGAGTTTAAGGGTAGTTGAGGTGCTGGAAGGCAGCAAAGGCAAATTTGGCATGAACCTTACAGCTGAAGTAAAAGACGGGATTGTTAACCATACAGGACCAGTCAGACCTTTTACCTTAGAAGGGCAGATTGTTAAATTCAGTGACAGGATTGCCTATATCAATCACGATATTGATGATGCACTGAGAAGTAAAGTTATAGAACTTTGTGATTTGCCTGAGGAATGCCTTGATGTTTTAGGCAATTCCCATAGAGAAAGAATAAACACTTTAGTTATGGACATTATTGTTAATAGTGACAATCGAGATATGATTGCAATGGGCGATAGTTGTCAGGAACAGATGGATAAACTGAGAAATTATATGTTTGAAAATGTTTATCACAATGAAAAGGTCAAAAGACACGAAGATTTACACAGAGTTGAAATTATTATAAGCTCTTTGTATGATTATTATCTGGATCATCCAGAATATCTTCCCCAGGAACGACAAGAACTCATTGAAGAATATGGAATTGCAGAAGTAGTGAAAGATCATGTGGCTGGAATGACTGACAGATATGCCTTAAACATATATAACGAAATATTTATTCCTAAAGGATGGAAATAAACTAATTATTTAAAAAAAAAGAGCAAAAAAATAAAAAATAAAAAAAGGATTTGCTTAAAAATGTCGTATATAAAACTATGCAATATTTTTTAGTAAGCGGTGATTGATTTTGAGTAAATCT
This sequence comes from Aminipila terrae, assembly GCF_010120715.1. Lineage (NCBI taxonomy): Bacteria > Bacillati > Bacillota > Clostridia > Peptostreptococcales > Anaerovoracaceae > Aminipila > Aminipila terrae. The sequence goes on from NZ_CP047591.1 coordinate 3,294,988, forward strand.
TTTAATGATAGTGTAACAGAAGAAATAAAAAGTAGGTGTAATATAGTTGATGTCATCGGACAAGTTGTTGCCTTAAAAAGAATGGGAAGCAACTTTAAAGGAGTTTGTCCGTTTCACAATGAAAAGACGCCTTCTTTTGTTGTTTCTGAGGCAAAACAGATTTTTACCTGCTTTGGATGTGGCGCTACGGGAGATGTTTTTGAGTTTGTTAAGAAATATTATAATCTTGATTTTCCAGGAACCGTTGAGAAACTTGCCAGAGAATATGGGGTTGAATATGTAAATAATTATAAAGAAGACGGCAGAAAAGAATTATATTATCAGATAAACAAGGAAGCTGCTACATATTATCTGAAGGCTTTCTGCCAGAAATCAAACCCTGGGTTAACCTATATGTTAAAAAGAGGAATCCAGCCTGTCACTCTGAAAAAATTTGGTATAGGATATGCCGATGGAGAGTGGGACAGTCTGTATAGATATTTTTTGTCAAAAACATTGATGTGAAGATATTAAAAGAGCTTGGACTGGTTTCAGAGTCTAAGGGCAGATACTATGATAAATTTAGAAACCGAGTTATGTTTCCTATTATAAACACAAGAGGTAAAGTAATCGGATTTGGCGGAAGGGCAATAGATGATTCCACTCCAAAATACTTAAATTCACCTGAGAGCCCTGTATTTATGAAAAAAATAATTTATATGGTTTAAATCTCAGCAGACAGGATATAAGTAAAGAGAACTGTGCTATTTTAGTAGAAGGATATATGGATGTTATATCTCTGTACCAAAGTGGTATCAGAAATGTCAGTGCGTCCCTGGGAACTGCTTTGACAGAAAATCAGGCTAAAATCCTTAGAAGATATACAAAAAATATTGTTTTGTCTTATGATGCTGACAATGCCGGACAGGCAGCAGCTCTTAGAGGTATAGATATATTATTTAAGGAGGGGTGTAAGCCAAAAGTATTACATGTAACAGACGGTAAAGATCCCGATGAGTTCGTAAAAAAGCATGGTAAAGATGCTTTTAAGAAACTGGTTGACAAATCCTTGGGGTTTGTTGACTATAAAATTTCTGTTCTTAAGAAAAAGTATAATCTGGATTCATATGAAGAAAGTATTGACTTTTTAAAGGAAGCAGCAGACATTTTACGGAATTTAAGCCCAATAGAAGCAGATATTCATATAAAAAAGCTTGCTAATGAAATTAAAATATCAGAAAATGCAATAAGACTAGAAATTAATGGCAATAATACACAGGAAGAGTTGATGATTCATAATCACATTGAAAATAACAAGAAGGAAGATAAGCAGATAAATTCCTCCATGTTATTGGTTGAAAAGAATCTTATCAAGCTTATGATTACTGATTACGAATACTTTAAAATTATTTCACAATATGAAGATGCCTTTAAGTCAGATCATGGGAAAAAGATTTTTTCCATAACAGAATCACTTTATAAAGAAGATAAAGAGCTTGATATTATGAAACTGCAGGATGGTTTGGAACAGGATGAAATGAATATGCTGGCAGATATTATAGATAATGTTCAGCTGGCAGACAAAGAAGAGCAGGTCTTGCAGGAATGTTTAAATAAAATTGAAGTAGAAAATTTAAAAGAAAAGGAAAACTCATTATTAATGAGACTTTCTATGGCTGATGAAGAAGAAAATCAGGAGACAATAAAAGTATTAACAGAGGAACTAATGGATTTGCAAAGACAGAAAATGGAAAGGGGTAAATAAATGAGCTTTGAGGAAGGAAACGCTATGGAAAAAAAGGACTATGTTCAGGACCTTGCGGAAAAAGCAAAAGCTAAGGGATCGATATCTTTTAGGGAAGTAGCAGATTATTTAGAGGGTATAGACTTAAATAAGGATCAGATGGATGAGATTTATGATTCACTGACAGCTATGGGGATAGAAATTGTATCAGAGGTCGATCCGGATGAATTCGAGCTTCTTTCTATAGAACAGGATGAAAATGACGATGTAGATATTATTTCAGTTTCAGACGATTCCAATGAAATTGATTTAGAAGCTACATTGCCTAAAGGAATTGCGGTAGATGACCCCGTAAGAATGTATTTAAAAGAAATCGGAAAAGTGCCTCTGCTGTCAGCGGATGAAGAAATAGAGCTGGCTAAAAAAATGGAACTTGGTGATGAGGAAGCAAAAAAGAGGCTTTGTGAAGCCAACTTAAGATTAGTTGTAAGTATTGCCAAGCGTTACGTTGGAAGGGGAATGCTGTTTCTTGACCTGATTCAGGAAGGAAATCTTGGATTAATTAAAGCAGTAGATAAGTTTGACTGGAGAAAAGGATATAAGTTCAGTACTTATGCCACATGGTGGATCAGACAGGCAATTACCAGATCTATTGCTGACCAGGCAAGAACCATTCGTATACCTGTACACATGGTAGAAACCATTAACAAACTTATCCGTATATCAAGGCAGTTGCTTCAGGAATATGGCAGAGAGCCTTCTCCAGATGAAATAGCTAAGGAAATGGATATTTCCGAGGAAAAGGTAAGAGAAATTTTAAAAATTGCTCAGGAGCCAGTGTCACTTGAAACTCCTATCGGTGAGGAAGAAGACAGCCATCTTGGAGACTTTATTCCTGACGAAGATGTTCCTGCACCTGCTGAGGCTGCGGCATTTTCAATGCTTAAGGAGCAGCTTGTTGAAGTACTGGATACTTTGACTGAAAGAGAGCAGAAAGTTTTAAAGCTGCGTTTTGGACTGGAAGATGGCAGAGCCAGAACTCTTGAAGAAGTTGGAAAAAGGTTTGATGTAACAAGAGAAAGAATAAGACAGATTGAAGCAAAAGCTTTAAGAAAACTGAGACATCCTTCAAGAAGCAAAAAACTTAAGGACTATCTGGAATAAATTTAACTATAAAATAAGGCAGATTGAGGTAATAGATGATTAAGCTATCAGACAGATTACAAATGATTGCCGACCTTATTGAAAATGGACAAACCGTGGCTGATATAGGTACCGACCACGGTTTTTTGCCTATTTATCTATGGGAAAGCGGAAAAAGTTCCAGAGTGATTCTGGCAGATATAAGCAAAGGCTCTCTTCAAAAGGCAATTGATAATGTGGAAATGCAAAACTTTAAAGAAGAGACCGTAAAAAACGGTTTTGATTTCAGACTGGGCAATGGTATAGAAGTTCTCCAAAACGGAGAAGTGGATGTAGTGGTTATAGCCGGTATGGGCGGTATCTTAATGACTGAAATTCTGGGAAAGAATCTGAATAAATCAAAAAGCATGAAATGTTTTATCTTACAGCCCAGAAATAGTCAGGGTAAACTCCGGTGGTGGCTGTTAAATAATGGATTCATCATAAAACAGGAGAAAATAGTCAGAGAAGGCAAATATATATGTGAAGTCATATTTGCTGAAGCGGAAGAAAATGACTCAGTTCTTATAGAGCTACCCAAGGAATCTGATTTAGAACTGCAGTCAGAAGACATAAGATATGAGGTCCCAGAATCAATACTTATGAGTAATGGCTCTTTAGCCCTGGAATTTGTGGAAAGAAAATTAGAAATTGAATTAAATATTCTGAAAAACATAAAAAAGTCTGCATCAATCAGTGGTGAAATAATTCAACAATCGGAATTACGCATTCTCTATTTGGAGAATTTATTAAAAAAATATAACAAAAGCAGGTGATTCGTATGGGTATTTCTAAGTTACAATTTATGAGCACATTGGAAAAAATAGCTCCAGCAGAATTGGCTGAATCCTGGGACAACTCAGGTTTCCAGATAAATCTTGAAAAGGGCATGATTAATAAAATCCTTGTAACCCTTGAAATTACTGGAGAAGTAATAAAAGAAGCTGCTAATTTGGGAGTTGATATGATAATCACACATCATCCTTTATATTTTTCTCCTTTCAAGGTTGTTGACCGTAATACAATTATAGGAAACTATACCCTAGAACTTATAAAAAATGGAATTTCAGTGTATTCTGCACATACAAATTTTGATAAAGCAGAGTATGGCAACAACTTTTATCTGGCCAGACTGCTGAATTTGAAAAATATAAATAATTTTGAAAAGTATAGCAGTGATTATACCGGATTGTTTGGGGAGCTACCTGAAAAGAAATCATTAAAAGAGATTGTAAGGGAAATGGAGAAATTATTAGATTTGCATCCCAATGAACTTCGTGTTGTTGGAAACCCAGAAGAACAAATCAGGAAGATCGGACTTTGTACTGGTGCTGGAATAGATATGCTTGAAATAGCAGAACTGAATGGCTGCCAGCTTTTTATTACAGGTGATGTTAAATATCATGATGCGATGAAAGCAAAAGAAAAGGGAATGAATGTCTTAGATGCTGGACATTATGGAACGGAAAAAATATTTGTAAGTAATATGGCCGGTCAGTTAAAGAATGAGTTAAAGGATGCAGTGGAGATTTTTCAATCCCAGGTTGATATAAATCCATTTGACTTTTTATAAGCATATGATATAATACTAGAGCATGTTTTGGGTAAGCCAGACAGTCGCGTGCATCTGCACGAGGAAAGTCCGGGCTCCATAGGGCAAGGGTGCCAGATAACGTCTGGCGTAGGTAACTATAGGGAAAGTGCAACAGAAACATACCGCCGAAACAGTCAGGCTGTGGTAAGGTTGAAATGGCGAGGTAAGAGCTCACCGGCGTTATGGAGACATAACGGCCGTGTAAACCCCACCTGGAGCAAGACCAAATAGGGCGCAAAAAGCGGCGGCCCGTCGCTGCCCGGTAGGTAGGTCGCTTGAGCGTATTAGCAATGATACGCCTAGATAGATGATTGTCAAATACAGAACCCGGCTTACAGACTTACCCAGAACATTTATTTTTGACTCTTTAAGACAAGGGTCTTTTTTTATTTTTTGAAATAATTAAATAGTTTAAAATGTTGTAATATTATGTCGGATAGTGTCGTATGGAAGGCATAGGAAAATTGAGGAAACAGATATAAAATATAATTAAAGATTTAAATTACCAGAATAATTTGTGTGGTTAATGAAAGGAGAAAATCTTATGGCAAACAAAATAAGAACATGCAAATCTTGTGGAGAAGAGTTAGAAAAAGGAAGTAAAGTCACCTGTCCAAAATGTGGGACAGTGAATACAAAGCCTGTATATACAAGAGCATGGTTTATCATTTTATGTATTGTAGTGGCCTTAGGTGTTATAGGCAGTTTAGGTGGTAAAGACGATTCAGATAATTCTTCAAAAAGTGCCAGTACTGAACCGGCAACTCAGGAAACTGCATCAAAGGATGTTGAAGAAAGTAAAATTAATTATGATAATTTCTTAAGTATCAATATGGGTTCAAGCTATACAGACGTGGTTGCTTTACTGGGAGAAGACGGAAGCGAAACATCATCTTCTGAAATAGCTGGAATTAAAACTGTAATATATACCTGGAGCGGATCAGGAATAGCAAATATGAATGTAACCATCCAGAATGACAAAGTAGTGTCAAAAGCACAATTAGGCTTAAAGGACGCAAATGATGGAATTACTCTTGAGAAATATAATCAGATAAAAGAAGGAATGACCTATGCACAGGTAAAAGATATTTTAGGAGAAGGCCAACTTCTTTCAGAAGCTGAAACTATGGGAATCCAGTCTTCAGTATATGAATGGATCAATAAAAATGGAGCAAATGCAAATTTAACCTTCCAGGGCGATAAACTCCAAATGAAAGCACAATTTAATCTGGAATAATACATATTATTTAAAACAAACTCGTGTAGCTGATTAAATTAGATAAATTATATTTTACCAAAACATAAAAAAGATCGGTATCTTATCTTATTGATATATGCCGATTTTTTGTTACCAGATAAATTCCTGCCTTTAATTATTCCTCATTTTAACAAAACTTGACAGAATGAAAATTGATGGTATAATATCTTAGCTAATAAAAACAAGAAAACAAAAATAGGGAACGATTTTATCGTTCCCTATAATGTTGAAATAGCAATTGTTTTGACTCTAGAAAAAGATGAGGGGTGGATTTATGAATGGAGAAAACAAAATGGGCACGATGCCAGTAGGAAAGCTTATGCTGTCCATGTCCTGGCCTGCGATGCTATCAATGATGATACAGGCCTTATATAATGTAATAGACAGTATTTTCGTAGCAATGATAAGTGAATCTTCACTTACGGCAGTTACACTGATATTTCCTATACAAATGTTACTTATTTCCGTAGCTGTAGGTACTGGAGTAGGGGTAAATTCTCTTATTGCAAGAAGACTGGGTGCTAAAAGATTTGAAGAAGCTGATCTGGCTGCCAGTCATGGATTCAGAATAGCATTTATAAACTGGGCAGTGTTTGCTATAATGGGACTGTTGTTCTCAAAAACATACATATCAGCTTATTCTGATTCCCCATATATTATTGAGAATGGTGCCTTATTTTTAATGATAACCACAGGTTTTTCATTATTTGTATTTATACAGGTAAATACAGAGAAAGTATTACAGGCAACTGGAAGTATGCTTTTGCCTATGCTTTGCAGTCTGTCTGGTGCTATAATAAATATAGTGCTTGATCCTTTTTTAATATTTGGTATTGGATTTTTCCCTAAAATGGGAGTTGCTGGTGCAGCAATTGCGACCACATTTGGACAGTTTATCTCCATGTGTTTAGGATTAACACTGTTATTTGGCCGTAAACATCAGGTTACCGTTAAAATAAAAGGATTTAAGTTTAATGGGGAAATTATTAAAGATATATATAATGTAGGATTCCCGGCAATGCTTATGCAGTCGATTGGTTCTGTAATGCTTTTCTGCATAAATGGAATTCTGGCATTTTCAGAAACTGCTGTAGCAGTACTGGGAAGTTATTTCAGACTGCAGTCTTTTATATTTATGCCAGTGTTTGGATTAAACCAGGGGGCTATGCCAATCATGGGGTACAACTATGGTGCACGTAATAAAGAAAGATTAATGCAGGCGTATAAAGTGGGAATTATTATAGCGGCAATCATAATGACTATTGGGACTATCATATTCTTAACTTTCCCAGAGCAGCTTTTAAAGATGTTCAGTGCCTCTGATAATATGTTAAAAATAGGAGTTCCGGCACTTCGAACCATTTGCCTATGCTTTATTCCAGCAGCGTTTGGCATCTTAACATCTACTATATTCCAGGCAACTGGGCATGGAATGCTGAGTATGTGGCAGGCTCTGATCAGACAATTAATCGGAATTGTGCCTTTAGCATGGATATTACTTAAAATAGGTGGGCTTACAATGGTATGGTGGGCATGGCCGATGGCAGAGATATTGGGACTTGTGTATTCGTTAATATTTGTAAAAAAACTATATAAAAAGGAAATTGAACCTTTAGGACACGAAAATGAAAAGTATAATCAAGAAAAAAACTTATAAAGCTATATACAGATTACTTGACAGAGTTTCCCCAATCAAAGGTGATTGCGGAAAACTTTGTGGAGCTGCCTGCTGCACTTGTGGGGGTGACAGTACGGATGAAGAAGGCCTGGATTACGATTTAGGCATCTATCTGCTGCCAGGAGAAGAGAAGCTGTTTACCATGAAAGAAGAGTGGCTTAAATGGAGTGTGGAATATGCAGAAGACTATGATTTCCCAGATTCCTGGTTTGGAAAAGTATATTTTGTAAGGTGTAAAACACCACCGGTATGCCCGAGGGAAAGCAGGCCTCTGCAATGCAGATTCTTTCCGTTGGCTCCACATTTTTCACCTGAAGGAAAGCTGCAATTAATTTGGTCTACTTCTGAACTTCCTTATACCTGTCCTTTGATTGCAGAAAAAACAGAGCTTACACGGGAGTTTAAAAAGGCAACATATACAGTATGGAAACATTTAATAAAAGATCCCTTGATATTTGATTTAGTGGAAATGGATTCAAGTGACAGAGAATCCATGGGCATAGAATATGAAGTGATTTACCAGATTTAAATACAAACTGATAAAAATTGTTTGTTCTTATTTGCTTGAATTTATGGTATAATACATCATTAATATGCATAATAAACAAAAACCTGAGGAGGGTATTGCTTATATGAGATTAGGTATTGATGTTGGCTCAACTACAGTTAAAGTTGTGCTTATGGATGAAAAAAATGATATATTATTTAAGAGATATGAGCGGCATATGTCTAATGTCTTTGAAAAAGTTCTTAATTTAGTTAAAGAACTTTATGAGAAATTTGGAAATGCAAAGGTACATATGACTATTACAGGATCAGGGGGGTTAGCCCTGTCACAGCTTTTGGATATTCCTTTTGAACAGGAAGTTGTAGCTTGTAGTAAAGCCGTTGAAACAATAGTGCCACAAACAGATGTGGCTATTGAACTTGGAGGAGAAGATGCCAAGATAACTTTTTATGGGGCTACGATTGAACAGCGGATGAATGGTACTTGTGCTGGAGGAACGGGTTCTTTTATAGATCAGATGGCCGTTTTGCTGAACACGGATGCCGGAGGGCTTAATGAAGCAGCCAAAAAACATAAACTGATTTATCCTATTGCTGCCAGATGTGGTGTTTTTGCTAAAACCGATATACAGCCATTAATCAATGAAGGTGCCAGTATTTCAGATTTGGCAGCCTCTATTTTCCAGGCTGTTGTGAATCAGACCATTAGCGGACTGGCTTGTGGACGAACTATTAAAGGCAATATAGCTTTTTTAGGCGGACCACTTTCATTTCTATCAGAACTTAGAACAAGATTTATTGAAACGCTGCACCTTAAGCCGGAAAACATTATTTTCCCGGAAGATTCACAGTATTTTGTGGCTATAGGAGCTGCTCTGACATCTCAGAAGTATGAACTAAAAAGTATAGACCAGGTTTTCCATGCCTTACAAAATGCAGATTCTACTGCATTATCTGAAACAAAGCGTACAAATCCCCTTTTTAAAAGTTATAATGAATATACTGAATTTAAACAACGACATGATAAAGATAAAATTAAACGTAAAGATATCAGAAAAGCAAAAGGAAAAGTTTTTCTAGGTATTGATGCCGGCTCAACAACAACAAAAGCGGCATTAATAGACAGTGAAAATAACCTGTTATATTCTTTTTACAGAAATAATGAAGGGAAACCCTTAGAAGTAACCATGGCCCTTCTGAAGGAGATGTATAACCTCTTACCAGATAATATGCAGATTTCAAACGCAACGGCTACAGGTTACGGAGAGGGATTAATAAGGGCTGCATTTAATGTGGATTTAGGGGAAATAGAAACAATTGCCCATTATAAAGCTGCTGAAGCATTTTTACCAGGAGTTGATTTCATTTTGGATATTGGCGGCCAGGACATGAAATGCATGAAAATAAGAGATGGTGCCATTTATAACATCATGTTAAATGAGGCCTGCTCCTCTGGCTGCGGATCTTTTATTGAGACTTATGCCAAGTCCGTTAATATGGATGTTCAAAATTTTGCCAAAGAAGCTCTTTTTGCAAAAACTCCGGTAGATCTGGGAACAAGATGTACTGTTTTCATGAACTCTAAGGTAAAGCAATCACAAAAAGAAGGGGCTACAATAGGTGATATTTCTGCAGGTCTTTCTTTTTCTGTTATTAAAAATGCCCTTTATAAAGTAATTAAGCTGAGAAATTCCGATGAAGCCGGAGAAAAAATAGTAGTCCAGGGGGAACTTTCTTAAACGATGCCATTCTCAGAAGTATAGAAACCATCCTTGGAAAAGAAGTTGTAAGGCCGGATATCTCAGGTATTATGGGTGCTTATGGAGCTGCACTTATTGCTAAGGAACGTTATGTAGAAGGTACGGAATCTTCTATTATAAAGCCTGAAGATATGGAGCTTTTTACAGTGATGAATTCCCATACCAGATGCAAAAAATGTGAAAATCAGTGTATTCTTACAATCAATAAATTTAATAGCGGAGAAAAGTTTGTAACGGGAAACCGATGTGACAGAGGAACCGGCAAAGAAAAAGATACGGATGAACTTCCAAATATGTATGAATACAAATATAAAAGACTTTTTTCTTATGAACCCACTGCAGAAATGTATGCTAAACGTGGAGTAGTAGGTATACCAAGAGTTCTTAATATGTATGAAAATTATCCGTTCTGGTTTACTTTCTTCACTAATTTGGGATTCAGGGTAGTGATTTCACCGCCGTCTACAAAAGCATTGTATGAGCATGGAATGGAAACCATTTCTTCTGACACAGCATGCTATCCGGCTAAGATGGTTCACGGGCATATAAAGTGGCTGGTGGATCAGGGAATTAAATGGATTTTTTATCCTAGCATTAATTATGAAGTAAGTGAGGATGAAACAGCACCAAATCATTATAACTGCCCAATAGTTGCTACATACCCGGAAGTAATAGGAAGCAATATGGATGAAATATTTGACGAACATGATGTTACTTTTACTCATCCATTTTTACCTTATGACAATGATCTTAGCCTGATTAAAGAGATGTATAATACATTAAAGGTATTAGGCGTATCCTATGCTGAAGTAGTAAAGGCTGTAAAAAAGGGCAGAATTGAAAATAAAAGATTTAAAGATGACATAAAAAAGCATGGGGCAAATGCCATAAGATATGCAAAGAAAAATAAAAAGAAGTGCATTATTTTGTCCGGCAGACCTTATCATCTGGATCCAGAAATAAACCACGGGATAGATAAACTGATTACCTCCTTTGACATGGTTGTATTGACAGAGGATTCTGTAGCACATCTTGCAAAAATGAACCGACCTATAAGAGTACTTGATCAGTGGGTATACCATTCAAGGCTGTATAAAGCAGCACTGGTGGCAAGCAAAGATGATGATATGGAACTGATACAGCTTAACTCTTTTGGATGCGGACTGGATGCTGTAACAACAGATCAGGTAGAGGAAATCATGAAGAACAGTAACAATATGTATACTGTTTTAAAAATTGACGAAGGTTCAAATTTAGGGGCAGCTAAGATAAGAATCCGTTCGCTTAAAGCAGCAATTGACGAAAGAGAAAAGAATAATATCAGGCATATTGATTGCGATAATAGGTTTATAAGAAAAGTTTTTACTCAGGAAATGCGTAAAGACTATACGATTCTGGTTCCCCAGATGTCGCCTATACATTTTCAGTTTATCGCGCCAGCTATGGAAAAGTGTGGATATCAGGTCCAGCTGCTTCCTTCTGTGGATAAACATGCAGTAGATGAAGGCCTGAGATATATTAATAATGATGCCTGTTATCCAACCATTGTTACCTTAGGTCAGATTATTTCTGAATTGAAATCCGGAAAGTATGATTTAAACAGGACAGCTGTATTTATGTCTCAAACCGGAGGCGGATGCAGAGCAAGCAACTATGTGGCATTGTTACGTAAGGCTTTAATTGACCTTAAGATGGAGCAGGTTCCTGTAATATCCTTTAATCTTGTGGGCATGGAGAAAAACAGTGGATTTAAACTTACCATGTCCATGATAAAGAGAATTTTAATGGGTGCGGTCTATGGAGATGTATTAATGCGTATGCTGTACGCAACCAGACCTTATGAGAAGGTACCAGGATCTGCAGATAATCTCTATGAAAAATGGTCCCGGGTTGCCTGCAAAAACATTAAAAACGGAAGTTTTGTATATTTTAAGCGGTTGATTAAACAAATGGTTCATGACTTTGATAATCTGCCACTTGAAGACATAATAAAGCCTAAAATCGGTGTGGTAGGGGAAATTTTGGTTAAATATCATCCTACAGCGAATAATGACATCGTAAAAATCATTGAAAATGAAGGCGGGGAAGCAGTTGTTCTGGATCTCATTGACTTTTTCCTGTATGGCATGCACAGTAAGGAGTTTAATTTTAAACATCTGGCAGGAAAATACAGTACCATGGTACTGAATAAAATGGCCATACAGTTTATTGAATGGTTCAGAGAGCCGGCCAGACATGCGTTAAACGAAAGTACAAGGTTTAGTGGACCTCATCGTATTGAAGATACGGCTAATAAAGCGAAACAATTAATTTCTTTGGGAAACCAGTGTGGTGAAGGATGGCTTCTTACAGGTGAAATGTTAGAATTACTTGATAGTGGAGTGAATAATATCGTTTGTCTTCAGCCTTTTGGATGTCTGCCAAATCATGTAACCGGGAAGGGCATGATGAAAGCCTTAAGAAGATATAATGAAAATGCAAATGTAGTGGCTGTAGATTATGATCCGGGTGCAAGTGACGTTAATCAGTTAAACAGAATCAAACTGATGATGGCTACTGCTTATAAAAACATGGAAAAGTCAGATTGCAATCACGAAGAAAAAGTAGTATAATATTTGAGTTGAAATTAAATAAGTTAGGAGGTGTCTCCATGGGAAGACACGGTACAATCGCAGGACGTAAAGCGGCACAAGATTCAAAAAGAGCTGCAGTATTTACAAAATATTCTAGAGCTATTACTGTAGCTGCTAAAAACGGTGGGGATCCAGAATACAATGCGTCACTAAAGGTGGCAATAGAAAAAGCTAAAGGCATTAATCTGCCAAATGATAATATTAACAGAGCTATAAAAAAAGGAACCGGTGAACTTGAAGGTGAAACTTACGAAGAATTGAACTTTGAAGGCTACGGTGTAGGCGGCGTTGCTGTTATCGTTGAAGCTTTAACGGATAATAAGAACAGAACAACAGCAGCTGTAAGATCTACTTTTGATAAGTTTGGCGGTAACCTTGGAGCACCAGGTTGTGTATCATATATGTTTTCAAGAAAGGGCGTAATCATCATTGAGAAAACAGATTCCATTGATGAAGATACTCTTATGGAAGCAGCCCTTGAAGCAGGCGCAGATGATATGATTGTTCATGAAGATGCATTTGAGGTCCAGACAGAACCGGCTGTTTATACAGATGTACATAGTGCATTAACAGCAGCAGGCTATGAATTACTTGAATCAGACATTGAATATGTTCCATCCATGGAATCAGCTCCATCTGATGAACATGATATCAAGAAGCTAAAGAAAATGATTGATATTCTGGAAGACAATGATGATGTCCAGAAAGTTCATCATAACTGCTCACTTGACTTAGAAGATTACGAATAGTTCAGATGATTGATAGATAGCCATCTAAATTTTATTTAGATGGCTTTACTATTATCCTGTACCAACAAAATACAATTGGTACAGGTAATTATGTGACTTGTGATTGTTAAATCTTAAAGTCTAAGGTATAATTATCTAAGAGCAGTGTCTATGGATTAAGGGGGAGTTTTATGCGTTGCGTACATTGTGGAAAAGAAGTAAGAAATAACATTGTGTTTTGCATTCATTGCGGCAGACCTGTGAAACGAGAATATAGTCACTATGCTTGTGAATATTATGACGGACTTTCTTTTTGGGATAAGTTTTTAAATCTGTTAAATGGGGTATCTATGGAGAAGAAAGATTACAGACAGGATGCCCGCTTAAGAATGACTACAACCAAAAACGTAAATATAAAAAACGTAATTAAGAATAAGCAGAACTCTATACAGGAATTATATGCCAGCTATACGAATGAAAGTGCAGCTAATACTAATCCCAAGAGAGTTCACGGAGACGGCCGTAGAATAGATACACATGAAAGCTCAAATGTTCATAATAAACAAGGGGCAGAAAATTTTAACGTAAATAACGTAAAAGATTCTATGCAAAAATCTTTTAAGAATTTTGCTAATTCTTCTGAAGAAGAAACATCTGCAAGCATAATGAAAACTCTGGGAATTATTTTAGCTATCATATTTGCAATCATAAGAGTATTTTCTGGAAGTTAAGACTAAACCATCATTTTAATAAAATTTTTGATAAATTTTTTAAATACTTTTCCAAAACATACTAGGCTATACCTATTGCAAAATCTGAATGAAATAGTATAATAGTCATATAATATAAATGCAAGAAATCCTGAAGTGTTCGTTAAGGTAGTATAATTCAACCTACACTGTGACCTTGGGAATCCGAGTCTTTGCAGCTTATGTCAAGCCTCCTTTGCAGTGGAAGACAGAAGCGGAAGCAGGGTACCCCCCTATCTACTGATAGGGTGTGAATTATCACCTGACGGCATGTCGGGATTTTTATTACAAAAGAATTTTGTATACTGTATATTACATATGGAGGAAATAAATGAAGCCATTAAAACCTGCAGAGATACTTGACTACACTATTGAAACAGGAGTAACCAAGTCAGATGGAAGTTTTTTAAAACTATTAATTTTAGGGATTATGGCGGGAGCATTTATTGCTTTTGCTGCAGAAGGCTCAAATATGGCGGCATTTAATTTATTTTATCAGCCAGCTACATACGGCCTTGGAAAAGTTCTGGCTGGAGCAGTCTTTGGGACAGGCCTCATGCTGGTAGTGCTTTGTGGTGGGGAATTGTTTACGGGGAACACATTGATTCTGGCTGCTGTATGTAGTAAAAGAGTCCGCCTCTTTACCATGTTTCGTAACTGGATTATAGTATATGCAGGAAATCTGATAGGTTCTCTGCTGATTGCATATATGATGTATCATTCAGGATTGTTTGCAAGTGGAGGAGATGTTCTTGGTGCAGTTACTGTAAAAATTGCAGCATATAAAACGGGATTAAGTTTTTCCCAGGCTTTCATTCTAGGCATCATGTGCAACTGGCTTGTATGCTTAGCTGTATGGCTTTCATATGGTGCAGACACCATGACAGGGAAAATATTTGGAATTTTCTTTCCAATCTGGCTATTTATTACTTCGGGTTTTGAGCACAGTGTAGCTAACATGTATTACATACCAGCAGGTATTCTGGCAAAAGCCAATGAACATTTTGCTGAATTATCTCACGCTTCTGCTGAAGCTTTAAATAATCTCACATGGAGTGGATTTTTCATTCATAACCTTATTCCGGTAACCCTTGGAAATATAGTAGGTGGAGGCATTTTTGTAGGCATAGCGTATTGGTTTGTTTATAAGAAAGCCTAGAATCTTCAATTTTAATTTCTTTGTATTGACTAACAATCACCAAAATATGTATGTTACTATATTTTTATTAAAAATAGAAAGAATAATAGAATCTAAAAAATTGAGTATATTGACATTGTAATGAAAAGCATGCTATTATACATAATGTTAGCTTTAGCTAACCTGATATATAATACAATTGTCGTATACCAATTTTTTTTATGATTCAAGGAGAATAAAAATGTGTAGCAAAGAAGAAATAAATGAAAAGTCACATAAGCATACCCATCATGGACATAGCTGTGGCTGTAGCTGTGGTGGACATGGACATAGCCATGATACTGAACAGGTACAGAACTGTGGCAGCTGTCATTCAACGAAGGAGCAGGGGCCAATTAATTTATCCAGGGAAGAACTTGAAATTCTGCTGGAGTTGAAAGAATTTAATTACTTACCAATTAGTGAGTTTATCATGAGTAATAGTGAAAATCACCATATAGAATTCAGTAGTCTAGCTCCCGTTTATATAAGGGATTTAAAGGATACCATGGAAACTGTCAGAAGTATAGGTTCCATTTTAAAAGAGCTGGAGAAAAAGGGATTAATTACTTTAGATTATGATATTCCACTGCAGGGTTATGATTATACAATGCATACCGAGTCTGAGTTGTATAAATATTTTATTAAAACAGTAGAAGAAGGGAAAAACACACCAGGTTTTCTCTGTGACAGAGGTGACATAGAGTTTGGCAGCGCAGCACTTACGCCATTAGGAGAGAGTGTCGTAAAAAGCATTCATGTGGAAGAAGATTAGTGGCATTAGAAGAAGATAATTACAATTAGTATTGAATTTTCCTGTTATTTATGCTATATTGACTAACGTGGACAGTATAAATGTAACTGTACCTTATGATTTTTTTATTTTTATTTTGAAGCCTATATCCTAAGGAGTGGGACTGATATATTAAAAAAAACATAATAAGGAATCATAAATCTTATGATTTTTTTATGTTTTCGAGTTCAGAAACATAGGCAGCTGATTTAATCAGACTGCTTTTTTTATGAGGAAAAGGGCGGACATTTCTTATTTTAAGGAGGAAAAGATGTCTTCACAAAACACGAAAGTAAAATACGCTGGATCATTTAAAGAACAATTGACTGCCAGAGGGCTCATTATTGGAAGTATTGGTGCCACCATACTGACCATGAGTTCTATGTTCGTTGCATTAAAACTGAGCTCATTGCCCTGGCCAATCATGTTCGTTGCCCTGGTTTCCATGTTTTCACTTAAAGCATGTGGCAATACAAATATAAACGAAATAAACGTGACGCATACAGCCATGTCAGCCGGAGCAATGGTAGCAGGCGGACTTGCATTTACATTACCTGGCATCTGGATGCTGAATAAAGAAGCAGAAATTAAACCATTAACACTTATTGTAATAACAGTTGGTGGTGTTATATTAGGATTAATATTCACTGCATTAATCAGAAAATATTTTGTAGTTACCAAAGAACTTCCTTATCCTATGGGACAGGCAGCGGCGGAAGCATTAATTATAGGTGATGCAGGGGGGAAAAAGGCAGTTATGCTTTTTGCATCTATGGGCTTTGCTGCAATTTTTACTTTATTAAGAGATGTTTTTCATAAAATTCCGGCAACCTTTATGAATTCAAAAATGCTTTCTTATGGCTCCGGAGGAGGAATCTGGCTTTCACCCATGCTTATCTCTGTGGGATATATAATCGGTCCCGTTTTTATCGGTATTTGGTTTTTAGGTGCTGTAATAGGTGACTTTGGTATCTTAATAGGTGGTCAGTATTTCGGTATTTGGAATGCTGCAACAGCTTCTTCCATAAAAGCATCTCTGGGAATCGGTTTAATGGTGGGAACTGGTTTAGGTATCGTGGTAAAAGGTATACTGCCACAGGCTAAAGAAATTTTTGGGGCAATGTTTAAAAAAGATAGTATAGGGGGAAGCTTTATACCACTTAGATGGGCTCCTTTTGTTATGGTAATCATAGCATTTTTATTTACTATTTCAGCTCATATGGGTATTGTTGCATCCATTGTAACCATACTTGGAGTATGGGTAGCTACAGCCATGTCAGCACAATGTGTGGGACAGTCTGGTATTAATCCCATGGAGATATTCGGAATCATTGTACTTATTGCAGCTAAAGCCGTTTCGGCTATAGGGCAGACAGAAGCCTTTTTTGTAGCAGCTGCTGTAGCCGTAGCATGTGGCCTTGCAGGAGACGTTATGAATGATTTTAAAGCAGGTTATATATTAAAAACTGACCCGAAAGCACAGTGGATTGCAGAGGCAGTAGGGTCTATAATAGGAGCAATCGTCTCCGTAGGAGTTCTACTTATTATTGTGGATGCTTATGGCTCCAATGTGTTTGGAACAGAAATTTTTCCTGCCGCTCAGGCAAGTGCTGTGGCAGCTATGGTAGGAGGCATTTCAAGCATACCTGCCTTTGCCACAGGGTTAGTTATAGCGGTGATATTATATTGTATCAATTTTCCAGTTATGACCTTGGGGTTAGGTGTATACCTGCCGTTTTACCTGTCTGCTACAGCTTTTATTGGTGGTATGCTAAGACTATTTGCAGATAAAGCTTTTCCTGCATTTGAAAAAAAGGGAACAGGCTCTATTATCGCTTCAGGCTTATTGGGCGGCGAAGCAATCGTTGGTGTTATACAGGCATTAGTTATTGCTGTCGGAATCATTGCAAAATAAAATATAATTTATTAGATAGCCATATTTGACGGGAAGGATTGTTTATGAAAGAGATTAGTATCAACCAAATAGAGGGAATCAGAGTAGGACATGCTCAATCTTTGGAAGGGGGCACAGGCTGTACTGCTATCATATGCGACAAAGGGGCATGGGCAGGTGTTGATGTCCGTGGAGGAGGACCCGCTACAAGGGAAACGGATCTTCTTAAATCAGAAAATATGGTTCAGCAGATACACTGTGTTATGTTGAGTGGTGGCAGTGCTTATGGACTGGATGCCTGTTCAGGCGCCATGGCCTATTTAGAAAAGCAGAAAATCGGATTTGATGTAGGAGTAGGCGTGGTGCCTATCGTTTGCGGAGCCTCCTTATTTGACCTGATTGTAGGCGACAGCACCTGCAGGCCGGATAAAGATATGGGCTACGCAGCCTGCGTGGCTTCAGAGAGAAATAATCCAGAGCAGGGTAATGTGGGAGCAGGAACAGGAGCTACTGTGGGAAAATATTTGGGAATTAATCGGCTGATGAAAAGCGGACTGGGTATTTATGCAGTACAGGCAGGAGAAATACAATGTGCAGCAGTAGTGGCCGTCAATGCTCTTGGAGATATACTGGACATTGATACAGGCGAAAGGATTGCTGGAATTTTAACGGAAGACAAAGCAAGTCTTGCCAATACAGAGGAAATCATGCTTTCAGAAATATCAGCACCCAGAAACGTGTTTAATGGAAACACTACTATCGGCTGTCTCATTACTAATGCCAGATTGAGTAAGCCTCAGGCAAATAAACTGGCATCTATATGTCATAATGGTTATGCCAGAGCTATAAGGCCTGTTCATACTTCGGCAGATGGTGATTCAATATTTGTTATGGCAACTGGGGAAGCAGAAGTTGCACCAGATTCACTAGGTGCTTTAGCAACTCATGTGATGGCTAAAGCCATAAATAATGCGGTAATCAATGCTAAGCCAGCCTATGGATTGAAAGCAGCATCTGATTTTGTAAATAACAGTTTATAAATATATTCTACCTGAACAACTCCTATATTTGTGGGAGTTGTTTTTTTCAATAAATTCATTAAACCAGTTCATGCACATATTTTTGGCTTTTTCACGAAAAATAACTTTAATTATGTAAGGCTGGAAGGAATAACTGAATTTATGAATACAATCATTCGTATATATAAACGAGACATCAGACGAATACTAAAAAATAGCGTTCTTTTGATCATAACAGCAGGATTAATTATTATACCAGCTCTTTATGCCTGGATTAGCATAAATGCCAACTGGGATCCTTATGGAAATACAAAAAATCTATTAGTAGCCGTAGTTAATAATGATAAAGGTACACAAATTAAAAATACTCATGTTAATTTCGGCGCTGAAATTATAGAAAAACTCAGGAAAAACCAAAGTATAGGCTGGACATTTGTAGATCAGGAAGAAGCAAAAAGAGGAGTCCAGTATGGAAAATATTATGCAAGCATCATAATATCAGAAGATTTTTCATCGGATTTGTTGTCCATTTTAACCCAAGATCAGCCACACAAAGCAAAACTAATCTATTCAGTAAATGAAAAAGTCAATGCTATTACACCTAAGATAACCAAAAGCGGTCTTACAAGCCTCCAGAATGAAATTGTAACTTCATTTACGCAAGAGGTAACAAACACGGTGCTTCTTTATTTAGATGCATATGGCGAGGAATTTGAGCAGTTTAAAGATAAAATGGATAACATGCTCAGCCAGACTGGAGAATTAGAATCAATTTTGCCTGATATGGGTAAAAAAATTAATCTGGCCAGTCAGCTGTCCAGTGACATTCATCAATCTGTCCAGAATATACAAAAAAGCATTCCGGTTATGACTAATATGCTCAATCAGTATACCGAAATGGCAAAAGCAAATAATAATTATATATCCCGGCTCAACGGGCAAATGAAAGATATTTCAAGGGTAATTAATACTAATTTGACTAATGCACAGGCTAAAACTGATAACGCTGTAGCCGGGCTAAAAAATGTTAACAGTACAATCATAACAGGTGACCAGGTAAGCGGTCAGGATATACAATGGGTTAGCGATAAGTTGCAGGATGCACTTACCATTCTTACAAATAATGTTTATGTTTTAAAATCAATGGACAATGTACTGAACAGCAATATTCTTTCTGGGTTTATTGACGATCAGCAGGGAATGATAACTAAGCTTCAGCAAGGTGTAGAGAACCTGAAACTTTTAACTCATGAGATAAATCTGGGTCAGAAGATTTCCACTGATACAGTGAATGACATGATTCAGTCACTAGGGAATGTTTCAAAGCTTTTAAATGGGGCAGAGAAGACTTTTAATAATAATATTTCACCTGTGATTAACAACTTTTCTGAAAACCTTATGGCTACTTCTGACAACTCTCTGCTTTTATTTCAAAACGCAAAAGACAATCTGCCCCTTATGAGCAGTATTCTTCAGGACACAGAAATTGCAACCGGACTGGGCAGTACACAGCTTAAAAAAGTCAATGATCGGTTTCCAGCTGTCCAACAAGATTTACAGAATGCAATAAGTAAAGTGAAGAATCTTAATAATAACGGTAGATTAAACAGTCTGATGGATTTGCTCCGTAAAGACCCTCAGGCAGTCAGCAATTTTCTTTCTAATCCTATTGAATTACAACAGGAGCGGATTTATCCATTTCCCAATTATGGCTCTGCCATGACGCCTTTTTATACAACTCTTGCACTTTGGGTGAGTGCCATTGTGCTTCTTTCACTATTAAGTGTAAAAGTAGATCCTTTTGAGAATGGTGCGGAAATACAAGCAAAAGAGCAGTTTTTCGGACGGTTTTTAACCTTTGCTACCATAGCCATTGTACAGGCTTTAGTAGTCAGTGCAGGTAATCTGTTTTTACTGAAAGCCTATGCTGTAAGTCCAGTAATATTTTTATTGTTCTCTGTTTATACAGGGATTATATTTAATATGATTGTGTACACGCTGGTTTCAATCCTGGGAAACGTGGGGAAAGCTTTGGCATTGATTATAATGGTTTTACAGGTCTCTGCATCGGGTGGGACGTTTCCAGTTCAACTGACTCCCAGATTTTTTCAAAACATCAGTCCCATGCTGCCCTTTACTTACGCAATAGGTGGAATGAGGGAAGCACAGGGAGGGATTATCTGGAGCATCCTGATGAAAAATGCAGCTATGTTATCAGTATTTTTCTTTATCTCCATGATTCTTGCAATATTCTTTAAAGAAAAAGTCAATAAAATCATGGAACGGTTTATTAATAAAGCAAAAGTAAGTGGGCTAATAGGGGATTAAAAATCACAAGAGCTGAACCAGATATGACTCCAGTTCAGCTCTTTATAAATTTTTAATTAAATAGTCTTAATGAAAATTTCATTTATTCTTCTCTGGTCGCAGTCAAAGATAATAAATTCGTAATTTTCATAGAGAATTTTATCATTAACCTGTGGAATAGATTTTAACTGTGAATATATCCATCCTCCAATGGTGTCAATATTATCATCTTCAATGTTGATATCTAAAAGATCATCAATCTCATCCAGGTGTACTTTACCCGACACCAGATAGGTACCATCTTCATTTCTAACTATTTCAGGACTTTCTACATTAAACTCATCCTGAATATCACCAACTATCTCTTCTAAAATATCTTCAAGGGTTATGAGGCCGCTTGTTCCTCCATATTCATCAATGATTACAGCTATCTGGTTTTTTTCTTTCTTGAAGATCTTTAATAATTCACTAATTGACATGGATTCTGGAACAAAGTCAACCTCACGGATGATATTTTCTATCTTTTGATCTGTACCCATAATTTTTTGCTTGTATAAATCCTTTATATGAATGAAACCTATCACATGATCCTTGTCCTTTTTACATACTGGATATCGGGTCAGTTGTCGTTCCAGAGCGTAGGCCAGAATCTCAGTGAAAGGGTCCTCAAGGAAGATACATTCCATATCCGTTCTTGGTATCATTATGTCTGTTACTGTTTTCTCAGAGAAATCAAATATATTATCAATTAAAGCCAATTCGGTTTTATCTACCAGACCATGCTTATAGCTTTCTTCAACCAACAGTTTGATTTCTTCATCTGTATGGGCATCTTCGTGCTCATCAGCCTGTGAAAGTCCAAATATCTTTAAGACTAAATTCGTGGTATGATTAAAGGCCCACATAATAGGGTAAGTTGCTTTATAAAACATGATTAGGGGCAGTGCCGTATATAATGCTATTTTTTCTGTATTGACAATTGCCAGTGATTTAGGAACCAATTCTCCAAGAACAATGTGAAAAGCTGTTATTACAGAGAATCCTATAATGAATGAGATTGAATGAACCATTGCACCTGAAAGATTGAATAAATCAAACAGGGGTTCAAGCATTTTAGAAACAGCAGGCTCGCCAACCCATCCTAATCCTAAAGAGGCCAGTGTTATTCCCAGCTGGCATGCAGACAAATAAGAGTTTAAATTGTTAACAATGGTTAACGTGTGTCTGGCACTATTGTTTCCGTCATTAACTAACGTTTCTATCCTGGACTTTCTTACTTTTACCATAGCGAATTCTGTAGCAACAAAGAATGCGTTAAAATAAACAAGTATCAATACAACGATAATATTTAACAAATGAATCATAAAATCAGTTCTTCTCCTTATATTTACGTATATGTCTGATGAATATTTTCTACTACCTATAGGATGTGTTGTAGAAATGGATTTTAAATATTAAATGGGAATAAAATTAACTTTTCTGTTTTCAAACGTAGAAATGTACCTGAATCCAATGTTTCTAAGAATTTCAAGAACCTCATCATAATGGTCCCCAATAAAATCCGGATTATGTGAATCAGAACCAAAGGTGATAATTTCACCCCCCAGTTCTTTATATAATGATAAGATCTCCCGGGTGGGTGTGGTTCTTCCGTCCTTTAAGTATCTATAGCAGGAGGAATTAAATTCAATGCCTTTCCCATTTTCTATCAGTTGCTTTAAGATTGAATGAATAATATCCATATAAGGTTTATAAGGTGGTATTTTATCAAAAGGCAAATATCTGTCTACTACATTGATATGACCCATCACATCAAAATCAGTATAATCTTTCAGGCATTCATGGGCATATTCATAATATCTCTCAAATGCTTTTGGAATATCTGTTTCTTCCGTAAAATAACCAGTATATAAATCTTTATTATCTGTGCAATGGAAAGAGCCAAGGATGAAATCATAGGGAAAAGCATGGGCAGCATTCCTGCATTTATTTAAAGTCTCTCCATGTTGAATACCTATTTCAAGACCTTTGATAATCTTAATTTTATCTTTATATTCTGCCTGCATCTGCAACAGTGTATCATGATATTTTTCAAAATCAACGACAAAGGGGTATTCCTGGTCCGGATAATCTGGATCATAATGATCCGTTATGGCTATTTCTTTCATTCCCTTTTTTATAGCTGCTTCTATCATATCCCTTGTAGGTATATCACAGTCATCCGAAAAAAAAGAATGAGTATGGTAATCATACATCTTTATAATCTCCTTGTGCTTTATATGTAAATTTTGTTATAATAAAGTATATTTGCCTTAGTTTATAATTTAAATGAAAGAGCAAATATTTTAGTTATGTATATTAGCTATATATATTATCATAAAAGGGACAGATTGAAAAGAGCATGGGCATTATGATTTCTGAAGAAGAAAGATTATTAATCAGAAAAGCAAAAGATGGAGACGAGGGTAGCTTTGAGACCCTCATTTTGTCATGCAAAGGAAAAGCCTATAATATTGCCCTGAGATATGTCAAAAACGAAAATGATGCTATGGATGTACTGCAGGAAAGCTTTATAAAAATATTCCGTCATCTGGGAAAATTTAATGAGGAAAGTAAATTTGAAACCTGGGTATATCGGATAGTAGTTAATTCCTGTTATGACTTTTTACGAAAATATAAAAATAAATATGATGAAATACCTATTGCTCCAAATGATAATCAGGATGAAAAGACGCTGGAGATTCCAGACCATACGCCTCCGCCAGAAGAGGTTATCCTGAACAGTGAGCAAAGTACATACATTTTAGAATGTCTTGAAAAAATACCCATAGATCATAAAAAAGTTATTATTTTAAGAGACATACAAGGGCTTTCATACGAAGAAATTTCAGTAATACTGGAATGCTCAACTGGAACTGTTAAATCCCGGATATCAAGAGCCCGAAAGAATCTAAAAGAAGTCTATTTAAATAATGATGCATAAAAAAATGAATTAATGCTTAATTTTATGGAACAAAACAGTTTGTTTTATGTCTAAAATAAAGAGATAAATTATGAAGGAAAGGAGACATCGTATGACTTGTCTGGAAGTACAAGACTTATTATCTGCATTTATCGATAATGAGCTTGATGAAGAGAAGATGAAAGAAATACAGGAGCATATTGAAAGTTGTCCTGTATGTAAACAGGATGTTACAGAGTTAAAAAGCATGCTTTCAGAGCTATCAGGTCTGAAAGATGTTCCTGTGCCTGAAATATTCCATGAAAAGCTCCATGAGGCTCTGGTTCAGGAAGGAATCAGTATTAGAAATTCAAGGGATATTTCCATAAAACACAAGAAAAAAATAATGTGGAAAAGATTATATTCTTTAGCAGCAGTTTTTCTGGTTGGTTTATTCTCCGTTATATTGTATAATAATAATTTAGATGACTTCTTCAGTAAGCAGGCTTTAAATTATAGTTACGTGGCAGATGATCAGGCACCGGTAAAAGAAAAATCAAAAGCAGAGGATACTCCGTCCCATAAGACCAATAAAGAAGCGTCCAATGCCAATGATTCAGCCTCTTCAAATATGAAAACAACCCCTAAGGAGTCTGTAAGCTCCAGCAGTAAAAAAGATTCTGCTGAAGTAACTGTAAAGAGAGCTCCTAAAACTTTAGAGCCTGAAAAGGCCAGTCTGCAAGCGGGAGGAGCTGCCTTGAATCAGGCACCGGTAAATGCTCCTTCACAGAATAAAACCATAGAAAGCCAGCCGGATATGTTTTTTAATTCTGTTGATAACACCGATCGTTCTGAGAAACTGAAATCAATAAATCTCCAGAATGTTAATGAAGAACTTAGTGACTATTTAGACCAGCTGGATAAAACTTTAGCTGAAAGTAATTATGAAATCATTTCTTGCACCCAGAACGATGAAGGAAATATGTGGATAATAGATATAACCATTACTACAGTTAATTCAGAGGGGCAGGAAGTAAAAGAAGATGCCGTTTATTGCGGTCAGGATGGTAAGTTATGGAAAAAAGAATTATAATTATAGATGGAAACAGTTTAATAAACAGGGCGTATTATGCTATGCAGCGTCCAATGATAACAAAAGAAGGACTGTACACTCAGGGAGTGTACGGTTTTCTTAATATGCTCACAAAAATTAAAAATGACTATGAACCTGCATATATCGTTGTAACTTTTGATAAAAAGGCGCCTACTTTCCGTCATCTGGAATATCAGGAATATAAAGCAGGAAGGAAAAAGATGCCTCCGGAACTGGCCATGCAGCTTCCTCTTTTAAAAGAAGTTCTTGAAGCCATGAATATTAAGATTATTGAGCTGGAAGGATACGAAGCAGATGATTTAATTGGAACCATTGCCAGAGTGGCAGAAGAACAACTTCTGGAACCTTTAATCATTACAGGAGACAAAGATGCATTACAGCTGGCTACGGATAAAACAAAAATTTTAATTACCAAAAAAGGTATTTCAGAGTTTGAAATATATGATAAAGATGCATTAATTGATAAGTATGGGTTTACTCCCACACAGTTTATTGATTTTAAAGGATTGATGGGAGATCAGTCGGATAATATTCCAGGCATACCCGGAGTAGGGGAAAAGACAGCCCAAAAACTTATTTTAGAATTTGGTTCAGTAGAAGCGTTAATAAGCAGCATAGATTTTATGGCGAAAGGAAAGCTCAGGGAAAAAATTGAAGAAAATGCTCAGCTGGCAATCATGAGTAAAAGACTTGCAACCATCAATACCCATGTACCTATTGATATAGACTTTTCTGAATATCTCATGGAAGAACCTGATTATGAAAGCTTAGTAAGTATCTACGTAAAATTAGAATTTAACAGTCTTTTAAAACGCTTAAAAGCAACGGATCTGGCAGCCGCCACAGATAAGCTGTCAGAAATAAATCAGGATAGCAGAAAATTTGAAAAAAAGGAAAGGCAGGCAATAAAAATCTCTTCTTTAGAGGAATTTGAAAGTTTCTTTGATGGCTTGGAAAATCAGGAAGAAATAGCTTTAAAAGTTTATTCTGATAAGAATCATAAATCTACGTCGTCTGTATACGGAATAGGAGTTATGTCTACCAACACGATTGCCTTTATTCAATGTGATGAATATGCTGATATTTTAAAGAGATTTGCAACTTTAATGGTAGAAAAAAGCTTGAAAATATTTGGATATTATTTAATAAATGATTATTATGTACTTTTAACATCATTAATCAGGAATGATAGCCCAATTATCGCCAGAGAGCAGGGCTTTTTCTTTAACACCATCTTTGATTGTGCCATAGCTCAATATGTTCTGGAACCGTCAAAGAGTAACTATGAATTGAAAACCGTGGCTTTTGAATTGCTTCACACAGAAATTGAAAATGAAGAAGAATTTATGTCTGCTAATGGACAGTTAAATATTTTTGGGGATTTAAGTGACAGTTATCTGGATTATACAAAGAAATGGGCGGAGACCATTGAAGAAATCAGATTTGTTCAGGAAAGCAAGTTGAAGCGTGAAGAACTGGAAGAAGTATATTATCAGGTGGAACTTCCGCTGATTGAACCAATGGCTTCTATGGAGTGCTATGGATTTAAGCTTGACAAAACGGAATTAATGACTGCTGGAGAATCCATTTCAAAACAGCTGGAAAAACTCACCGATATAATTTATGAATATGCAGGAGAAGAATTTAATATTAATTCACCTGTACAGCTTGGCACTATTTTATTTGAAAAGATGGGACTGCCTGCTGGTAAAAAGACAAAACGTGGTTACTCCACCAATGCAGAAATTCTTGAAAAAATCAGACATGAGCATGATATTATTCCTTGTATCCTGGAGTATAGAACCTTATCAAAACTGAAAGGAACCTATATCGATGGCCTGCTGCCCCTGGTTCATGATGATGGAAGGATTCATGCCCATTTTCAGCAGACTGTAACTGCTACTGGGAGAATAAGTTGTACGGAACCAAACTTGCAGAATATCCCTATAAAGCAGGAATTGGGAAGAAAACTCAGAAAAGCATTTGTATCAGAAGAGGAATTCACTTTAGTAGGTGCAGATTATTCTCAGATTGAGCTCAGAGTACTGGCACATATGTCAGAAGAGCAACATCTGATTGATGCGTTTAATAATGGGGATGATATTCATAGAATTACGGCTGCCAGAGTGTTTAAAGTCCCAGAAGAGGATGTTACAGCATTACAGAGAAGTAATGCCAAAGCCGTTAACTTCGGTGTAATATATGGAATGAGTGGTTTCGGCCTTTCGGAGGAACTTAATATTACAAGAAAAGAAGCCGAAAGATATATTGATGAATACTTTAAAACCAACACCAATGTAAAAATCTTTATGGATGAACAGATTAAGTTTTGCAAAGAAAATGGATATGTAGCCACAATCATGGGGAGAAAAAGAGCTATACATGAAATCAACGCAAGTAACTATATGGTCCGGCAGTTGGGAGAAAGGCTGGCAATGAACAGTCCTATTCAGGGAAGTGCTGCTGATATCATCAAACTGGCAATGATTAAAGTATATCGTGAACTTAATAAGAAGAATGCCAAATCCAGGCTTATTTTACAGGTTCATGATGAATTAATTATTGAAACTGCTGAAGAAGAGACAGCTGACATAGAAATTCTCCTAAGAGAATGTATGGAAAGTGCCATGGATCTTAAAATTAAGCTTGCAGTAGAACTGAATCAGGGTAATAACTGGTATAATCTGAAATAACAGATGAAGAAGGTGAAACAGTAATGAAAATCATAGGACTGACAGGCGGTATTGGAAGTGGCAAATCAACAGTATCAGACTATTTATCCCAAAAAGGATATCCGATTATTGATGCAGATAAAATTGCAAGGCAGATTGTTGCGCCGGATTCTGAAACTTTATTTAAACTTGTTGAATGCTTTGGAAACAGCATTTTGAACCAGGATGGCACTTTAAACAGAAAGGGTCTGGCTCTTACAGCTTTTTCCAATAAAGAGCAGAAACAAAAACTGGACAGTATCATGCTTAGTGAAATCGTGAGGATTATTTCAGATAATATTGAAAAATATGAGAAGCAGGGTGAAAAACTGATATTTATTGATGCTCCTCTGCTTTTTGAAACTGGATTAGATAAAAAATCAAATGAGATATGGGTAGTAGATGCTGAAGATGAAGTAAGAATCCAAAGAGTGATTAAAAGAGATGGCTCCTCACGGGAAGAAATACTGCTGAGAATTGAAAATCAGATGAGCAGGCAGGAGCAGCATGACAAGGCAGATTATATTTTGAACAATTCCACAACTCAGGAAGCTTTATATGAGCAAGTTGACAAATTATTGAAAAGTTAAATAAGGAAAATAAAAAAATGGTAAAGAAAGTATTAATTATAAGTGTAGCTATAATTATTCTGGCAGGAATCATTATATATAGCCAGCATGGTCAGGTATATAATTTATTAAATAAATCAAATAAGGAAAAAGTAGTTTATACAGAATCCCAAACAATTAAACTACCTATGGAGAAAGTCAGAACCCTCAATCCGGTCACATCAAAAGATTCAGATACGTATCAAATAAGCAAACTAGTCTTTGAAAGTTTGTTTTATCTGGACAACAATCTCTCTTTAACCAATGGCCTTGCCAGCAGTTACAGCTATTCACCAGATAAAGACTCCGTGACCATCACTATAAAAACAGATTCTTATTTTAGTAATGGGAGCAATGTAACTGGGGAAGATGTTAAATATTCTATTGATAATTATATAGCTGCTGCTGCATCCGGCAATACAATTTATGGTAGCTATGTTGCAAATATTCAGTCAGTATCTGTTGAAAGAAATGACAAATATTCTGTTGTGGTTAATTTTAAGAATAAAAGCGACGTCTCAATGGAAAACTTTGTATTTCCTATTGTTTCAGAGAGAAATTTCGGTAAATATCAGGCATCCAAGGTGGTCTCAACAGATTTTATACCTGTTGGATCTGGTCCTTATGCCATCGAAAATTATAATGACATCTCTAAACTGGATTTAGTTGCAAATGATTATTATAATGGTGAAAAACCAACGAATGCTTTGTCTTTCACTGTTTTGCCTGAGAAAAACGATGTTATTCCTTTGCTGGAAGTAAATAATATCTCCACGGGCTGTTTAGAAGCGTTATCAAGAAATACTCTTATTTCAGATAAAAAAATTAACTCTAAAAATTTTGCTTCTAATGAAGTTGAAGTTGTGGGATATAATTTTACCAAGGAAGCTATGGCTGATAAAAAGGTTCGCCAGGCAATAGCTTATGCCATTGATACAAAATCTTTAAATGAAACGGCCTACTATAAAAATGGAATAGCCTGTGACAGTATATATTTCCCAGGGTATTTAGGAATAAAAAATACTGGTGATCATTATAAATTTGACTTAAAGAAGGCGGCAAAGCTGCTGGCTTCGGCAAATTACCTTGATAAAGACGGAAATGGATATTTAGAAGATAAAAACAACAATGAGCTTACAGTATCAATTCTTGTGAATGGTGCAGATCAAAGCAGAAAGATGGTTGCTGAAGCTATAAAGGCATCACTGGATAAACTGTCTGTTTCCAGCCGTATTATTTACGCTACAGATTCAGATGATTTTAACAATAAATTACATGCAAAAGATTATGATATATTTGTAGGCGGCATGAAAATTAATGAAACATACGATTTAAGAAGCTTTCTCCATTCCGATTATAATAATATAATTGGTTATTCCAATAAAAAAGTTGACAGGCTTTTGGATAAATTAAAATCTGGAATAACACAGGATCAGAAAATAGAAGATGTAAAAGCCATAAAAAGCATACTCAGCGATGAACTACCATATTATTGTATTATTTATAAAACTTACGGTGCACTGACAGCAGAAAGTTTAAAGGGAAATAACAATAGTTTTATGTTCAACAATTTTTATAATGGCTGCCAAAGCTGGTATTGCAAATACCCTGTGGCTGAAACTCCTAAGGTGGTTGATTCAGCTGTGAATAATAATTCTGAAAATCAATAAGACAAACTATTTACTTTTTTATATAATTATGGTATTATATTCTTCGTGATTTATGGTTTGCGCCCGTGGCGGAATGGCAGACGCGCACGTTTGAGGGGCGTGTGAGCAATCGTACCAGTTCGAGTCTGGTCGGGCGCACCATTTAATAGTGCAAAATGATATATTTTGTACTTGAAATCAGATTAGAATTATGATATATTTATAACAATGCGCCGGCGTGATGGAATTGGCAGACGTGCGGGACTCAAAATCCCGTGGTGGCAACACCGTATGGGTTCGACCCCCATCGCCGGCACCATTTTTATATAACAAGTTAATCGTATTTAGATTTTAGATATTACACAAGGAGGAGTTACGAAATGGGATCGTTATACCAAAATTTATTGCCTTTTGTCCTATTAATAGTAATCATGTATTTTTTATTAATACGACCACAAAAGAAAAAGGAAAAAACTGTCAACGAAATGAGGAACAGCATTAAGGCTGGAGATGAAATTATTACTATTGGCGGTATTTGCGGAAAAGTCGTTAAAGTTAAAGATGAAACCATTGTTATTCAGGTTGGAGCAGAAAAGCTTAAATTTGAAATGATGAAGTGGTCTATTTCTAAAGTAGTCAACAGGGATGAATCAAAGAATTCTTCAAAGAAATCAAAGCCTGTTGAAGAAACTGAAGAAGCTCCTAAAAAGTCACTTCCTAAAAGACTGAAAAAGACAGAAGAAGATAGCGCAGAAGTTCCTGCTGTGGAAGAAAATACAGCTCAGGAAAGTCCGTTAACTGAAGAAGAAACTGAAAAATAAAAGTTTTTTATGGCCCCTGTAATGTTACAGGGGCTTTTTTTTGTTCTGATTTCCTTTAAAAATCAATATACTTATATAGATATCTACATTGAAATCTTGTATATAATGAGGAGGGAATGCCATGAACTATGTTTATAAATTACTAAAAGGTTACCTGATTGCTTTTATCATATTTTTTATTCTAACAGCTGTAATTACACTTTTTATAAAATTCACATCAACCCCTGAGAATTTATCAGTCTATTATCTGATTACGGCAATGTGTGCTGCGACCTTGTTTTTAGGGATTTTTTCAGGAAAATTAATTGGAAGGAAAGGACTTCTGTCAGCAATAGGATTATCGGGTATCTTTGTGTTTTTTATTATTTTCACCATAAACTGTACTTATTTTCAAGATTTAACATTAAATAGCTTCAATCCACAATATCTGTTTCCTGTGGCAGTGGGAGGTATCGGTGGCATAATAGGTGTAAATGCTAAAAAATAGCGATTTTGCAGTGATTAATACTTGTAGAAATGCTCAAAAAGTAGTAAAATAGTATGAAGTACTTTTTGATTATAAATACTAGGTATAGTATTTTATATAATGTTGATTTTCCTTAATCTGGCTTTGCCTAAGGAAATCAGCATTATATCATACGGCGGTGCAGCTTGTATGATACAAATTTACAAAAATAGAGGGGAAAAATAAAATGAGCGCACAAATGAAAAAAGCTTTAGCAGTCTTTACAATTATTATTATTGTACTGGGATGGGCAATCACCATATGGGGAGCAGGGCCTATACCATCAATTAAAGATAAAATAAAGCTGGGCCTTGACATCGAGGGTGGTGTTTATGTAGTAATGGAAGCAAAAACAAACGCCACTGGTGACAATTTGAAAAAGTTAATGGAGCAGACTCAGGCTGTAATCGAGCAGAGAGTAAACCAGATGGGTCTTTCAGAACCAATCGTAACCATTGAAGGTCAAAAGAGAATCAGAATTGAACTGCCAGGAGCAGAAGATGCAGATGAAGCCATCAAACAGATTGGTAAAACTGCTCAGCTACAGTTCTTCTTAGCTGATGGAACTAAAGTTCTTGATGGTGGTATGGTCAAGGATGCCGGTATTGAATCTGACAAACAGAATGGTGGATATGCTGTTTCACTTAAGTTTGATAAAGATGGTACAGAAGCTTTCGCACAGGCTACACAAAAGGCACTATCCGGCAGTGTACAGTCTACAATAAAAGGAGTGGATTCAAGAGCTATTGCTATTGTCTTAGATAATAAGATTATTTCAGCTCCAGTAGTAAACTCCGTTATTCAGAACGGACAGGCTATTATAACTGGAGGAACGGGTGGTTTCCCTCAGGAGGAAGCAACAAATCTTTCTGCTTTAATCAGAGGAGGATCATTACCTGTAGCCCTACAAGAAGTTAACACTTCAACACAATCTGCAACAATTGGTTATAATGCCTTTGAAATGAGTGTAATTGCAGGTATTATAGCAATCGGATTAATTATCTTTATAATGCTTGCATTTTATGGAATCATGGGTCTTGCAGCTAATATAGCTTTACTACTTTATGTTATACTTGTTCTTTGGTCCATGGGACTTATGGGAACTGTTTTAACCTTGCCGGGTATTGGAGGCTTTATTCTTTCAGTAGGTATGGCCGTTGACGCCAATGTTATTATTTTCACCAGAATCAGAGAAGAAATTGCCGCTGGAAAATCTGTAAGAGTTGCAGTGCACTCTGGTTTTAGAAGAGCTTTAAATACGATTATAGACTCACACTGTACAACAATTATTGCATCTATCGTGTTATATCAGCTTGGTACAGGTCCTGTTAGAGGATTTGCTATTACGCTTCTTCTTGGTATCATCGCAAGTCTGTTTACTGCAACTGTTGTTACGCAGCTGTTCTTAACTTTAAGCAGCGAGTCAAAACATTGGAGTGCAAAAAAATATTATGGCATGAATGAAGATAATACTCCAAAGCATTATATTAAGAAACAGTTTTACTTTATAAAATACAGAAAAGTATATTATATCATCGCAGCTTGTGTAATTATAACTGGACTTATTGTAGGTGGTATAAGAGGATACAATTATGGTATTGACTTTACAGGCGGTACTATGATGCAGATTAATATGGAAAAGCAGGTAAACTTAAATAATGTTGATAAGTCTTTACAGGCAGTTGGCATTAAGGCATCTGAACTGGTGTATGCAGGAAAAGACAATTCTGAGATTATTATTAAAACCATGTCTTCACTGGATAATGCAGACAGAAATAAGGTTATCGCACAATTTAATAAAGACTTCGGTATTACAGAAAAGAATGTTTTAACTGTTGAACAGTTTGGTCCATCTGTAGGTAAAGATTTACGTACAAATGCGGTTAAAGCAGTAATCATTTCCTGTATAGCCATGTTAATTTATATCAACTTCAGATTCGAATGGAGATTCGGTGTTGCTGCTATTGCAGGTGTATTGCATGATGTATTAACTGTTATTGCATTATATGGAATTTTCCATGTAACCATAAACAATCCATTTATCGCAGGTATTCTGACTGTTTTAGGTTATTCTATGAATGATACCATTGTAATATTTGACCGAATCAGAGAAAATCTGGGAATAATGAAAAAGAATAAACTGGAAGAATTAATTGACTATAGTATAAATGAAACCCTTGGACGTTCCATCATGACTTCATCAACAGTGTTAGTAGTTATGATTCCTCTGTTTATTCTGGCTTCAAATTCAATCAGAGAATTTATGCTGCCACTTTTTGTAGGTGTAGTAGTAGGAACCATGTCATCCATATTTATGTGCAGCCCGATTTATTACGAATTGTGTAATTTATCAGGTAATGCTAAAAATAAAGGAAAGAAATACAAAAAATAGTCTAAATAATATCGCAGTTAAAGGAAGATTACATGTTAAGTATGGAACAATTTTTAAACGACCTTTTAGCTATTAACCCACACTATGATGTAGAGTTAATAAGCAAAGCTTATAAAAAAGCAGAAGAAATGCATGAAGGACAACTTAGAAAATCTGGAGAACCGTATCTAATCCATCCAATGGCAGTTGCAAAAATATTAGCTGAAATCGGTATGGATGAGAATACTATTGTCGCAGGTCTGCTTCATGATGTCGTTGAAGATACTCCATATACAAAAGAACAACTTAAAGAAGAATTTGGAGAAGAAGTGCTGTTACTGGTTGATGGAGTAACAAAGCTCAGTTCCATTGTTTTTGAAAGTAAAGAAGAAAGACAGGCCGAAAACCTCAGAAAAATGTTTTTGGCCATGTCTAAAGATATCCGGGTACTAATTATAAAATTAGCCGACAGACTCCATAATCTTAGAACGATTAATTACATGAATGAAAATAAGATTATAGATAAATGTAAAGAAACCCTGGAGATATATGCACCCCTTGCAAGCAGACTAGGTATTTATACCATGAAATTTGAACTGGAAGATATTGCACTGAAATGTCTTGACAAAGATGCATATTATGAATTAGTAAATGCAGTAAAAGCAAAAAAAGAAGAACGAGAAGAAGTAATAAATCAGGTAATTGATGAAATACGAAACAGTCTGGATGATCTAAAAATTCACTATGACATTAATGGAAGGTCAAAGCATTTTTACAGCATATATAAGAAAATGAAATACCAGCATAAACAAATTGATGAAATATTTGATTTAACTGCTGTAAGAATCATCGTTGACACAATAAAGGATTGTTACGCTGTACTTGGTGTAGTCCATACCATGTGGAAGCCTATACCTGGAAGATTTAAAGATTATATCGCCATGCCAAAGCCTAATATGTATCAGTCTTTGCATACTACAGTTATAGGAGATAATGGTGATCCTTTTGAAATTCAGATAAGAACTTATGACATGCATAAAGTTGCAGAGCTCGGTATTGCTGCACACTGGAAATATAAAGAAGGTATATCTTCCAAAGAAATGAACGGTGAAGAAGTAAAGCTGGCATGGCTGAGGCAGACTCTTGAATGGCAAAAAGAAATGAATGACCCAAAAGAGTTTATGGAAACCCTTAAGGTAGATTTGTTTGCAAGCCAGGTATTTGTTTTTACTCCTGGGGGCGATGTTATAGAATTGCCTGCAGGTTCCACGCCTTTAGACTTTGCTTTTAAAATTCACTCTGCTGTAGGGTATAAATGTGTTGGAGCCAAAGTGAACGGGAAAATGGTACCTATTGATCACAGGCTTGAAAACGGTAATATTGTTGAGATTGTTACTTCTTCAAATTCTAAAGGACCGAGTACTGACTGGCTGAAAATCGCGAAAAGCAGCCATGCCAGAAATAAGATCAGAAGCTTTTTAAAGAAGGAAAATAAGTCTGATAATGTTGAAAAGGGGAAAGAACTTTTAGAAAAATACTTGAGGAAAAAAGGTTATGACCCAATTCAGGTAATGAAAAATTCCTATATAAACAGACTGGTAAAAAGTTTTAATCTGACTTCCCATGATGATTTATATACTCAGGTAAGCTATGGCGGAGCCTTCTTAGGGAGAGTAGCCATCAATCTTATTAGTTATTTTCATGAAGAAAAGCAGGAAGAACTTAAGAAAAGTGAAAATGACATAACTAACATTACTGTAAACGAGAAGAAGAAAAAACAGAATAAAGATAAAAACCAGACAGGAGTATCTGTAAAAGGCGTTGATAATCTTCTTATTCGCTTTTCCAAATGCTGCAATCCTGTCCCTGGAGATGAAATTGTAGGTTTTATAACCAAAGGTCGTGGTATATCTGTACATAGAAAAGACTGTGTAAATATACTGACGATGCCTGAGGTGGAAAGAAGCAGATTTATTGAAGTTGAATGGGATGCAAATGAAGACAGTAAGTCGTATAATGCTGATATTTGCATACTCTCAGAAGATCGTAAGGGACTTTTTTCAGATTTGTCAAGAATCTGCGAAGATATGGACGTTCATATTACTGGTGTAAATGCAAAAAGTGCCAAAGATCAGATTATAAATATTACTATGACATTATCTATTTCCAACACGAATCAAATGGAAAAAGTATTACGTTCTTTAAGGAATGTTCCTGGAGTAGCTGATGTATATAGAGCTATAACATAATATATCAACCATAAAATTATTATGTCAACTTTAGCGGTTTGGAGGCGAGATGAGAGCAGTTGTACAAAGGGTAACAGATGCTGATGTAACTGTAAATGGAACGGTTACTGGAGCAATAAAAAAAGGTTTTGTTGTGCTGTTAGGCGTAGAAGATACCGATGATATAAAAGACGTTACTTATATCGTAGACAAAGTGTCTGGCTTAAGAGTTTTTGAAGATGAAGATGAAAAAATGAACCTCTCCTTAGTTGATGTGGGAGGTGAAGTACTGGCAGTTTCTCAATTTACTTTATTTGGGGATGCCAGAAAAGGTAAGCGGCCAAGTTTTATTAAAGCAGCCAGACCAGAACTGGCAAAAGAACTTTATGATGAGTTTGTCAGGCAGATAAAAGCCAAAGGCATTATTACGGGTGAAGGTGTATTTCAGGCTGATATGCTTGTAAGAATTAACAATGATGGTCCGGTTACTATATTGCTTGACAGCAAAAAATTGTTTTAACAGATGGAGGGTATATGCAGATTAATTGTATTCCAAGTGGAGCACTGGGTGTAAATACTTATTATGTCAGGGATGAACATACCAATAAAGGTTTCATTGTGGATCCCGGAGGTTTTAGTCCTAAAATGGAGACGCTTATTAAAAAGGATTTTTGTGATATTGAATATATCATTCTTACACATGGCCACGGTGACCATATTGGCGGAGTTAAAGACTATCTTTCTTTGTTTCCAAATGCCAAGTTAGTAGCCTGCATCCATGAGAAAGATTTTCTTGCAAACCCTGTATTAAATATGTCCCGGGACTGCTGCGGCATGAATATAGGTCTTGAGGCAGATATCTGGGTTAATGATAATGATACACTTCAAATTGGTAATCTGACCCTTAAATTCCTTTATACCCCAGGTCATACGCCGGGAGGCATGTGTATCTCAGTAGAAAATGTGTTATTTAGTGGCGACACTTTATTCCAGCAGTCTATTGGCCGAACGGATTTTCCAGGAGGTTCATTCCCTCAATTAAAAAATTCCATTCATACGAAACTGTTTACTCTCCCAGAAGATACAGTCGTTTACCCTGGTCATATGGGTTCTACAAATATAGGTCTGGAAAAGAGGAGCAATCCCTTTGTATAAAATAATATTAAATGGGATAACAAATAAATATGAATATGACGAGTTAATCAAAATTTTTCTAAGACCGGAAGAATATTTGTTGTTTTGTGACTCGGACAAAGATAAGGAAAACAGTACCAACGAAGAGTCAAATTTTTATTTTCATCAGTTACTGGAATTTAATGAAAGGGAAAGTAATGCCCTTAAACGGATGTTGTATGAAAAATTAAGGGATTTAACCGGGGTAAGACCTGAATGGGGTATCCATACCGGGGTCAGGCCGGTTAAACTTGTAGGGGAACTTATTAATAAGCTGGGTTCTATGGAACAGGTCATAGACAAGCTTAAAAATTTTTATCTTTTTGACGATGAAAAAATTTCCTTAATTTGCAGCACATACCAAACCCAAAAGGAAATATTGAATGAACCTGTGCCAGATGCCATTGGGCTTTATATAGGTATACCTTTCTGCCCAACCAGATGTTTATACTGTTCTTTTACTTCTAATCAGTCACAACCTGCTAAAATCCAGGAATATATGGATGCTTTGCATGAAGAAATCAGACATACTGGCAGAAAAATGGCTCAGACAGGTATGTACCCGGAATCAGTATATATAGGTGGTGGGACCCCTACCACACTTACTGCAGAACAACTGGACAAGCTATTAACTGAGATTAAACATGCATATGATTTAAGTAAAACCAGAGAATTTACAGTAGAAGCCGGAAGACCTGATACTATAACACTGGAAAAACTTGAGGTATTAAAAAATCATGGTATCAGCAGAATCAGTATAAATCCACAGACCATGAAAGACAGTACCTTGGAATTAATAGGTCGTTCCCATAACAGCAATGATATCATTAAAGCATTTGATATGGCAAGAAATGTTGGAATTTCCATCATTAACACAGATATTATTGCCGGGCTTCCTGAAGAAACTCTTCAGGATTTTGAAAATACCATTAATACGATTATAGAACTGGGAGCTGAAAACATTACAGTACATACTTTAGCTGTAAAAAGAGCTTCCAGGTTGATTGATATAGATAAAGAATTTCATTATAAACAGGCTCTTACAGTTAAAAATATGCTGGCCTTATCGAAAGACAAGCTTTATAAAAACAATTATAAGCCATATTATCTTTACAGGCAGAAACATATGGCGGGTAGCTTGGAAAATGTAGGTTACTCAAAAAAAGGCTGTGAGGGCATTTATAATATAAGGATAATGGAAGAGCACCAGACCATTGTTGCACTTGGTGCTGGAGGAATATCAAAAGTTTATTATCCGGATGAGAACCGACTGGAAAGAGTTCCAAATGTCTCAAATTTTGAAATATATATATCAAGATTGAACGAAATGTTACAAAGGAAAGATGACAATTTATTTAGGAGGTAGTTTTTAATGTTAACAAATGCGCCAAAAGGCACGAAGGACGTTATGCCGAATCAGGTGTACAAATGGCATTTTGTTGAAAAAGCTTTTGCTGATATATGTCAAAGATATGGATTTAAGGAAGTTAGGACTCCTATTTTTGAACATACTGAATTATTTACAAGAGGTGTTGGCGATACTACTGATATAGTAGAAAAACAAATGTATACTTTCGATGATTATGCAAAAAGAAGTATTACTTTAAAGCCAGAGGGAACATCACCTGTTGTAAGAGCTTTTGTTGAACATAAGTTGTTTGCTGAAGTCCAGCCTACAAAAATGTATTATGATATACCTTGTTTCAGGTATGAAAAGCCTCAATCCGGCAGGCTCAGAGAGTTCCACCAGTTAGGGATTGAAGTTTTTGGAACGGCTAATATGATGGCGGATGCAGAAGTGATTTGTCTTGCGTATGATTTCTTAAATTCTCTTGGAATTAAAGATTTAGAATTAAGAATTAACAGCATAGGCTGTCCAAAATGCAGGGAGAAACACAGAACAGCTTTGAGAGAGTTTTTAAAACCAAAGTATGATCAGCTATGTGATACCTGTAAGGGAAGATACGACAGAAACCCTTTGAGAATCCTGGATTGCAAATCAGAATCCTGTCAGGAATTAGGAAAAGGGGCTCCTGTTATGCTGGATTACTTATGTGATGAATGCAAAGATGCTTTTGAAGAACTAAAAGAAGATTTTACAGCTATGGGTGTTGAGTTTATTGTAGACCCTGGTATTGTCAGAGGATTGGACTATTATACAAAAACTGCATTTGAATTTGTATCCAATAAAATTGGAGCACAGGGAACTGTGTGCGGAGGAGGCCGTTACGACCATCTTATTGAAGAACTTGGTGGACCTGCGACTCCGGGCGTAGGTTTCGGGCTTGGCATTGAAAGGCTTCTTCTTACTATGGAGGCTAATGAAATAGTTATTCCAGAACCAGAACCTGTGGATGTATTTATTGCTGTTATGGGAGAACCTGCTAAAAAATATGGACTTTCCCTTATGAGAAAAATCAGGAAGGAAGGAATAAAAGCAGAAATGGACCTTCTTGCAAGAAACTTTAAAGGTCAGTTTAAATATGCAGACAGAATAAATGCGAAATATACTATTGTAATTGGTGATAACGAACTTAGCGAAGGCAAGCTTTCTATTAAAACCATGGCTACGTCAGAGCAAAAAGTTGTTGGAATAGACCAAATCATTGAGGAATTAAAAAAGTAAGATAGGAGATATAAAATGAGCAATGTTTTTAAAAGGACACATATGTGCGGCGTTTTGAATTCAGGCAATATTAATGAAAATGTTGTATTAAATGGGTGGATTCAGAAAAGAAGAAATCTTGGAGGTCTTATTTTCTGTGATTTAAGAGATAAAACCGGAATTGTCCAGGTTGTTTTTGATGATAAAATTCCTCAGGAAATTTTTGAAAAAGCTGACCGCCTGAGAAGTGAATATGTTGTTGGTATCAAAGGAATCGTAAAGGAAAGACAGTCTAAAAATAAAGACATTCCTACAGGAGATATCGAAATATTTGCCAGTGACCTGGTTATCTATTCAGAAGCTGAAACGCCTCCAATTTATATTAAAGATGATGATAATGTAGATGAAAATTTACGATTAAAATATAGATACCTGGATTTAAGAAAAGTTAAAATGCAGAAGAATTTAACTTTCAGACACAATATCACAAAGCTGGCCAGAGACTATTTTGACAGCCAGGGTTTTACTGAAATTGAAACACCTATCTTAAATAAACCAACGCCAGAAGGTGCAAGGGATTATTTGGTGCCCAGCAGGGTTAATCCAGGGGAATTTTATGCATTACCCCAATCACCTCAGTTGTTTAAACAGTTGCTTATGGTAGGCGGTGCTGACAGATATATGCAGATAGCCAAATGCTTTAGAGATGAAGACCTTCGAGCTGACAGACAACCTGAGTTTACCCAGATTGACCTTGAAATGTCCTTTGTGGATGTTGACGACGTTATTGAAATTCAAGAGGGTTTCTTAAAGAGAGTCATGAAGGAAATCATGAATGTAGATATTCAGATTCCATTTTTAAGACTTCCTTATGATGAAGCAATGGAAAGATACGGAAGCGATAAACCAGATACAAGATTTGGATTTGAGCTGAAAAAACTGAATGATGTAGTTGCAGGTACTGAATTTAAGGTATTTGCTGATGCATTAGAAAAAAATGGTGACGTCAGAGGTATTAATATAGATGGTGGTTCTGATCACTTTAGCAGAAAAGATCTGGATAAGCTTACAGATTCTGCAAAGCATTATGGAGCTAAAGGACTTGTATGGATGAGAATGTCTGAAGGAGAAATTAATTCTTCTGTAAACAAATTCTTTACACAGGAACAGCTTGCACAAATTGCTGCTGTATTTGATGCAAAGCCTGGTGATTTAATTCTTATTGCAGCAGATAAACCTAAAGTTGTATTTGATACTCTGGGCTTCCTTCGAAGAGAAATTGCCGGAAGACTTGGGCTTCTTGATGATAAACAGTTTAACTTCCTCTGGGTTGTTGATTTCCCTCTGTTTGAATATGATGATGAAACGGATTCTTACTCAGCTATGCATCATCCATTTACATGTCCAAGACTGGAAGATGTACCAATGCTTGATTCCCAACCAGGAAAAGTTAAAGCACTGGCCTATGACATTGTCTTAAATGGTGTTGAACTGGGTGGCGGAAGTATACGAATTCATGATAAAAACCTTCAGGCTAAAATGTTTGAAGTGCTTGGATTAAGTAAAGAAGTTTGTGAAAGCAAATTTGGCTTCCTGCTTGAAGCATTTAAATATGGAACTCCTCCTCATGGTGGACTGGCTTATGGTCTTGACCGACTGGTAATGTTACTTTCAGGAGAACATAGCATCCGTGAAGTTATGGCATTCCCTAAAAACCAGGCAGCACAGTGTATGGTCAGTGATGCCCCTACAGGTGTACCGGAAGAGCAGCTTGAAGAACTCAGTATAAATATAAGGGGTTAAATTTATTCCTGCACGAGTGGAGAAGTTATGGAAAGAATAGGCATATTCGGAGGAACCTTTGATCCTGTTCATTTAGGCCATATTGAGCTGGCTTTGCAGGCAAAAGAAGAATTACACCTGGAAAAAGTAATTTTTCTTCCTGCAAAGCGCCAGCCTTTTAAGCTTAATAGAAAAGTAACCTCTGAAAAACATAGAGTAAATATGTTGAAGCAGGCACTACAGGGAAAAGAGGGTTTTGAAATTTCTTATGCAGAGCTTGAAAACGATGAAATTTCATATACTGTAAACACATTAAGGCGTATAAAATCTTCCTGCCATAATGCTGAAGTTTTCTTTATTTTAGGCACAGACTCGTTTTTAAGTATTGAATTCTGGTATAAGGCAGAGGATTTACTGAAAGAATCCAGCTTTGCTGTTGGCAGCAGACCTGGTTATAAAGAAGAAGAATTAAAATGCTGTATAGACAGAATAAGAGAGGTTTATAATACTAATATTGTATTATTAAACAATAAAAAGCTCCCAATATCTTCAACGGATATTAAAACAAAGGTAAAAATGGGAAAAAGTATAATCGATCTTGTTCCGGAGTCTGTAGAAAGGTACATCCATGAAAACGGACTATATAAATAATTATATTGAAAAAAACATATCAGAAAAAAGGAAACGCCATATTTATGCAGTTAAAGACACAGCACTGAAATTAGCTTCTTTATATGGCGCTGATTTAGAAAAAGTAGAAACGGCTGTTCTATTCCATGACATGTTCAAAGAACTATCTGGTCAGGAAATGAATCAATATATTAAACATTTTAATTTGGATTCAAAATATCTGAACAACAGCAATTTGGCTCATAGCAAAATTGCAGCTGCTGTAATGGCAAAAGATTATGAAATTACAGATGAAGATATTTTAAATGCTGTAAGTTATCATACTACGGGCAGACCTAATATGTCAAAGTTAGAGAAAATTATATATTTAGCTGATGCAATAGAACCAAACAGAGAATATCCCGGTGTTGAGGAACTAAGGAAAGCAGCATTTGTTAACTTAGATGATGCTTGTATTTTATCGTTAACCAGAACAATTGATTATGTTCAGTCACAGAATTCAATTCTGGATGAAGATACTATAAAAGCAAGAGATTACTTAAAAGAAATGAAAAGGTTAAAGGAGATTGTAGATGAACAGTAAAGAAATAGCATTGCTGGCGGCTAAAGTTTTAGACCAAAAAAAGGCACAGGATATCGTATGTATTGATATTAGCGTTAAGTCTTCATTTGCTGATTATTTTATATTAGCTTCCGGTAATAGTGAAAGACAGATTAAATCACTCAGTGATGATGTTGATGATGAATTTTCAAAAAACGAGATATTTGCCAAGAGTGTAGAAGGTCAGCCTAGTTCTGGCT
The DNA here is from genome assembly GCF_010120715.1 of Aminipila terrae. Taxonomy (NCBI): domain Bacteria; kingdom Bacillati; phylum Bacillota; class Clostridia; order Peptostreptococcales; family Anaerovoracaceae; genus Aminipila; species Aminipila terrae. The sequence continues at coordinate 3,337,929 of NZ_CP047591.1, forward strand.
GGATTCTCATGGACTTTGGTGATGTAATAGTAAATGTTTTGACTACTGAAATGCGCCAGAGATACAATATAGAAAAAGTCTGGGGCGATTGTGAATTTTTAGAACTTGATTTGGAGGATTAATTGATGTTAGACAAGTACAACTTCAGAGAAATTGAGAAAAAATGGCAGAAGTACTGGGAAGAGAACAAAGTTTTTACTACTTCTGAAGATGAAAGTAAAGAAAAGTATTATGTATTGGAAATGTTTCCATATCCATCAGGGAAATTACATATGGGACATGTAAGAAATTATTCTATAGGTGATGTTATTGCAAGATACAAAACCATGGCTGGATTTAATGTATTGCATCCAATGGGTTATGATTCCTTTGGTCTTCCTGCAGAAAATGCTGCTATTAAGCATGGAATTGCCCCTGCAAAATGGACCACAGACAATATTGCAGAAATGACAGAGCAGTTAAAAGAACTGGGGTTTGCTTATGACTGGGACAGAGAAGTTGCAACCTGCCGTCCAGAATACTATAAATGGATGCAGTGGATTTTCATACAATTCTATAAAAAAGGACTGGCTTATAAAAAAGAAAATCCAGTAAACTGGTGTCCAAGCTGTCAGACTGTACTTGCAAACGAACAGGTTGTTGACGGCAGCTGTGAACGCTGCGGCACATTAGTTGGTAAAAAGGAATTATCTCAATGGTATTTTAAAATTACTGATTATGCTGAAAGACTTCTTGATAACCTGGAAAAGCTGGAGGGTTGGCCAAGCAAGGTTAAAATCATGCAGAAAAACTGGATAGGAAAAAGTATTGGTGCTGAAGTTGATTTTGATGTAGATGAATTTGATAAAAAACTGAAAATCTTTACAACCAGACCGGATACGCTGTACGGTGTCACTTACATGGTACTTGCTCCGGAGCACCCATATGTAAAAGAGCTGGTAAAAGGTAGTGGAAAAGAACAGGATGTTGAAAAATATCTGGATGAAGTCCAGCACAAATCAGATATTGAGAGAACCTCTACTACAAATGAAAAAACAGGTGTATTTATTGGCAGATATGCTATAAATCCTCTGAATGGAAAGAAAGTTCCTATTTTCATTTCTGATTATGTTCTGATGCATTATGGAACAGGGGCTATTATGGCCGTACCTGCTCATGACCAGAGAGACTTTGAATTCGCCAGAAAGTTTGACTGCGAAATTATACCTGTAGTCGAATCCGAGGATCCTTCTATTGATATTAACAATCTGACTGAAGCTTTTGTTGCAGAAGGTAAAATGATTAATTCTGAGATGTTTACTGGAATGAACAATAAAGAAGCTATCATAAAGATTATTGATTATCTGGAAGAGAAAGGAATCGGAAAGAAATCTATTAATTACAGACTTAGAGATTGGCTGATTTCAAGGCAAAGATACTGGGGTACACCTATTCCAATGATTTATTGCGATGATTGCGGATGGGTGCCTGAAAAAGAAGAAAACCTTCCTGTAATGCTTCCAACTGATGTTGAATTTACTGGAAGAGGGGAATCCCCACTTACAACAAGCAAGACTTTTGCAAAAGCCGTTTGTCCTAAATGTGGTAAACCTGCCAGAAGAGAAATGGATACAATGGATACTTTTCTTGATTCATCCTGGTATTTCTTAAGATACACGGATGCAAAAAATGACAAAGAGGCTTTCTCAAAGGACAAGCAGAAATACTGGATGAATGTTGACCAGTATATTGGAGGGGTAGAACATGCCATACTCCACTTAATGTATGCAAGATTTTTCCAGATGGCCCTTTATGATCTTGGATATACTACTAATGAAGAACCTTTTGAAAATCTATTAACTCAGGGAATGGTTATAAAAGATGGAAAGAAAATGTCCAAGTCCATCGGCAACGTAGTAACCCCTGCAGAGATTATAGAAAAATACGGAGCAGATACAGCAAGATTATTTATTTTATTTGCTGCACCTCCGGAAAGAGAACTGGATTGGTCAGATGCTGGTGTTGAAGGAAGTTACAGGTTCCTTAACAGAGTATACAGACTGGTCTATGAACTAGCGGATGTTATAGAACACGCGCCAGATTCATATATTTTAGAAACAGAAGAAGACAAATCTTTAGCTTTTGAAATGAACACAACAATTAAAAAAGTTTCTGAAGATGTTGGCGGCAGATTTAGTTTTAATACTGCAATCAGTTCTATTATGGAAATGGTAAATGAAATGTATAAATACAAAGAGAATGAAAATATCAATCTGGGACTTCTAAAAGCTGCAGTTGAAAATCTTGTACTCATTTTATCACCATTTACACCTCATATCTGCGAAGAAATGTGGCAGAGTTTAGGACATAATAAATCTGTTCATACAATTAGCTGGCCAAAGTATGATGAAGCTGCTATGGTAAAAGATACTGTAGAAATCGTAATCCAGATAAACGGAAAAGTTAAAGAAAAAATGAACGTAACAAACAATTTAGATAAAGCAACATTTGAAAAAGTTGCCATGGAGAACGAAAAAGTAAAAGCTTTAATTGATGGAAAAACTGTTATTAAAGTTGTTGCAGTACCTAACAAGCTATTGAATATCGTTGTAAAATAAATTTCATAGCAAAAGTAGAACGGAGAAAGAATGAGAAAAAGAACGAATAAAAAGGGTGGCAGTCCACTTCGCGTTATTCCTATAGGCGGATTAAATGAGATCGGTAAAAACATGACCGTTTTGGAATATAAAGAGGATATACTGATTATAGACTGTGGACTGTCCTTTCCGGAAGACGAAATGTACGGAATCGATATCGTAATTCCTGATTTTACTTACATTGTAAAGAACAAAGAAAAAGTAAAGGGTATGATATTAACACATGGTCATGAAGACCATATAGGAGCTATTCCTTACCTTCTAAAGCAAATAAATGTTCCTATTTATGGAACAAGATTAACTTTAGGGTTAGTGGAAAATAAGCTTAAAGAACATGGAATAAAGGCTGATTTAAACACAGTAGCTCATGGAGACAAGGTCCAGCTGGGAGCATTTAATGCAGAGGCCATCAGGAGTACACATTCTGTTGCAGATGCAATCTGTTGGTGTATAGATACTCCTGTAGGAAGAGTATTCCACACTGGAGACTTTAAGATTGATTATACACCTATAGGCGGAGCACCTATGGATTTTGCAAGACTTGCAGAGCTTGGTTCCAAAGGAGTCCAGCTGATGCTCTGCGATAGTACAAATGCAACACGACCTGGTTATTCCATGTCAGAGCAAACGGTAGGCATTACCCTTGAAAATATTTTCAGGAACTCTGAGGCACGAATTATTATTGCTACATTTTCATCAAATGTTCACAGAGTCCAGAGAATTATTGACAATGCAGTAATGGTTGGCCGTAAAGTTGCAATATCCGGTAGAAGTATGGTTAACGTAGTAAATATTGCCATGGAACTTGGCTATTTAAACGTACCTGCCAATGTGCTTGTGGATATTAATAAAACGAAAAATATTCCGGATAAAGAACTTGTAATCATAACTACCGGAAGTCAGGGTGAACCTATGTCTGCTCTTGCCAGAATGGCCTCTGCAGACCACAAGGCAGTTTCCATCAAAAAGGGAGATATGGTAATCCTTTCTTCCAGCCCTGTTCCAGGAAATGAAAAAACCGTTTCAAACGTTGTAAATAAACTTTTTGAAAAAGGTGCCGAAGTTATTTATTCAGATATAGCGGATATTCATGTTTCAGGCCATGCCTGTGAAGAAGAATTAAAATTAATGCATTCTCTGATTAAGCCAAAATTCTTTATGCCTGTACATGGGGAATACCGACATTTGAAAAGACACGCACAAATTGCTGAAAGTCTTGGTAAAGACCCTGAAAATATCTTTATTTTAGAAAATGGCAATATTCTTAATGTAACTGCTAATAAGGCAGAAATCATTAAAGAGGAAGTACCTTCACAGGCTGTATATGTTGACGGGCTTGGTGTAGGGGATGTAGGAAATATAGTACTTCGTGACAGAAAACTTCTTTCTGAATCAGGTCTTATCATCGTAGTTGCTGCTATTGATAAAGCATCTGGTACTATATGTTCCGGTCCTGATATTATTTCCAGAGGGTTTGTTTATGTAAGAGAAAACGAAAATCTTATTGAACAGGCAAGAAATCTGGTAGCAAATACACTTGATAAATGCTGTGAAGAAAACATTAAAGATTGGAATGCGCTTAAATCAGCAGTAAGGGACGATCTTAGAAGCTTTATCTATAAGCAGACGAAAAGAAGCCCTGTAATACTGCCTATATTCTTGGAGGTATAGTGAATGAATGTATATGATGCAGCCAGAGGCCTGGCTACAGCAATTAAGGATTCAGAAGAATTAAAACAGTATGAAGCTATGAAAGCTACAGTTTCTCAAAACAGTGAGATAACTGAAATGATTAATGATTTCCAGTCAAAGCAAATGGAAATGCAGACAAAACAAATACTAGGTCAGGAAATAGATGAAGAATTTACTGGTCAGATACAGCAGCTCTATGGGATTATGATGAGTGATCCTCTTGCTGCTCAGTATCTGCAGGCAGAACTTAGATTTTCACTTATGATGAATGATATTTATAAAATCTTAGGAGAAGTAATTAATCTTGGTGGAAATAATAAATAAGGTAATCAGCTAATACCAAAAAAAGTAAGAGTTTATATTGAGGTCTTGGCAATTGCTACATCTTTTGGTATAATAAATACCGTAAAATCTGTAAGAGACTTAATAATTCTCTAAAAACTGAGGTTTTTAGTTATTTAGACACTAATTATAAAGGAGTAAAATATGTTATACGCAAGTGATTTTAGAAAAGGTATTACTTTTGAATTAAATGGTGAACCACATGTTGTATTAGATTTCCAACATGTAAAACCAGGTAAAGGCGCAGCATTTGTAAGAACTAAATATAAAAATATTCTTACTGGAGCAACAAGAGAAGAAGCTTTCAACCCAAATGATAAATTCCCTAAAGCTCACATCGAAACAAAACAGATGCAGTACTTATACAATGACGGCGAGCTTTATTATTTCATGGATCAGGAAACTTTTGAACAGGTTCCTCTAATGGAAGAACAGGTGGAAGAAGCTATTAAGTACTTAAGAGAAAATGATGATGCCACTATTAAATTTTACAAGGGATCAGCATTTATGGTGGAAGCTCCAAACTTTGTAAATCTGAAAGTAACTGAAACTGAACCAGGTGTTAAAGGGGATACAGCTACTAATGTAACAAAGGCAGCTACAGTTGAAACAGGTGCAGTTATTCAGGTTCCTATTTTTATTGAAGAAGGCGAAGTTATTCAGATAGATACAAGAACAGGCGACTATTTAGGAAGAGCTAAATAAGCAGAAACTGAATAAATTTATTCTAAGGGGCGTTCTATACGTCCCTTTCTAGTTAAAAAAGAATCCTAGGCGAATAAACACAAATTTATCACACAAAAGAGGAAACATTTATGGGGAAAAGAAATCAAAGTAAGGTAAAGGGAAAGATATTTAATATAATAGTTATAATTTCAGTTCTTGTAGTTATTCTAACTGGAAGCATTTTCTATTATGTCAGCAATTTAGGAAAACCATTTGACAAAAATAATACTAGAGCGGTGGCTGTTAATATTCCTCCTGGATCAGGCACAGGAACAATCGGCCAGATACTACAGAAAAACAGAATCATTTCCAGTGCTAATAATTTTAAACTCTTATCAAAAATGGATGGAAATGACGGAAAGTATAAGGCAGGGGAATACTCACTCTCACCATCCATGACAATTGAGCAGATTATGAAGATTATTATATCTGGTGATTCAAATACTGGCAGATTTACTATTCCGGAGGGTTTGACCCTTAAAGAAACGGCTGAAAAGCTGGCAGCAAAGAATTTAATTAATAAAGAATCTTTTATGTCTGAAGCACAATATGGTACTTTTAATTATAAGTTTATGTCTCTTTTACCTAATAACGCCAACCGTCTTGAAGGTTTTTTATATCCTGAAACTTATGATATATACACAACTGCCAGTGAACATGAAATTATCAATAAAATGCTGGCACAATTTGATAAACTTGTAACAGATGAATATTACAACAGAGCAACTGCAATGGGTTATGATATGTATAAAATTATTACCATAGCTTCTTTAATTGAAAAAGAAACTTTAGTTTCCTCAGAAAAAGCCACAGTTGCCAGTGTTATATATAACAGATTAGCTATCAATATGCCTTTACAGATAGATGCAGCGGTGCAGTATGCATTACCTGAGCACAAAGACAGACTGGACTACAATGATTTACAGGTAAATTCCCCGTACAATACCTATCAGAATACTGGGCTTCCTCCTGGACCAATATGTTCACCGGGAATTGATTCAATAAAAGCAGCTTTATATCCTGCAGATACCAATTATTATTATTATGTGCTTAGCGCTGAAAAAAATGGATCTCATAAGTTTTCAAATACTTATGAAGAATTCCTGAAAAATAAAAAAGCATATATAAAATCACTTTAGCGGAGAATATTATGAATATTATAAATGATAAAGTAACCCAATATATCGATGAGCTTTACAAGCCTTTAACATCACAATTAGGACAACTCCGTAAAGAAGCGGAAGAAGCTAAAGTCCCAATTATACTTAAAGATACTGAAAGCCTGATTTTAAATTTAATTCGTATGAATCGGCCAAAACGTATATTGGAAATCGGTACAGCTGTTGGATATTCATCTTCCTGTTTTGCTACTATTTATAATGATACAAAAATAGTAACTATAGAATATAATGAAGAAACATACAAAACGGCTTTGGCAAATATTGAAAAGCTGGGATTATCGGATAGAATCACTGTATATCTGGGAGATGGGACAGAAATAATAGAAAAGCTTTATACAGAAGGTTGTGAACACTTTGACATGGTTTTTATTGACGCTTCCAAGAGTCATTATAAACGTTTCTTTGATGCAGCCATAAAGTTAGTCTGTAAAGACGCTATAATCATATCCGATAACGTACTTATGAAAGCAATGACCGTTTCCGATGAGTATGATACTCATGGAAAACACAAAACAAATATCCGTAGGATGAGGGAATATGTAGAGTATATTAATCAGGCTGATTATTGTCATACCTGTGTCATTCCGGTAGGTGACGGATTGGCAATCAGTATTTTCCATCAGGAAGCTATGGATTTACAATAAATATATTATGGATACAAGAGGTAAAAATGAAGAAAATAGAACTTTTAGCTCCCGCAGGAGATTTAGAAAAATTAAAAATAGCCATTGATTATGGTGCAGATGCCGTATATTTTGGTGGAGAAATGTTTAGTTTAAGAGCAGGAGCAGGTAATCTTACAATTGATGAGATTAAAGAAGGGGTATATTATGCGCACGCAAAAGGTAAAAAAGCATATTTAACGGTTAACATATATGCCCACAATGAAGATATTAAACCTTTTGAAGAATACCTGAATAAAATAAAGGATATTAATATTGATGCATTTCTGGTTTCTGATCCAGGTATCTTACTGCTGATAAAAGAAGCTATTCCAGATGCAGAGTTCCATCTGAGCACTCAGGCGAATATGACTAATTTTAAAGCTGCTGAATTTTGGCACCAGCAGGGGATAAAAAGAATTGTATTAGCCAGAGAGCTAACCTTTGAAGAAATAAAAGAGCTTCATAGTAAAATGCCTGAAGGAATGGAAATAGAAGCTTTTGTTCAGGGAGCAATGTGCATTTCCTACTCAGGGAGATGTCTGCTTAGCAATTTTATGATTGAACGGGATGCCAACAGAGGTCAATGTGCACATCCTTGCAGATGGAAATACAGTCTTGTTGAGGAACAACGACCTGATGAATATTTTCCTGTGGAAGAAGATGAGCGTGGAACCTATATCTTAAATTCCAGAGATTTATGTATGATTGATCATATACCAGAACTGATAAATTCAGGAATTGTATCTGCAAAAATAGAAGGCCGTATGAAAAGTGTTTTTTATGTTGCTACTATTGTAAGTGCCTATAGAAAGGCCATTGATGCTTACTATGCTGATCCTGAAAATTATGTATTCAAAGAAGAATGGTTAAATGAACTGAAAAAAGTCAGCCACAGACAATTTACCACTGGATTTTATTTTAATAAGCCTACAAACAAGGATCAGGACTATCAGACCAGCGCATATACAAGAGAGTATACTTTTACAGGATTAGTAAAGGATTACAATCCTGAGACAGGAATAGCATTAGTTGAGCAAAGGAATAAAATGAGTATAGGGGAAGAAATCGAAATATTTGGTCCAAATGATGATTTCTTTACCCAGACTCTTCAAATCATGATGGATGAAAATGGAGAACCCGTTGAATCAGCACCTCATCCTCAACAACTTTTACAGATAAAAGTGAATCAGCCTGTTGCATCTGGATTTATGTTGCGAAAAAAGAAATAAAATGATATAATTTTCCACGTAATTCAAATATTAGTCAAAATTTTTTTAATTGTAAAAAGGAGAGAAAAAAGAATGTCTTCGGACCCCAGTATGCCAGTGATGGCACAAATATTATTTTTAGCATTTTTAATTTTTATAAATGCATTTTTTGCAGCTGCAGAAATGTCTATCGTATCTGTCAACAAGAATAAAATAAAAGTTCTTGCACAGGAGGGTAATAAAAAGGCTGCAATGGTACGTGATTTATTAGATAATCCCAATATATTTTTATCAACTATTCAGGTTGCAATTACTCTGGCAGGTTTTCTTGCCAGTGCTTCGGCAGCTGTAGGTATGTCTGATATTTTAAGTAAATTCTTCATTAATTTGGGGATTCCTTATAGTGACTATATTGCGATTCTTGTAGTAACCATTATTTTATCTTATGTTACCCTTGTTTTAGGTGAACTGTATCCTAAAAGAATAGCCCTTCAACATGCTGAAAGTATTTCAATGCTTGTGGTGCGGCCCATTGTACTCTTATCCAAAGTAACAAAACCTTTTGTATGGGTTCTGTCTTTCTCAGTAAATATAATTTTAAGACTAACCAGACAAAAAACAAATATTGAAGACGAAGAATTTTCGGAAGATGAAGTTATGTCTATGCTTGAAGTAGGTCAGGAAACTGGTGTACTTAAAGAAAAAGGGAAAAAAATGATTAACAGCATTTTTGCCTTTGATGATAAGCTTGCTTACGAAGTAATGACCCCTAGAACAGATGTCTTTTATATTGATATAAATGATCCTACTGAAGAATATATTGATGAATTAATGGAACTGAGATACTCCAGAATTCCAGTATACGAAGATGATAGTGACAATATTATCGGCATACTGCATATAAAGGATTATCTTATAAAGGCCCGTGAAGATGGATTTGAAAATGTCGAAATCCGTTCCATTTTAAGAAAGCCTTATTTTGTTCCTGAAACCAAGAATATTGATTCACTATTCTTTGATTTGCAAAGTTCAAAACAGCATATTGCTATACTAATTGATGAATATGGTGGATTTTCTGGTATCGTGACCATGGAAGATATTATTGAAGAAGTAATGGGAAACATCGATGACGAGTATGATGAAGAAGAACTTCCAATTGAGAAAATTGACGATAATACATTTATTGTTGATGGATTTATCAATTTAAATGATTTAGATGAAGAACTTGATTTAAACCTTCAATCTGAAAACAGTGAAACTCTGGGAGGACTGTTAATTGACCTTCTGGGAGAAATACCAGATGAGGCCGAACCGGATAAACGTGTTATCGAGTACGAAAACTGTGTATTTAAAATACAATCTGTTAAAGAGCGAAGAATTGAAAAAGTAAAGTTATATATTGTTCCAGATTCCCTGGAAGATACAATAGTAGAAAAAGCTGAATAAATAAGTAGGAACACATTCTCCATGAGAATGTGTTTTTTTTTGCACATATTAAATTTTAATCATAATTTCTTGTCCAAGCAATATCTTTATGATATGGAGGTGTTAAACATGGACAAAAATATTGAAAGTATACTGATAAAAATGCCGCAGGATCTTGAGAATACGCTTCGGAGTCTGCCCGATACCATTATAAATAATGCTGAAGAATTTCGGTTTAGAATCGGACAGCCCATTTCAATAATTTCAAAAAATGAAGAATTCCATATATCATATGCTGTAACCTATGAAATGCTCAATAATCTCATAAACCGCATGCTAAATTATTCTTATTATGCTTACGAAGCGGAATTAGCAAATGGTTATATAACCATTGAAGGGGGCACAGAGCAGGTGTATGTGGTAAGGTGGTTCTTGACAAAGGTAATGTGAAACTCATCAAAGATATATCTTCTGTAAATATCCGATGCAGCAGAGAGGTAATAGGGGCTTCCGATGGATGTATTAATAAGATTTTGAAACCGGATGGCACTATCCATAATACCTTGATTGTTTCGCCGCCTAAGTGCGGAAAAACCACTTTGTTAAGAGATCTCATAAGAAATTTAAGCAGTAAAGGATTTCGGGTGGGAGTATGTGATGAAAGATCAGAAATAGCCGGCAGCTATCGCGGCAATACTTACTATGATTTGGGTCCACGCACAGACATTTTAGACGGCTGTCCCAAAGAGCAAGGAATCATCATGCTCATAAGAGCCATGTCGCCTAATATCATTGCTACAGATGAAATCGGTAAAAGTGCTGACATTTATGCTATAGAAACCGCCATGTGTGCAGGGGTTAACTTGATTACTACTATACATGGGAATTCTTATGAGGATGTTTTAAATTCGGCCATAGGCGGTCTTATCAAAAAAGGAATTTTCTCTTGTATCATTTTTTTATCAAATGTACCCAAAACCGGATCAATTAAAGAGATTATATATTCCAGTCAAAAAAAGGCCGATAACGGTAAAAATATTATGTAAATCATAAGAAAGGAAGATATATTTTGCTTAAGATTATTTTAAACACCCTGATTTTTATTATCTGTTGTGCCATAGGATATTTTAAAGCACAGGACTATCAGTGCAGAGTTACAAATTTACAAAGCTTCCTTGATGGCCTGAAGAATTTAGAGGATGAAATCTTATATCGCAAAACACCTCTTCCGGAAGCCTTAGCAATAGTTTCTGCAGAGAAGGCAAATCATGGTGCTAAAAATTTATTTTCACAAGTATCCATGGATTTAAAAGGCAAAAACAATTGCAGTTTTATTGAAAGCTGGATTAAATATTCAAATGAACTGGGGGATAGCTGCTCATTTACTGCAGAAGACATATATGCCATAAATGAGCTTGGAAAAGGCCTGGGTGGTACTGATGTATATGGTCAGAGCGCTGTTATTCAAAGGTCTTATAAACAACTGGAGAACCAGTTAAAAGATGCTGTTCAAGAGAACAATACAAAGGGCAAGATGTATAAAAACTTAGGAATTGCTATAGGTTTAACACTTGTTATTATACTATTATAAAATTGTGGAGGGCACAAAAGATGATGGATGTTGACATCATATTTAAAATTGCCGGAATAGGGATTGCAATAGCAGTAATAAATCAGATACTTACGAAAGCTGGACGGGAAGATTATGCACTGATGACCACGTTAGCAGGAATTATCGTGGTACTTTTCTTTATCATCCGTATGATAAGTGAATTCTTTGAAACTGTAAAAACTTTATTTCAATTGTAGGCGACAGGGGTGAACCTATGGATATAGTAAAAATCGCACTAATAGCACTTGTAGGGGTTATTTGTGCACAAATAATAAAAGGTTTCAAACCGGAATTTGCTATTTACGTTGTGCTGGCAACAGTGATAATCATATTTACTTTAGCCTTAGAAAAACTTATGTCGGTATTTTCATTTCTACAAAGTATATATGGCAATATTACATACGGAAAAACCTTTTTCCCTATCATCATAAAGGTACTGGTAGTTGCTTATATTGCTGATTTTACTTCTCAGCTTTGTAAAGACTCAGGGGAAGGAGCCATTGCGGGAAAAGTAGAACTTGCGGGGAAAATAATCATATTTTATCTGGCGATTCCAATACTGATTGCAATATTACAGCTAATAAATTCTGTATTAAAATAGAAAGTTAAAAAGCATATGGATACCAATCCATATGCCTTTTACTGTTCATTCGTCATTTGTTTGTATTAAATTGCCAGCCATATTTAGTTTAAAACATGATAATTGCACGAACAGGACATACGGGTGCACAGTAGCCACAAGTTAAACAAACTGAATGATTTACCCCTGCTGAACCATTGTCATTAAAAGTAATTGCATGATTAGGGCACTTTTCAATACATGCTCCACAACCTTCGCAGTCACCTTCATCAATATGAATTTTCTTCTTGGTAATGTCAGGAATATAATTCTGATCTAAAGACCCTTCTATATATTCAATAATCCTGTCTATTTCCTGTTTATGTCCAAAACCGATCATCATGGAAGAAACTCCGGGTAGTGTATGTACATAGTCCAGGGCCTCAAGGTAATGGCCCGTTAAATTGCCGCCTCCAAAAACCTTCATGGTAAAAATACCTTTATCGTGCTCTGTATTTTTCTTTATGGCCACAGCCATTTCTTCTTTTGTTCCTGGTCCATTTCCTTTTCTGATTCCCAGACTCCTGAAATTAATAAGAGGGAAGAGTACATCCAGTTCAGAGATTTGGGCTGCATGTTCAGCTACATCTACATGATGAGTGGAAACACCAATTGCCTTCACCAGACCTTTTGTTTTGGCTTCCTGAAGATATTCCCATGCCCCAATACGGTTTTCCCAATCAGAAATACTTCTGACTTCATGAAGAAGAAATATATCGATAACATCTCTGTCCATTTCTTTTCTTGCCTGTTCAACGGCATACTTCATCTGATTATAAGAGGGATCTAAACATTTGGACGTGATAACCGGATTATAGTTTGTACCTTTTAAAGCACGTTTTATATAATGATACGTGTCATAATACTGTGCAGTATCTAAAAAATTTATGCCGCATTCTAAAGCGTATTTTAAAACAGCAGAACCTTCTTCCAATGACATATTTAATTGAGTTTTCCCTATAGTGAGTACGCCAAATCCTACCTGAGTAACTTTTAAATCCGTTTTTCCAAGAACATTCTTTTGCATAAACCCTCCAATTACACGATGTGTTTATATATACTTATGGTTTTCTTCATTATTTTCTTTAATTGTAACATAAAATATGTTATAATAATCGGGTTATACGACAAAAATCAATAAAATGAATTTCATGATAATAATTCACGGGAGGAATCAATATAAATGGAAAAACTTGGGTTAAATCAAATTAGGGAAACATTCCAAAATTTTTACGTTAGTAAAGATCACTATAAAAGAAAAAGTTTTTCTCTTGTTCCGGAAAAGGACAAGAGTCTGCTTATCATAAATTCTGGTATGGCACCACTAAAGCCTTATTTTGCTGGCTTGGAAACGCCACCAAGCAAAAGAATGACTACCTGCCAGAAATGCATCAGGACAGGAGATATTGATAACGTTGGAATGACTGCAAGACACGGTACTTTTTTTGAAATGCTGGGCAGTTTTTCCTTTGGTGATTATTTTAAAACAGAATCCCTTACTTGGGGATGGGAATTTATTACTCAGGTTTTAAAACTTCCTGAAGAAAAAATCTGGGCTACAATCTATGAAGATGATGACGAGGCTTTTGATATCTGGAAAAATACCATTGGAATGCCTGAAGAAAGAATTGTAAGACTGGGAAAAGATGATAATTTCTGGGAAATAGGTACTGGTCCATGTGGACCATGTTCTGAAATCTACTTTGACAGAGGTGAAGAGTATGGCTGTGGCAGTCCTGACTGTAAACCTGGATGTGACTGTGACAGATATGTTGAATTCTGGAATCACGTATTTACTCAATTTTCCAGAGATGAAGATGGAAATTATTCTGATCTAGCTCATCCAAATATTGATACCGGCATGGGGCTGGAAAGACTTGCATGTATCATGCAGGGAGTAGATTCCATATTTGATATTGATACAATTAAATATATTCTTGATGCTGTTGTGGATAAATCCGGGATTAAATATGGCAATGGTAAATATAAAACAGATGTATCCATTCGAATCATCACAGACCATATACGTTCTGTAACATTCATGATTGCGGATGGTATCATACCTAGTAATGAAGGCAGGGGATATGTTCTCAGACGATTGCTCAGAAGAGCTGCAAGACATGGCAAACTTCTGAATATTGATGGAGCTTTTCTGGCTGAATTATCAAAGAAGGTTATCGAAGTATCAGGGGGAGCATATCCTGAGCTTGAAGAAAAATCTGATTATATTTTCAAAATTATTACTATAGAAGAAGAAAAATTCAGTTCAACAATTGATCAGGGTACTGCAATTATTGCTGAGTATGTGGAAGAATTAAAGAAAGAGGGTAAAACAGAACTTTCCGGAGAAAAGGTATTTAAGCTTTATGACACCTTTGGTTTTCCTCTTGAATTAACTCAGGAAATTTTAGCTGAGAATGAATGTACAGCTGATATAGAAGGATTTAATGCCAATATGCTGCATCAGAAAGAAACAGCAAGAGCTGCAAGAAAATCTGTAGATGATGATGGCTGGGCAGAAGAAAATCTGGATTTTGCTGCCGGAAGTAAAACTGTATTTACTGGTTATGAAAAAACAGAAGATGAAGGAATTGTAAAAGGCATTTTCTGCAATAAAAATATTTCAGAAGTGGCAAAAATTGGTGATGATGCGAGAATTATACTGGACAAGACACCTTTTTATGCGGAGAGCGGCGGTCAGATTTATGACCACGGAGTAGTATGCAATGACAACTTTACTGCTGAAGTCGTTGAAGTTACTAAATTTCAGGGCAACTTTGCCCATAAGCTGAAAATCGTGAATGGCCAGCTTAAAGTCGGAGATAAATTAAAGTTATTTGTTGATGTTCCTGTAAGAAATCATATTTCAAGAAATCATACTGCTACACATTTACTGCAGCAGGCTCTTAGGGAAGTAGTGGGAAGCCATATACAGCAGGCTGGATCCAGCGTAAATGCTGAAGGTCTGCGTTTTGACTTTAATCATTATGAAGCTGTCACAAAAGAACAGCTGATTGCTGTTGAAAAAATTGTAAACGATAAAATCATGCACTTCCTGCCAGTTACTATGGAAGAAATGTCCATGCAGGATGCAGTTAAAACCGGAGCTACTGCTTTATTTGGAGAAAAATACGGGGATACTGTCAGAGTTGTCTCTATTGGCGAATTCAGTAAAGAACTTTGTGGTGGTACCCACGTGGCCAATTCTGGTTTAATCGGATCTTTCAAAATTATAAGTGAATCCGGGGTTGCAGCAGGGGTGAGAAGAATTGAAGCGGTTACAGGTTTAGGCATTGTTAACAAACTGAAGGAGGCTGAATCCGTAATAGAAAATGCTGCCGATATTTTAAAAACCAGTCATACAGGACTTCTTACAAAGATTTCAAGTCTTTCAGAAGAAGCTAAAGCCTTAAAAAAGAACTGGATGAACTAAAGAAGAGCGCTATAAGTTCATCACTTGATTCTATTTTAGATGAAGCAAAAACCATTGGGGACGTAAAACTGCTGACAAAAGCCTTTACAGATTATGATATTAATGATCTCCGTCAGATTTCAGACGATATAAAGAAGTCTCATAAAGGCTACGTATTGGTATTTGCTACTCAAAATGGTGAGAAGGTAACCTTTATGGTTTCTATTACGGATGATCTCCTTGAAAAGGGTTATCATGCAGGAAATATGATTAAACAGATCGCAGCAGCTGCCGGCGGCGGTGGCGGCGGAAAAGCCGATATGGCACAGGCTGGAGCAAAAGATCCTTCAAAAATTCAGGATGCTTTTAAAGTTGCAGAAACTCTTATAAAGTAAAATGCTATAAATTTCCATCATAATTTAGTGTAAATATTACAACAATATTAAATATGCAAATTAGGGTTGTTTTGATTATGGAAATATGTGTATAATAATAGAAAAGGAAGAAGGTGAGTAGGATTGGATAGAAACACTATTATGTTTAACAACTCAGAGAAAAGTGACCAAAAAACAACAGAAGATATTTTAAAGACCGTTTATGATGCTTTAGATGAAAAAGGTTATAATGCAATCGATCAGATGGTAGGTTATATCCTTTCAGGAGATCCTTCCTACATAACTGGGCATAACAACGCTAGAAATATCATTAGACACATTGAAAGAGATGACTTAGTGGAAGAATTACTTCGAGCATTTCTAAAAAAATAAGACACAATCTAGAAAAAGGGCGGACAGATGTCCGCCTTATTTTTTAGTATTATATTACAAAAGAAAGGTAATTAATATATGAGAAAACTTGCACTGGACGTAGGCGATAAAACAATTGGAGTCGCTGTTAGTGACGAATTACTGCTCACAGCAAACGGAGTCACAACCATAGAACGTGTAGGCATAAGAAAAGATGCTGGTAAAGTCATGGACTATATAAGAGAATATAATTGTGATACGGTAGTCGTAGGTCTTCCCAAGAAACTGGATGGAACGGACAGTATCCAGACAGAAAAAGTTTACGAATTCAAAACGATGCTTGAGAACAAGCTTAAAAGTTCAGGAATGGCTGATATAGCCGTAGTTTTCCAAGATGAGCGTCTTACTACTGTCATGGCAGAAAAAATTCTGATAGAGGCCGATGTCAGCAGAAAAAAGAGAAAAGAAGTTATAGATAAACAGGCTGCTATTTTAATCTTACAGGGATATCTTGATAAGCTGGCTTATCAAAAAAAACAGAAACAGGATTAAATATAATAAATTACTTACAAGAAGTCATTAGATATATAATGGCTTCTTTTTATATCTAAAAGATAAGATTTGCACCTTAATACCAGATGAATAACCATTAAACTTTATATAATATCATATATTAAAAAAAAATCAAGAATTTTTATTACATTTTATAGCTTTTTTGTGATAAAATTAATATACACACATGTAGTTTTGACAAACATAAATCCAGTTGTTCAATTTAATGTTTATTAATAATGATTAATTTATGCAAATATAGTCAAAAGTTAAGTAAAGGAGGCTTTTATGTATAAAATTGGAGATCTTATTATATATGGAAATCAAGGTGTCTGTAGAGTTGATGAAATTGGCATACCTGACATCTCAGGTATTGCGGAAGATAAATTATATTATACTTTATCCCCTGTATATAATGATGGAAAAATATTTATTCCCGTAGACACCTTAGTCTATATGAGGCCAGTAGTTTCAAAATCTGAGGCAAAAAATATTATAAAACAAATCCCTAAAATTCAAGCAGAAATTATTGAAAACCAGAATTATAAGGTTATGGAAGACCACTATAAGAAATTACTTTCCACTCATAAATGTACTGATTTAATATATATTATAAAATCTGTATATGGAAAAAGAAAAGCTGTACAGCTACAAGGTAAAAACTTAGGGCAGACGGATGAGAAGTTTAAAAAAATTGCAGAAGAATTACTCAACAGTGAATTTGCATTAGCTTTAGATATTCCTAAAAACGAAGTAAATAAATATATTGAGGAATCTATTAAAAAAATACAAAAAGGCGAAGATATGCTGTAGACATGGTTACTTCTTAATTTAAAATATCCTGGGTTTGTCTGCTTACAGATGCCATTGTTGGGGTTTCCAAAACAGGGTGGGTGAATGTAAATGGAACATTTAATAAAAGGAGTAATATATTATAACATAAAACTATAAATTGGAGGTTTTTATGTTATCAACCACTGAGTATGTACGGCAATCATTAGAATTGCATTTGTTTTTTACAAGAATTATGAAGGAGCATTCATTTTTTTTGGAGATTGGGTTCACTCCTCGAGACAAAGATTTCGCAGAAACTGCAGATAATTTTAGAAGGGCATTTGATATCATTTTAATGGAAGCCCTTATTCTTTCTGACGGAGTAATCAATCAGAGCTTTCTTAACTCTGGAGAAGTCATTACTCCTTATACACTAAAAACTGAGGAAGTTTCAGTCTTTTATACTGGTGTACCTATCAATACTGAACTTACGAAGATAGAAGAAAGCTTGTCAGAAGGTACTCCAAATAATATAAATATGCTGGAGCAAAGAGTAAATGATCTTAATGTCAGGATCTTGAATCTATTAGATGAGCTCATACGGTTTAAAACAAAAGTCTTAAGTGATGTGACTTCTTGTAATATGTTTACAGTAAATTATCCACTTTTAATAGATCATATTTTACGTGAAGCAAAATTATATAATTTATTAATACAAAGGCTGGAAGAAAAAGAAAAAATAACCATTGAACAGGAGGCTATTGAGCAGGAACTTTTTTGGAATAGAATTATGGCTGAGCATTCACTTTTTATCCGTGGGCTACTTGATCCAACAGAAAATGAATTGATTATTGCTGCAAATAATTTTGGAAATGAATTTAATCAACTATACGAGGAATCCAAAAAAGCTATGGATCAGACTTTGCCTCTTTCAGAGGTAACAAGCGAAAGCTTGAGCGCTACAACAGACGTCCGTAATTTCAACGAGCAAGGCACCCAAGGCATTCTGAATTGTAAGGTTAAGTCAATAATTATCCCCCTCTTAGGAGATCATGTATTAAGAGAATCCAATCATTACCTGCGTTTGCTGAATACATACACAAAATAAGAATAGCTATAACCCTGAAAGCTTAGTACTAAACTAAAATATCTTTGCCATAAAGTAATTGCAAAGATATTGTGGTTTAGTACTTTATAGAAGTATTTTCTGTTTTTTTATGTTTCTTTTTTTCAATATATTTATGGTATTCAGCAGGGACATCTGATAGTTGTATTCCGTCATGTACGGCACAAGTACCTGCTTTTTCAGCGGTTTGATAGTACCACGTCTTGTAGTTCAGCATATCAAGCATTGATTGCATTTCTTTCATTTGTTCCATTACAGAAATTCGCTGGGATTCAATAATGGAAAGCCTTTCCTGGATTTTAGAATCTCCCTCCACACAACAATCAATAAAATGCTTGATTTCCTTAATAGGCATACCCGTTTTCTTTAAACATTCAATAAGCTCTAAGCCTGATAAATCCTGCTCATTAAACATACGTATTCCGTTTGCAGAACGTTCTACAAATGGGATTAATCCTTCTTTATCATAATATCTTAATGTAGATGGAGCCACATTAAGTTTCTTTGAAATTTCACCAATTGTATAAATCATTTTCTATCCTCCTAAATGAAATTTTTAAAATAGGTATTGACTTGAAGTTAACTTTAAGTTGTAGAATGGTATTTAACTTAATAGCTGAGTTTAGCATGAATAAATTATGAAGTCAATTAAGTATGATTTACTATCAATATACCTAGAGTCAGGAGGATTGATAATAACAGAAAGGATTTATGTATGGAAAGAATAGAATTGGAGAATATATCTGATTTTGCACTGGGTGATGAGAATATAGCATTTGCTCCTTATTTTATCGGTAAAAGCTATATAAGTCTCTTAAACGATAATGAAATAAGGATTCACAATGTCACCTTTGAACCAGGGTGCCGCAATAACTGGCATATTCATCATGGCTCTGGGCAAATACTTATTTGTGTTGGCGGACACGGCTGGTATCAGGAAACTGGGAAAGAGGCCAGACTTTTAAAAAGCGGGGATGTGGTTTATATCGCACCAGAAATAAAGCATTGGCATGGAGCAGTAAAAAATGAGGCATTTTCCCATTTAGCATTATCAGTGCCCATAGGAAGTTCCAGTAATGAATGGTGTGAAGCTGTTACCCATGAGGAATATGGAAAACTATAGATTAATGAGGAGAAAAGCAAATGAAGTATGTTAATTATGGAAAAACCGGATTAAAGGTTTCAAGATTTGGACTGGGATGTATGAGGTTCCCGGACAACGAAGCAGAAGCCATTGAAATGGTTAGATATGCTTTAGATCATGGCGTCAACTATATTGACACTGCCTACGTGTATCAAGGTAGCGAAAACATAACAGGGAAATCACTAAAAGACGGGTATAGAAACAAGACTTATTTAGCAACCAAAAGTCCTATATGGAATATCACAACATATAATGATTTTGAAAAATATCTCGATGAGCAGCTAAAGAGGCTCCAGACAGACTATATTGACGTATATCTTCTTCATAACCTGGGATTTGATAACTGGCAGAAAGTAAAACGCTTTGACGGACTTACGTTTCTTGACAAGATGGTTAAGAAGGGAAAAATAAGACACACGGCTTTTTCTTATCACGGACCTTTAGAATTATTTAAAGAAGTAACTGAGTCCTATGATTGGGAGATGGCTCAAATCCAGTTAAATATTTTGGACGAGTTTTATCAGGTAGGTACCCAAGGGCTGAAATATCTGGCAGAAAAGGGCATTGCTGCTGTAATTATGGAGCCCTTAAAAGGCGGAAGTATTGTAAACCAGTATCCCCCTGAAGTTAAGGGAATACTCAGCAATTATCCAGAAAAGCGAACACTGGTGGAATGGTGTTTCAGGTGGCTCTATAATATGCCAGAAGTTTCAGTTGTTATAAGCGGAACAAGTACATTAGCTCAATTAAAAGAAAATCTTGATATTTTTCATAAAGCCGAGTGCAACGTGATGACCACAGAAGATTTAAATCTGATAAATAGAATCAGAGAAGCCTTTGAAAAGAAGAAGGGTATTGATTGCACAGGCTGCAGCTATTGTATGCCATGTCCTAAAAATGTAAACATACCAGAAATCTTTAAATTATATAACTCTGTAAGTATGACCGATTCTTTTATAGATGGATGGACATATAAGAGTTCTATTATCTCTTCAGGAGCGGGAGCTGATCAATGTATAAATTGTGGTTTATGCATGACCTACTGTCCTCAAAATA
This sequence comes from Aminipila terrae, assembly GCF_010120715.1. NCBI lineage: Bacteria > Bacillati > Bacillota > Clostridia > Peptostreptococcales > Anaerovoracaceae > Aminipila > Aminipila terrae. The sequence goes on from NZ_CP047591.1 coordinate 3,358,845, forward strand.
TAGTGATTCCCGAAAATCTAAAAAAGGCACATTCACTATTATTAAAGTAGTTTATTGTAACTCATAGCAATTACCCCTAATTAATATAAGCCAGCATCAGCTCATTACGAGTTGATGCTGGCTTATATATGTTGCTTTCTTTCTTACGGATAAGATATATGTTTTAACTTGGATTTAGCGCCTGCAATTATGCGTTAGGAGATGTTCCTTCAGCATTTGCTACAACCACATCAATTTGGATTAAAGCATCATTCAGCAAAGCGGATACGCCAACTGTCCTTCGGGCAGGAGTACCACCTGGGAAGAATGTTTTATAAACTTCGTCTACAGCATCCATATCTGCAAGATCTTTAAGGAAGATATTTACTTTAACTACATCGTCCATCACATGGTCAATACTTTCTATAATTGCCTTAATATTCTTTAGGCACTGTCCTGCCTGTTCTTTTACACCACCAGCTACCATTTCACCTGTTTTTGAATCGATTGGTAATTGAGCTGAAAGGTGATTATAATGAGAAAATGCAACCGTTTGTGTGGATAGAGAACTCTTTGGAGCCTTTTCCGTATTACTTGCTTTTATAACGATTCCATGTCTGTCTTCCACAGCTTGTGGAGGTGTACCATCTCCGTGTGAAACCACAGCTTCAATTTGTACCAATGCATCCATCTGTAAAGCTGAAGCTGCAATTACTGTACGAGCAGGAACATAAGCTACAGCCCTGGCGATAGCTGAATCTGGGAAAAATGTAGTATATACTTTGTTGACAGTTTCAATATCAGCAAGGTCTTTAAGGAAGATATTAATTTTTACAATATCATCAAAAGGAACATCGATACTTTCTAAAATTGCCTTGATATTTTTTAAGCACTGTACAGCTTGTTCCTTTACACCTCCAGCTACCAATCTACCTGTTTTGGGATCAATCGGTAATTGAGCGGAAATATTATTGTAATGAGAAAAAGCTACCGTTTGTGTAGATAGGGTACTTGTTGGCGCATTTGCTGTGTTATTGGTAAGCTTTATCAGATCACCTGCTTGCGGAGCATTTGGAATTGTACCTTCACCGTTTGAAACAAGTGCTTCAATTTGAACTAAAGCATCCATAGGTAAAGCTGCAACTGCCACTGTGGTTCGTGCAGGAACGTAAGTAGGGAAGAATGTTTTATAAACTTCGTCTACAGCGTCAACATCTTTGATGTTCTTAACAAACACAGTGATTCTAACCACATCACTCATAACATGATTGATGCTGTCTAAAATTGCCTTGATATTTTTTAAGCATTGTTCAGCTTGTTCTTTTATACCACCAGCTATTAATTTACCTGTTTTCGGATCAATCGGTAATTGAGCTGAAAGATTATTGTAATGAGAAAAAGCTACAGTTTGTGAATATGGGCCGATACCTTTTGGTGCATTTTCCGTATTTCTTGCTAATACTACGTTATAGTCGCTCATGAAAGTATTCTCCTTTGTTTTATTAATTTAATTATAAAATTTATTTAAGTGAATCATAAACCTTTGACTAACTCCAAGGTCAATAGGTATTTTTACTTATGCCAAAATAAATTTAATCGCACTTAAAAAATGCTCCTAAGTATTGCCGATACAGGATTCCTACTGTATAATATCCATTAACTCACATAGGATTTTAATAAGAAATAAAGGAAAATTTTTATGAAAGATAAATTTTTAATTGGAGAACTGTCAAAAATATTTAATATTAGCACTGACACCCTTAGGCATTATGACAAGATTGATCTAATTAAACCTGAGTATGATGAAAATAATGACTATCGCTACTACAGCATCAGAAACTTTTTCAAGCTAAGTAGAATCCTTTTTTTAAAAAACCTTGATATTTCATTAGGTGAAATAAAAAAATACATGGGTAACAAGAATACAAACAGCCTGCTTTGCCTGTTGAAAAAAAAGGAAGAGGAAATTGATATAAAAATTAACAAACTGGTAAATCTAAAAAAGAAAATTCAGACAAAGCTCGAACTTTTTGAAAATATAGAGGACCAGTTGGATCAAATAATTATCAAGAAAATTCCCCAAAGAATAGGGGAGTTTATAGATATCAATGATCTTAAAAGTGATTATGAAATCAAGCAGACTTTAAAACGTAACGAAAAATATTTCAGAATAAGCTCCTGGCTTATTGAAGGACAGATTTATACTTCATTATCCAAGGAAAACATGAATAGTGGGATTTTAAATAAATTCAGATATTTTATTGAAATTGTGCCCTTTGATCCGGAGATTTGTAAGCAATTGACGGTAATTCCTGAAAACGAGTATGTTTGTATTGCATTTTTAGGACCCTACACGGATATGGGAAAGCATTATCAACTACTTATCCGATGGATTGAGGAAAATGGATATCAGATTGCAGGAGACTCCATTGAAAAAAATATAGTTGATTATGATTTTTCCGACTCTGAGAATGAATACATTACAGAAATTCAAATTCCTATAATAAAAAAGAACTAGGACTTAAATAATAGCCGAACCAAGTCTTGGCTCTATAGAGGGTTAAATACAAACCTATAAAGAGAGGACAGCCGAATGGCTGTCTTTTTTATACTACAAATATGGAGAATCAGGAGTTTTATATTCTTTTTACTTTTCTTATGGTTAAAATGAGCCCTGTTGGGATAAAAATAATTTTTGTAAGGGGATAAATTAGGGCTCCAGTAGCAGTAATTCTGAAAGTTATTAAGGAAAATTGGATGGTTATTTTTCATTAATTGGTTGGGTACAATTGGATAAAGCTTTGATATAATAAACAAAATAAAAAAACAATTTACTCAATGAAAAAAGGTATGGAACAGTATTTTTAATTTATTTAATTAAATTTGATTAAAATGAAAGGGTTTTGATGATGAAAATTTTATTATTAAATGGCAGCCCCAGAATAATTGGAAACACGGGGACTGCACTAAAGGAAATACGTACAGGAATTCAATCTAATATTCCAGAAGCGGAAGTTGAGCTATCTGAAGTTTCAGAGTTCAAACTCAGTGGATGTACTAACTGTGATGCCTGTAGAAAAAACGGCGGTAATTGCATAATTCCAGATGACAGCGCTAAAATTATTCAAAAGATTTATGATACTGACGTACTTATTCTTGGCACTCCTGTTTACTACTGGGGTATGACTTCTCAATTAAAAATAGTCATTGACAAATTATACTCCAAAGACGATCAACTTCGTAAGCAAAAGAAGAAACTGGGAATCGTGGCCGTTGGAGAGGCTTCTTTGGATGATTTGGAATATAAACTAATCAGTGATCAATTTGAATGCATTTGCAACTATTTTGGCTGGAGTCTCATTTTCAATCAATCTGTTTGCGCTTTTGAGGCAGGGGATTTAGCCAAGGATAGAGTTCGGCTTCAAGACTTAAATATTCTTTGGAAATCCATAAAATGAATCTATCCTTTTAGTTTCTATCAAATATCTGGAGTTACCACTTGAATTAAAATAAAATGTCACGAATATAATAAATAGAAATTTATTATGAGGTGACGTTTATGATAATTACTCCAAATATTAACAATCTTCCTTTTATGATACAAAACGGCATAAAATATTTTGAATTAATTGCTGAACCGGTTGAACAAGAAATATTACCGGGATTGTTTATAAAAGGGTGGGGGTATAATGGAAGTATACCAGGCCCAACAATTCAAGTAAAATCAGGTGATTATGTAAACATTCGTGTTATAAATTACTTACCAGAACCCACAAGTGTTCATTGGCATGGACTTGATGTACCTAATAATATGGATGGGGTTCCAGATGTAGAACCTTCTCCCAAAATAAGACCAGGAGAATACTTTGATTATCAATTTAGAATAACTAATCCCCAGGAACACATATGTACCACACCCATGTTGATTCTTCAATGCAGCAAATGATGGGTTTGGGAGGGGCTTTTATTATAACTGAATCACACCAAGAGGATTGCAGAGACTACTTTTATATGCTCCAGGAATTTAAGATTAAAGACTTAAAAGCCGGAGAGGTGAAACCTGGAATATACGAAATTGATCCTCATAGCATGGAATTTAACTTTTTTACAATGAATGGGCGCTGTTTCCCTTATCTGGATCCGATTCATGTTGAATTAGATGAAACTGTCAGAATCAGGCTTGGCAATATCGGACACGATTCTCATCCAATGCATCTTCATGGCCACCAATTTGTGGTATCAGCTAGCGATGGAAACTCTGTTCATTTTGGAAACAGACCTGTGAAGAACACTATAAATGTGGCATCTGGTGAAACATATGATATAGAGTTCCTTGCAAATAATCCTGGAATATGGCCATTTCATTGTCATATTCCACACCATATGTGCAACAATATGACGAAGCCATTTGGAGGGATGTCAACCATCATTATTTATATGAACTGAATTAATAATATTGCATAGTGATAGTTAAGCAAAGCGATTAAAGAAATTTAATCGCTTTTAGCATTACTAGTAACTAAATTAAATACAACTTTATTTAAAAACAGAATATTTAAGTGATACTTAATCAAAATAGATTTAAATAAGCTTTTATATCAAAAATAGTTTATGAGGAGAATATAAATGAAAAAAACACGGGCAATTAATATGACAGGCATACTTCATGAAGGGTTTAACATTGGAATATTACTAAAGGCAATTAACGGAACTTTAGAAATTATAGGTGGGATTTTGCTGATGATTCTAAACCCCACCAGATTAAATAGCATAATAGTTTTATTGACACAGAATGAATTATCAGAAGATCCCAGGGATATTCTGGCTAATTATATGGTTAAATTAAGTTATCAGTTTTCTGTAAATACACAATACTTTTGGGTTTTTTATTTAATTTCTCACGGTCTTATTAAATTAATTCTTATATTATTGCTATGGAAAAGGAAACTATGGGCTTATCCTCTTACTATATTTGCCTTGATTCTGTTCGTTACTTATCAGATATACAGATATACGATTTATCATTCAACATGGCTGATATTCCTGACCATACTTGACATTCTAATAATATTATTAACTTTCGTTGAGTATAAAAGAATAAAAAACTATTCTTAGTTTAATTGGATATTCAAGATCTTAAACAAAGCAAATAAATAAAAATGAAAAGGTTGTCTAAAGAACACCGTTATTACAAGTGTTAATAGTAGCAAGAGAACTCCTCGTCACATATTATAAACAAACAAAATATATGGAAGGAGTTCAAAATGCGACAGTATACTGTAAAACCTAATGATACCTTATTTATGATTGCAAAACAATTTGGAGTACCTTTAGTACAATTGATTAAGGCCAATCCTGAAATATCAAACACAAAACCCTTATATATAGGACAAATCATAAATATTCCAGAGTTGTTACCCATTCCAAAGCAGCTGGATGCAATAGAGTCAAATGCTGAGGATATAATAGATGATATTTATGCGGCGGATTGGGAAAAAGCCGTAAGCAAGGTAAATTTAATAAAGACAAATATGGATGAATTGACACCTTTACTTAAGGAGGCGGTGGTTCCTGCTGAATTGATTTCTGGAATGAATTTAGCAATTAAAAACCTAGAACAAAATGTAATTCAAAAAAAAGCCTATTCTGCAATAGCTCAGGCGAATCGTATTACCATGTACATTCCTGATATGCTTGACTATTTTAAGGTAATCATTCCAACAGACGTAATCCGGTTAGACTATCTAGGACGACAGATTATATTAAACGTTGAAGGTAATGATTGGAATGAAGCAAACAATAATTATATAGCAGCTAAAAAAATCTGGGAAAGATTAAAGCCTCAATTGGATACAAAATATAGTAAAGATATTGAGGATTTCGATCAGGCAACGAAAACTTTAGGGGAATCAATAAATAACAAAAATTATCAAAATACAATTGATAATGCCAATATTCTTCTTGATAAAGTAGATGTGCTGGAAACAGACTTCAAACAACAAAACACATAAGGGTACACAAGTAAATATTCGAACTTATAACAATATGTGTGTTCAACAAGAAGCTTAAGCCCATCAATTTAATAAGTAATCATTCAAGGTACGAAAATATTAATTTTATCATAAAATAATAGGATTAAATATTCATTATGATGGGGAGGTTTAAAATGGATTTTAAGCAGAGTCAAACATATCAGAATCTGAAGAATGCATATAATGGGGAAAGGATGGCTAGTACAAAATACGCAATCTATGGATCAAAAGCAAGAGAAGATGGCTATGAACAAATTGGTAATATATTTGATGAGACATCGAGTAACGAACGTGAACATGCGGAAATATGGTTAAAACAATTAAATGGTGGGGAAGTTCCTTCAACATTAGATAATCTTAAGGAGTCAATTGCAGGTGAAGATTATGAATGGACCACTATGTATCGAGAATTTTCCGATACTGCTCGTAAAGAAGGATTTGATGAAATTGCAAATCTATTTGATGGGGTAGCATCTATAGAATACAACCATGATAACCGATTTAAGCAATTAGTATATAATATAGAAAATGACCAGGTTTTTTGCAAAGAGCGAAACATGGTCTGGGTTTGTTTGAATTGTGGTAATCTTTATTGGGGTGAATGTGCACCTGAATTTTGTCCTGTTTGTGGATATCCCCAAGCATTTTATCAACTATACGTTATTAATTATTAGATTAAAGCTATTTATTAGGATTTTAACATAACAATGCTATGAAAAGCCAGGTATGATACCTGGCTTTTTTACATCTGTTGACAGAATTACTTTTAAATATTCTTTTTTTTCTTCATGTTTACTAACATTGATAATTCAATTAAAAGTGCAGGTAGGGACACTAATTGCGGATAGGCAAGATATCTTGGCTCCCATTTAGGGTCAAATTTATCTTTAAATTTACGCAAACCTTCAAAGCTATATATTAGCTTACCATGTTCATAGATAAAATGGGCGATTTTCTCCACCTTGTGGGATCTAAGGGCAAATCCAACCTTAGCCAGTGGTGCCACACCAAGGCTGAAATAATGGTATCCGAGTTCTTTAAAATGCAGTAGAAGCTGAATGAACATGAAATCCATTGTAGAATTCGGTACATGGCTTCTGAATCGCATCAGATCAATTCCGATATTCACAGAATCCTTACCCTGCAATGTCATGGATACAAAGGCAATAATTTCATAATTTGACTGTTTCCTTATGACGGCAAGGGGGCCTTCTGTAGGTAATCTTTTTGGAACCAACCAACAGAATACCCCATTTCCTTTCGATTATCCAGCCATTCTTTAGAGATGCTTTCTAGATTATACAATAGCTGGTCATCAAAAGGTGGTGACAGCACTTCAAAGATATATCCGTCTTTTTCAAAGCGTTTGACGATGTTGCGAAAGCTCCTACGGGAAGAGCCAACCATATCAAACTCCTGCAAATTTACAATTGCTTCTTCTCCTAGTTTGAAGAAAAAAAGGCCATTGTCATGGTACAGAGATAGCTTATCTTCATCCACCTCATAGAATACGGCACGGTATCCATAGGTATCAATAAATCTTTGGAATTCCTGTATTCCATCTGAAAGGAGAGATTCTTCCCCCAAAGGATCTCCCAAAACTACTGCTTTATCGGAAAAAAGCGAATAAGCGATAAGAACCTGATCATCTTCAGCCCAGAATAAATTTTTATCTCCCAGATAAATCAAATGAGACAAGTGGTGACCTATATTTGTATCAAAAAACTTATTCACCTTAACTAAATCTAATGTTTGGAAGAGAGGATTCTTCTCAATTCGATCACGTTTCAAATACCAGAATATGATAAAGGCTAAAAATAGTACGTAGGCCAATATACCAGAGTGTATAAATGCTTGGACATCATGGAATATCAAATGTGGATAGTGGAAGGTTTTAATGTAACTGGTAAAAAGGATATGACTAATTTTTAGGTATATCGTCAACAGGATTGGTACACTGATGACAACCACAACAATATGGCTCGGCTTAACAAGGATGCTCCTTCGGTAGAAGTTCGTCTTGGATAAACGTAAAATCCCCATAGCTATTAGAAGGAATAAAAATTCTTCAATATCAAACCCTTTGATAAAAGTAAAAATACCCCCAGAGAGAAGTAAAATCATTGTAGTATTGTAAGCTCTTTTTACGCGGAAGAAAACTTCCTCTGCTAAAAAAAGCAACATGAAGCCAATGGCAATAGAAATACTGCGGGAGTACTGCAAAAATACCACAGCCTCCATGTTAGTGATTAATTTGCTTCTTGAGATTAGACTAGGGGTCAGTGCTGAAATCAGCAAAAGTAAACCGCAGGTGATAACGATGATAGCCATAACGGTTGCAACTAGCTGCCCATAAATTTGGGATTTGATTACATAGCCTTTTTGCTCACTTCTTCTCAGAACTTGTAAAGAAAAGTTGACAATTGCTACACAGGAAGGGAGGATAAAGTAAAAGACCCGATACAGAATAACAACGGTTAGAGCTTCATTATCCGTTAGGCCCATAAATTGAAGTCCTATGATTGCTATTAGATCAAACGAGCCAACTCCCCCAGGCATGAAACTTAATATACCAGCAGCTGATGCAACAGCAAAGATTGATAGTATATTAAAGAAGTTCTGATCTCTCTGAAAATAGTAAACCAAATTATAAAAAAGGAGCCCAGCAAGAAACCATTCAAGAATAGAAACTCCCAGTAATTCAAATCGAAGAACCAGCAGCTTGGTTACACCAAAGGAACAGGCCCAGCTCCGAAGCTGCTTTATCATTTTGTCGAGAAAAAAATACACAAGAAGATAGCAACTGAACCCAATGAGGCAGAGCATAAGCCATTTGTGCTGACTAACCAGTGAAGCAATGCTTGGGAAATTGAATAACGATAAAATTATAATAAATGACAGGCCGGTAATTGTGGATGTTACCAGTAGGGTATTATAGGAGAGCGTTTCCTTTAACTCAATGTTCTGTCTTTTTAGCAATAATGATTTGACTGAAGCCCTGTCAGACCTCCAAACCCGAGTAATGTATTTAAGGAATTAGAAAGAAAAGAAATACTAAAAAGTTGTTTTTTTTCAATATCAAATTGAAATGCTTTCATTCCGAAAACATCATAAAGCACCATGGACACGGATGCTATGATTCCTAGTATGAAAAACCGCCCAATGGATAGAAGCGGGATAGAACGCATAGTATGCAATGTGGTGGCAGGATGAATGCTTTGTATCTGCTCATGACCTTCATATAGGATTAACGCCGAAAGAGCAAAGGCGAAGACTAGCTTTAGCAAGCCTCTATAGTGCTTTACAAGTTGGATTTGTGAGCTTTTAATTATCTCCATAAATTAAAATATACCTCCGAGAAATGATTTAATCACTCTTCATTGATAGTAAGATTCTGTTATAACTGTTATGATACCCAAAGAAGCAACTATAATTCTAAGTAACCAATTTATAGTATAGAATGTTGAAGAAATATTTTGAAGAACTAGATAGTTATTTCGTCTCTAACATACATGGATTTCCAATGGGATACCATGAGCTATTATTTATGGCCGGCCACGTATAGGAAAAACTAGTGCTTGTGGTACAAAATGTTCAACCAATTAAAGACGTTTAGTTCAATTGACAGTTATCTGTTATAACTGAAAGTTTTAGTACTAAATTCAAATATCCTTATATATGCAAGGAAACAAAAATATCAAATTGTGTCTAAATGTGTCGAAAAAGAAAGAAGAACAAAGAAACAAAAGTAGAAAAAGAGCAGTATACTTATAATAAGGGGAGTTTTAAAATACTGCAGAAATTAATAGCTGGATGCATCAACTATAATATTCCTCAAAATTTAAAGCCCACTAATTGTTTGTAATGAGAGAAGGCATTTACAAATGTCTATTCTTATATTTAAGAAGGAGAATGATATGAAAAAAACAGTATTAATACTTTTTGTAGTATGCACACTCATCCTAGCCCTGCCATCCTTATCTTTCGCACAAAACTCCAAGATCCATGTAAATGTTAATGGTGAAGCCGTTAATTTTGATGCAGCCCCCTTTATTGAGAATAATGTGACTTATGTTCCTGTAAGAGGTGTTTTTGAAAAATTGGGCGCTAAAGTTGTATGGAAAAATAACACAAAAGAAATTATCGTGTATAAAGGCAGAACTGTACTTGTGTTAATATTAAATAATCGTTGGACTGTTATTAATGATGGATTAGTAAACGCCAATGCTACTCCTAAAATCGTAAATTCCAAAGCGTTTGTACCAATTAGACTTATAAGCGAAAATTTAGGTGCGACTGTAACCTGGAATCAGCAGACTCAGACAATTAATATTGTACAAAATCCCGTTGATGATTCAGGGAAAAGTTTACTACCACTTTATTACCTTAAAGATAGAATTACAAGAACTGAATCTGTGTCTATCTCTGGTACAGGTATGGAATATCCGGATAAATTGTTAGTCTATCAACCAAGCTCTGAAGAGGGTATACGGCTAGCTGACTTAGAGGCTCAACAGAGACTACTAAAAGATCAAATAATTGCAGCCAAAGAAGGTATTGAAAATGATAAAAAACACATTATCGATGGAAGTGGCACTGAGGATCTTTTAGCGATTGATGAAGAAAATTTGAAACAATTGGAACCAAAGCTTGTTTCTGTAACGGAAGAACTTAAGAAATTCGAAGAAAGCATTTTAAAAACAGTTTCTACCCTCTAATTTAAAGAAATATTCTAAATTCCAATTGTACGAGAGAAACTTATTTTCCTACATTGGAATTTATTTTTAATTTTAGTTAAACAAGATTTTCTACATATTTTTATACAATATTTAAGAAGGAGAATGATATGAAAAAAAAGATATTCATGCTTTTGATGGCTGCCACACTCATCTTATCCATGCCATCCTTTTCTTTTGCACAAGATTCGAGTATACACGTTAAAGTTGATGGTGAAGTTGTTAATTTCGATTCGAGTCCTTTTATTCAAAATAATAAAACCTATATCCCAGTAAGAGGCGTTTTTGAAAAAATGGGTGCTAAAGTTTTATGGAATAATAATTCAAAAGAAATTATTGTTTACAAAGGACGAACTGTTCTTGTACTAATATTAAATAATATCTGGTCTGTTATCGATGATAGATATGTAGATGCAGATGCTACCCCTATAATGATAAATTCCAAAACTTATGTGCCGGTGAGGTTTATAAGTGAAGCCCTAGGTGCAACTGTGAAATGGGATCAACAGACTCAAACGATTAACATCGTGCAAAATCCCGTTGATGATTCAGAGAAAAGCTTAATTCCTTTATACAACATTAAAGAAAGATTTACTACAAAGGGGCTGGATACTCCTCCCCAAATACATATATTTAAAGATACTTTCTATGTCCCTTACCAGCTTTCGCCTGAGCGTGATCGTCTAGCCGCATTAGAGAAACAACATAATCTAATTAGAGGTCAGATAATTGCAGCCAAACAATGCATTGAAAATGATAAGAAAAACATTATTGATGGAAGCGGCTCAGAGGAGCTGTTAAAGATGGATGAGGCCAATTTAAAAGAATTGGAACCAAAGCTGGTTCCTTTAACGGAAGAACTCAAGAAGTTTGAAGAAAATATTTTAAAAACAATTTCTACACTCTAATCTCAATGATATTGAAGACTCGTATAAAGACATTTTTTATAAGATAAACGGGAACTTGTTGGAATCCTATTACGTTATTTATTGCAAGATGGTGAGGGCTTTGCGTTTAAATCAAGTATATAAAAAATTACATGCTGCTTAATTTTCCAAGTTTCCTATTATATTTGAAGGGCATTCATAAAAAGATTATTTAGAGAATAATATAAAATATTTTAAAAAAAGTACTAAATAATGGTCAATTGAACTAAAAGCCTTTAATTCAAAGAACAGTATAAAGCTCAAACCTTTACTGTTCTTTTTTAATTCAATTTATTTTATTACAAAGAAGAGGACGATAACTGAAAGTTTTAGTACTAAATGATGGGAGGCTATCAATTGTGAAGATACTGGAAGAGCCTATAGATACACAAGTGAGCGGATTTTTTATTTAAAAAGAATTGTAAGTACAGAGTACATAAAAGGTAGAGGAGGTAATTTATATCGTTCTATAACTATTCCTAAAATATTCATTTTCGGAATAGAATCTTTACCTTAAAGCAACAACTTCTATATATTGCTAACTTTATTCTTTTTAAATACTTATAAACGTTTATTTTTATGAAATACTAATTATAGTTTCCTATATACCTATATTTAACTAACTACTAGATTTATAAGGATGACAAATAATAAATTGATTAAGGAGAATATAAAAATGAAAAAACTATTTTTACTATTACTGATTAGTATACTCACTCTTACTATGTTTACAGGTTGTTCACAGCCTAATAATAATAATATGAATCTGAACAAAAATAAGAATGACACTGTATTAAGCGCAAAAGATACCATTCAACCAGTTGCTTCAAGCTCTACTCCAATTGGAGATTTTAAAGCACAGGATGTAAAAGGAAATCAAGTTACCAAGGATATTTTTAGTAATTATGACCTGACTCTTGTCAATCTTTTTACTACATGGTGTTCCCCTTGTGTTAAAGAAATTCCAGAATTAAATGAAGTAGCCAAAGAAATGGCTAATAAAAAAGTTAACGTGGTTGGAATCGTCCTTGATGTAAATGAGAACGGTAAAATCGATCAAAGCAAAATGGATAAATTAAATAAAATTATAGAGGCAACAAAAGCAGATTACACCATTCTTTTACCAGATGAAGTTTTACGATCAGGTCCTTTAAAAGGTGTTAATTCAGTGCCAGAAACCTTTTTTGTAGATAAAAACGGTAATATTGTAGGTGAAAATTATCTTGGTTCTCATACGAAGGAAGAATGGATTAAAATCATTAATGATGAACTTGCAAAACTAAACAAATAAAAGAAAGGCTCTCTTATGCATATACAAGAAAGGCATATAAATCTTATTTCTCTTTTGATTGTTTTAATAGGTGTTTCTTCAATGGTATTTGGAGTTTTCCGTGGAGAAACTCCTGTTATGTTTGAAAAGGCAATCAATATCTGTTTGGAGTGTATTGGAATTGGCTAAGAAAATCAATAATAATAAAAATTTCAGATATAGCATACAGGCCTTCTGGGCACTTGTAACTAACAGTTTCCTAATTGGTTTTGTTCAGGGCAAAATTTATCAGGGAAAGATAAAAAATGTATGCGTTCCTGGCCTAAACTGTTATTCCTGCCCAGGTGCCATAGCCTCCTGCCCTATTGGATCATTACAGGCAGTCATCGGGAGCTATGAATTTAAATGGTCCTTTTATGTAGCAGGTTTTTTGATATTCATTGGGGCTATTATGGGTCGTTTTGCATGCGGCTGGCTTTGTCCTTTTGGATTTATTCAGGAATTGTTGTACAAAATACCCTTCGTTAATAAAATAAAAACCTTTAAAGGCGACCGTGCAATGAGGAAGCTTAAATATATGTTTCTTGTAGTATTTGTAATTCTGATGCCTATTTTTATAGTGGATATCATTGGACAAGGTGCTCCATATTTTTGTAAACTCATTTGCCCTGCTGGGACTTTAGAAGGTGGTCTCCCTCTTGTGTTAATGAATAAATCTCTTCAGGAAACTGTGGGATGGCTCTATGCCTGGAAAAACTTACTACTAATAATCACAATTATTGGTTCAGTTATTATATATCGTCCATTCTGCAAATATGTTTGTCCACTGGGAGCAATTTATTCATTGTTTAACCCTATATCAGTTTTTAAATACCATGTGGATAAAGAAAAATGCAATAATTGTCATGCCTGCTCAAATTCTTGTAAAATGAATGTAGATTTAGTTAAAAATCCTAATGATTTAGAATGCATCAGATGCGGTTCCTGCAAAACCATATGCCCTACTCATGCCATAGAATACAAATGCCTTCAGAAAACAAGCAAAAAGGATTAAATAATAAAAAATCATGGTGGTAGCTTCTTAATGAACTGTCACCATGATTCTTTATTAGTAAGTCTCTATTTTGTTGAAATTTAGCGAATTTTATATTTATTAATTAATGTTAATATTTGTTATTACCCTTGAAATATATTTTATCTAGTATAGACTATATACATAGGATTATTTTTTATTATGTTGTTGATCACCTGTTTTTCGGAAATTAATCTTATAGATTTAAATAGTTATTAAATTTTATAAGTTAAATTAAGGAGGCTAAGAAATATGAAAGATACAGCAGTAATAAAAATTGAAAAAAGAACTCAATGCAGCAGCGGTGAGAATAAAAGATTAAGAAAAAACGGCTATCTGCCTGGAAATATCTTTGGCAGAGGAACGGAATCTACTGCAGTTATAGTAAATAGAAGTGAATTAAGAAAAAAAATAAGCGAAATGGGGAGAAATGCTATATTCACACTCACTCTGCCTGGAGAAAAAGATTTTCCGGTAATTATAAAAGAAATTCAAATATCCCCAAAGGGTGAAGAATTACATATAGATTTCCAACAAGTTTCTCTTTCCCAGGAAATCAAAACTGATGTAATGTTGAAAATCACAGGCAAAGAAGCATTAGAAGCGCAGAAATTAATTTCAACATATCAGATGGATTTCATTTCTGTAAAAGGGCTGCCTCAGGATATACCAGATTCTATAGATATTGATGTATCTGATTTACACATGGGTTCCGTTATCACTGTTGGTGATATTAAACTTCCTAAGGGAATAACCTGTGAAAACAATCCAGAACATATAGTAATCACTGTAAATCAGTCAAAAATAAAAACAGTAGAAGCTATTGCTTAAAACCAAATTTTACTTTAAAAATAATCCTAAAATTATAAGGCGATCTATTACAATATATCAGCCGGCTTTTTAGTCGGCTTTTTATTTTTTCTATACAAAAAGACTCCATTGCTGAAGTCCTTTTTGAAAATTTTATATTTATATTATACTAGCTTGAACCCTTTCTTTAAAGTGTACTTTATTGTAATATTGTTAGTTCCTGCTTGAAGATCAATGGAATCATTTCCATTTAAACATTTAACAAATTCATATTTGTTCTCATAACTGTATTTTTGAAAAGTTACTTTATCACCAACAGTAAGTTTATCTACAGTTTCATAATCATCACACACTACATCCCCTTGTTGAAATAAATGGTGAATAACTAATGTACTCTCCTCTTTTGGTAGTTCTGTAACTGGTTGTTCAATTGCTAGCGTCTCTACTGCTGGGGTTTCTGTAACCGGCTGTTCAGTAACCGTTTTATCTACTACAGCTGGTATTTCTACTGGAGTTCCTGTAGCTGGTTTACTTACATTAACAGCCGGTGTGTCCACTACAGGTTTTTCTGTTGCAGGTTGCTCCATAACAGGTTTTTCTACTACTGGCTGCTCAACAACTGTTGTATCCGTTATTGGAGGTTCTGCAACTGGTTTTTCTACTACTGGCTGTTTAGTAACTGGTACTTCCACCGTAGGCGCCTCTACTGCTGATTTTTCAGGACCTACTGTATTCTTTTCTAAATTATTTGATTCACCAGCTTCAGCCGAAACATTATGAGTTAATCCCCCACAACTTGGAGTGGCTACCGCTTCATCAGTGGCAAAAGCCATTGTTGGTATAGCAAAAGTTACCATTAAAGCAACTAACATAACACCTATTTTTCTTTTTACCATATTATTTCTCCTCTTTAGTCATTTAAACTTTATCTCTCTTTATTGGCTTTTCTTCTTAGTCCTGCTCCCAGAGCTACAAGCCCCGCACCAAAACCAAAGAAAATTTCTTCGCCTATACCACCTGTTGCTGGAAGTTTACCCAATGGCACCTTATCTTCATCGATAGTACCTTCTCCCCGTGGTGTTTCCTGATTTTCAATTATTACTGGATCCGGTTTTTGTGGATTTTCAGTAGGCTTATTTAGTGGAACATCTTCATCAGGAATATTTACCTGTGGTTTTTCTTCCGGATTATTTGGTTTGTTGTGACTGCCACCACTGCTGCCCCCATCCGGACGTTTTTCATTTTCTACAGTGTAAGCAAACTCAACATTATTCTTCACAAAATCTTTCTCAGTAATGTTTATAACTTTGTCACTGGCTATGTAGCCTGAAGGAGCTGATGTTTCCTTTATGATGTAATTTCCAAATCTGATGTTTTCAAATTTGGCTATACCCTTATCCCCTTCTGATACAGCTTTTGCCACAACTTTTTGATTCTCATCGTAAAGTGTAAATTCTGCTCCCTTTAACGGACTTCCTGTTTTATCTGTCTTAGAAATTATCACATTTCCCTTATATGCTGCATTTTTAATTGTTGGAACATCGGTTACAGCGTTTGCAAAATTCTCACCTGAGAAATATGAAACTTTGCCATCTTTATCAACTACTGCCTTAATAATGGCACCTGCTGTACTGGCTGAATATCCTGTTGGGGCCTTAGTTTCCACAATATAATATTCCCCCATTGCTACATTGTTAAAAGTAACAGAACCATTTACAGCACTTTCTGACTTTGCTACAACATTCTCATTTGCTATGGCCTTTTTAAATAATGTAAACTCTGCACCTGGAAGAGCTTTCCCCAGGTCATCCGTCTTTAAGAGCTGAATTGCCCTTAATAGTGGTTTATTTGTAATATTTAAAGTAACTATTCGTGTATCGTTTTTGGAAGTATCCAGTTCTATGATTCTGCTTGCTGAGTCCTTATCAATTTCGTACCCTACAGGTGCTGTAACTTCAACAAGCTTATATTTTCCCGAATTTAACCGTCCAAACTGAATCGTTCCTTTTTTGTCAGTTACCTTTGTATATTTAAGGGTTTCCACTGGATTACTATCATCAGAAAGCTCATACAGTTGGAATACTGCTCCTTTAAGGAGAATACCGGTCTTTTGAGACTTCTTTGTTAAGATTATTTTACCTGCTAAATTTGCCCATGCACCCCATCAGCATATTCAATTTTAATGGTCTCATTTTTGGAAACAATATCTGTTTTTACACCTTCTAAAGATGCAGTATTATTAATTTCCGTTACTGTATCACTGGTAAGCCTTGTTACTAACTCAATCCTATAGGAGCCATCTGTTTTAGGAAGCTTTATACGCAGTTCTTTGTCTTTATAAGTTATCCCTGACTGTACAGTTTCCTGAGAAACTTCATCTGCTTTCTCCCAACTGCCATCTGCCTTTAGCTTCATCTCCCAAATACGTATTTTATAGTTGCCATTTTCCATTTTAGGTTCAAGATAATTCTGTAGCTTATCGATAACATATACCTTGCTTAATTCGTCTTTTTGGGGTAAATGAATGGCATTTCTGTTAACATCAATTGTCCAGGTAGCATCTCCGGTGTAATTTCCCTTACTGTCTTTATCCAATGCTCCTGTCTTGGAAACCAGACTATTCTTAATGGTTACATCTTCCCAATCTCCCTGACTTCCATTGATGGAATCACCTATCATAGATGCATTATTTCTTATAGTTACATCACCATTTTCAGCAAATTGTCTATCCAGTGCAGCCTGATTTGGAAGCTTCGTTTTGATAAGAATTACATATTTACTGCTTATTTTATTAAATTCAAACTGGATTGTTTTTACATCATCTTTTTCTGTAACTCTTACTTCTTTAACAAGGGCTTTTACTTCATCTTCTGTAAGTTTATCTCCATTCTGAATTGTTGCAATTCCGCCACCTAATTTAAAATCCTTACCTTTATAAATCTCATAAAAATCGTCACCATTTACATCCCAATATTTAGGAAGAGTATCTGTAATAACGCCGTCTTCAATATTTAAAGAATTATGGTTTACATAAAGTCTCCAAGTAATAGTATGATCAACATAGTTATATCCAACTGCACAGTCCTTATCTAAAATACAGCTATAATGTTTTTCTGTTGCAGAAGCGGATAAAGGGGAATTGCCATCACCATCACCATAATATAAATAAGCCGTATTCTTTAGGATATATTCAGTGCTTTTGCTGTTTACTCCATAGGCTGTTTTATCGGTTACCTTTGTGTTTAAAGTAACTTCTTGTTTTTCCTCTATGTCTCCTAAATAAATTTCCACAATTTGGGCTTCTACTGTAGAATTTAGTTGTATGGTTTTAATTCTATACTGACCTTTTTGAGAGAATTCAGCGTTTTCACTAATTTTTATTCCTTCAGAACCATCTATTTTTAATGTTTCGGCTATATACTTTTGATTGAGCGTTATAGCATTGCCTTTATATTTGTCAAATTTTGAGGCATTCGGTGCGCTATTTATTTTGCTTACTTCATTCTTGTTATAAGCAAACAATTCAACTACTGTAGCATTCTTAATTTCTTTTTGAGCTGAGTTGATTGTTATCTGCCACGGCATTTCATTCTCTTTAAAGTCATATTTGCCAATGGCACTTTTAGTTATGAATCCACTTGTTATATCAACTTGTCCCTGGGTATCTACTGGGCTTAATACTGTTGAACCATCATTTCCTCCAGTGATACTAGAGCCTTTATCGTTCCACGTAATAGTTGCCTTATTTGTAACTTTTGCTTTAATTGTGTTATCTAACTTTGTATTAAGCTTAATTACAACCTGTTTATCTTTATCTCCTAAATGAATTTTTACAGTCTGTCCATTTAAAGTATAATACTGTGGTTTCGTAACATCATTGGTTAATTTATTTTTTTCAATTATAATGTCTCCCAATGTCATTTCTGGAGCAAGCTCATCTGTTACAACCACATTTTTCAGTGTTGCCTTACTAGAATTTACTGTTATTGTCCAGTCAACAGAATGATTTGACACGATATATGTACCTGACTTTGAAATCAATTGAGGTTTTACTTTAACAGTAGCAGCTGCACTGGTTGTGGTATCCGGATCTGTCAGACTTACATTGTTGGTAATAGTCATATCCTTGTTATTATTTTGGGCTACGTCTTTTATTTTTGTCTTATATGTTATAGTCTGAATCCCCTTTACATCCTTATCAAAGGTATATTCTATCGTTCCTTGGGCTTCATCTATTTTTAAATTATCTTTATTTAAAGCAGAAGGCTTTATTTCAAAAGAATCTTTAACATAAGATGTATTGGAAGGTAACGTATCCTTTAAAACGTACCCCTCATACTTCTTATCTTCTTTACTTGGAGTAGCCGTTATAGTCCATGTAATTTCTTCATTTGCTATATCTGGATTTCCCGATTTCTTCAGTGAAATAACTCCTTTATCAGGATCCTTAACTAAAATAGTAAAATCATTTCCTAAAATAGTAACTACAACCTTATCTTCAGATGTTTCAACCTTTGTTTTATCAAAAGAAAGTCCTGCTGAAAACCATCCTGCTCTTCCTGAATATTCTTCATTCTGAGCAGAGTCTGCAAAAGTTAAAATAGCTTTACTGCCAGAAACCGTTACATTTCCTAAAAGGACTTCTCCATCTCCTACTTTCATATAAATCTCTGTTTCATGCAGATTAGAAAATCTTAAGTAATCTGGCAATTCCACCTGCATATAATCTCCTGCTTTTAAGATTAAGGTATCTGGTATGCTGAAATCTACCTTCATTGTCATATCCTTCGTTGGGTCAATGGTATCCCCTTCCTCAACCTTAGCATTGTTATTGGTTATTTGAACCTTCATTTGGATGTCCTTAGTAACATCATTTCCCTCTATGCGTTCTACATTCAAATTGCTTATACTTCCTGCAAATGCTGCCGTAGGCATTCCCATAAGTATCATCAATACGATTAGTAAAAAGCTTATTCTAACTTTTAAATCTCTTTTCATGCATAATCTCCTTGTCTTATCTAAACTATTTATACACATCTAATTTTTATATACCAAATTTATTACTTGCATATATTAACAATTTTTAGTCACAAAACAGTCACAAAACAAATTTTAACAGTAGATAAAATAAAAACGGTGATATCATAGTAGTCAACTATAATAACACCGTTATTAAATACCATGTTTACCCACAGACTTATTGTCAACGGATATAATATTTATTTGGAATAATCAGGAATAAGTATTGTCTGTCCCGGATAAATGTTATCCGCAGTAATATTGTTCAAACTGCATATGTCATATACAGTTTTTCGGGGGTCAGTATGGCCTGGCCCATATTCACACGCAATGTTCCAAAGTGAGTCTCCAGATTGTATCTCAATTTCTATTGGATTTGTTTTTGTTAAACTGCTGACATTATTCAGGCCAAAAGCAGTGTTTGCCATAAACATAATCAAAATAAGTGCTATGGTTATTGATGTAGTGAATCTGAACTTGGATTTAATTCTATATGACTTTTTTCTGTTTGTCATTTTTATTCCCCCCATACTTAAGAACTTTTGTTCGTATTTTTATAATATACGAATATATGTTCTTTGTCAATAATTTTATAAACATTTGTTCTTAAAATATTAAGGTAAAAAAATATCCTCAGGGTTTTCATATAACCTTGAGGATTTAATCATTATTTTATGCGTTTAAACATAGGATGATTTTCTTTAAACTGTACCAGATCCCACAGATTTCCGTATAAATCTTTAAATACAGCTACTATACCATAGTCCTGCTCTTTAGGAGGTCTTACAAATTCTATTCCTAGGCCCTTCATTTCATTATAGTCTCTCCAGAAATCATCCGTTCCCAGGAACAGAAATACTCTTCCCCCTGACTGGTTTCCAACAAAAGGCTCCTGTTCTGATTTGGAGGCCCGGGCAAGTAATATAGTCGTTCCCAAAGATCCTGGAGGAGATACCACTACCCATCTCTTATCTTGTTCCTTCTGGTAAGTATCTTCTATCAAAGTAAAATGAAGCTTTTTTGTATAAAACTCTATTGCTTCATCATAATCCCTGACAACCAAAGCAATATGAACAATTGACTGTACCATAAATCCTCCTTTTAGTTCAAATACCTCTTTAACCTGTGATTTTTACATGTGAACGAGTTTTTCATACCATTTATCCATCATTAAAGTAAGTTTTTCATGATGCTTGGCACCCCATATAAATAAAATAGCCATAACCACTGTAAGGATGACAATTCCAACATAGCTGCCTTTGTTAAACATGCTTCCAATCATAATAGAAGCCATCATTGCAGGGGTTCTGCCAACCAGACTGATTATGAGAAAAACCTTCAGCTTCATTTCCGATACACCTGCAGCATAAGTGAACAGATCTTTTGGAAGACCCGGAATTAAAAATATTACAAATACCAATATAAACGCACGTTTACTATTTAATTTATCTACAAATTTTGTAACTTTCTTTTCATCAAATAAAAGGCGAATCGCATCTTTCCCCAGAAACCTGGCCAGATAAAAAGCAAATATGGTTCCAAGAGCAGTTCCAATAATGGAATATAAATAGCCAAGCCAGAAAGTATATGCATATCCTGCAGCAAACTGCATAGCCTGTCCAGGTATAATACATATGACAATCTGAAGAATTTGTATCCCAATATAGGCGAATACACTGGCAGTTTTATACTTCAGTAAATAAGCATTTACAGTGTCTAAACTTTTGAACTGACTTATAAATGCTCTTTCATAAATCATAATATATAAAGGAATTCCAACTATGACTATAATTAGCAATAGAAACTTTATAATCGTAATCATACGCTTGACTCTAATTCTTACCTTATTCTTATTTTCAGAAATAGACTTCATAGTCAGAATCTCCCCTGCTAGATATTTTTCAGTAAGTTTTTTTCATAGAGAGCCTGAAGTGCTTTAATAACACCAAACTTGGAATGTTCATAAGTCAGACCACCCTGGAAATAAATAATATACGGCTCCCTTAATGGTCCATCTGCACTTAATTCTATCGAAGAGCCCTGAACAAAGGCTCCTGCAGCCATTATTACATCACTGTCATACCCTGGCATAGCCCAGGGAACAGGTTTTACATGGGAATCTATTGGTGCTGCTGACTGAATACCTTCTGCAAAAGCGCACATAGCTTCGGGATTATTCAGTTTAACTGCTTCTATGATATCGCTTCTTTTTTCTGAAGCTTTCGGGCACACTTCATATCCCAGGCTGTCGAAGGCCTGAGCGCAAAGAATTGCACCTTTAACTGCTGCATTTACGGCTTTAGGGGCAAGGAACAATCCCTGAAACATGGTTCTTGTCTGTCCAAACATAAGGCCGCATTCTCCGCCAATTCCAGGCGAAGTCATTCGATAGGATATATTTTCAACCAGATCTGCTCTGCCAGTAATGTATCCCCCAGCTAGAGCCAAACCTCCTCCCGGATTTTTAATGAGAGACCCTGCTATTATATCTGCACCCACCTCTGTAGGTTCTTTCGTGTCCAGAAATTCTCCATAACAATTGTCCACCATGCAGACGATGTTGGGATTAATACCATGAACAAAAGATGCCCATTCCTCAATTTCTGCAATGGTGATAGCTTTTCTCCATCCATAGCCGGTAGCTCTTTGAACCGTTATTATTCTGGTCTTCTCTGTAATAACTTTTTTCAGAGCTTCCAGATCAATATTCCCTTCAGATGTTAATTCCACCTGATTATAGGTGATACCAAACTCTTTTAAAGAACCTTTTCCTTCGCCTCTCAGGCCAATTACTTCTTCCAGAGTATCGTAAGGAGCACCTGTACAATAAATTAGTTCATCTCCAGGCCTTAAAATACCAGTTAAAGTTAGTGTAAGCGCATGAGTACCATTTACAATAATGGGTCTGACTAAAGCTGCTTGTGTTTTAAAAATATCACAATATACTTTTTCTATGGCTTCTCTGCCCGGATCGTCATATCCATAGCCAGTATTCCAGCTGAAATGCATATCACTGATTTTATTTTTCTGAAATGCCTCTAAAACTTTATATTGATTAAACGCCATGATATCATCAAGCTCTGTGAATAAATCTGATACTGCATTCTCTGATTCATCAATAATTTTTATAACTTCAGGTGCAATTCCCATTTTCTTTGTCAATAATTCATATGTATTTTTCTGCATGTAAAATTTTAATCCTTTCTTTATTACTGTTTACGTAATAATTTTATAGTATCCTATTTGTCTTTTCTTTATTTTTCACCTTTACGTTCCAGTTCCCATTCCATATTGTTTACCAAATCCCGTTTAACATTCTCTTTATGTTTGGCATATAACTGAGTGGTTGTAACATTTTCATGGTCCAGCAAAACCTGAACATCATATATGTCTTCTCCTCTGCCTATTAAGCTGGTTGCTGCCGTAGCCCTTAATTTATGAGGACTATATCCGCTTTTCTGAGTAGTTTTCAAAGCATATGCGGTGTATTTTTTCACCAGTTCGCGAATCTGCCGTTCCGTCATTCTCCGCCCTTGCAGGGAAAGGAATAAAGCCTCTCTGTTTTCCTCATCCAAGGTATCATCTGAAGGACGTTCCTGCTCCAGATATTCCCGTATAACCAGTTCACAGGACTTATTAATAGGCATAATGGATTCTTTTCCACGTTTTCGATAAATTTTATACTCTCCTCTGTCAAAATTAAAGGAGTCTACATTGAGCTGCTGCAGCTCTGAGAGTCTTAACCCATAAGTTATGAACAAAACTAATATAGCTTTGTCTCTTTTTTTAGTCTTTTTCCAGAACTCAAGCTGTTTTTTAGTCATGCCGACTCCTTCAGAAACTGTATTCAGCATCAGTCGCACTTCTTCGTCTGTAAGAGCCTTTATTTCCCGCTCTCCAGGTTTGGGTACCCGAATAGGGTCCAGTCCATCTGTAATATTCTTTGATAAAATTTCATCTCGAAACAAATATTTAAACAATACAGATATGGAAGATTTTTTTCTGGCCAGAGACCGGTTGTCGTTTTCATAAATATAAATACTGTTTTCTTTTTCTTTCTGATACCTTCTGGCAAAATCCAAAAAAGTATTAATATCTCGTGCCCTTATGGACTCAAAATTGCTGGAATTAAGCTCACTGACTTTTTCTGCTTTGAACATACAGGAGTCAATTAAATAATTGCAGAAGAACCTGATATCATTTAAATAAGCAAGCCTTGTCATGGGCAATACGCTACCCCTCAGATATGCAAAAAAACCATTCATAAAGGAAGGAAGCTCCTGTTCTATCTCCTTGCATTGGTCATAAATGTCCTGCTCTTTCTTTAGAATATTTTCCGGTTTACCAGTTTTATTCTGAATTTTTATCTGTTTTCCCTCAGCCATGTGATAATCTCCTTTACAGCTTCATCATCACTGTTATATTCTGATATATTAAACCATTTTATATCGTCATATCTTTTAAACCAGGTTATCTGTCTTTTTGCATAATGTCTTGTATTACGCTTAACCAGATAAACAGCATGCTCCAAATCATATTCTCCATTTAAATAGCCTATGATTTCTTTGTATCCTATGCCTTTCATGGAAATACTGTCTGAAGTCAGGCCCATGTCAAGAAGCCCTTTTATTTCATCAACCAGTCCCATATCAAGAAGCATATCCACCCTGAGATTAATCCGCTCATACAGTTCTTCTCTGTTACGAGAAAGTCCTATTAACTTATAAGCATAATCCGAAGTTTTTACAAAAGATTTCTCGAAGGGCTGAATGCCTTGCTCTGAATTTTCTGCTACTTCCAGTGCCCGAATCACTTTCTTTAGATTATTTGGGTGGATACGTGCTGCTGCTTCACTATCCTGCTTTGAAAGCAATTGATGTACATATTCATTGCCATGTTTTGCAGCAAGATTTTCCAGTTTCTTTCTGTATTCATTTCCCACAGGAGGGGCTGAAAAATCCATCTCATATATTAGAGAATTTACATAAAGCCCTGTTCCGCCGGAAATAACAGGTGTTTTTCCCTTGGAAAAAATCTGTTCAATGGCATCTCTGGCACGTTTCTGATACTCAGCTACAGAAAAAGGCTCTCTTGGATCAATCTCATCTACCAGGTAATGTTTTACCTGATTTTGCTCCTCCTGGGTAGGCTTGGCACTTCCTATGTCCATAAACTTATAAAGCTGCATAGAATCAGAAGATACAATTTCCCCATTAAAGTTTTTTGCTATTTCAATAGCATATTTAGTTTTTCCAACTGCAGTTGGTCCTGCAACGATTATTATTTCTCTATTCATAATTTGTACCGTTTACAATAAAATATTTACTTAAACCCGTTTAAACATTTTTTCAATTTCATATTTTGTCATTTTTATAAAAGTTGGTCGTCCATGAGGGCATGAATATGGGTTTTCACATTTTGCCAAGTCATTCATCAGTTGTCTGCATTCTGCCATGGACAATACATCATTGGCTTTAACTGCCGATTTGCATGATCTGGTTATAATCCGGCTTACTTTTGCTTCATTTTCAATGTCTACATCTTCTCCTATATTTTCAAGGAAATAATCTACCATATTCTGTGCTTCAGAAAGCTCCATAAACATAGGGATTTCTTTAATGATATATGTTCTAGTTCCAAAAGGTTCAATTTCGAATCCCATATTGCGAAGTAACTGCACCCATGATTTCTCTGTTGATTTTATAGCATAAGGTACCTCTGCCATAATCGGCGTTAAAATAGTCTGGTGAAGTTTTTCCTCATCCTTATATTGTTTTAATAGCTTTTCATAAAAAATCCGTTCATGAGCTGCATGCTGGTCAATCAAATAAAAGCAATTTTCATCTACCGCCGTTATGTAGGTATTAAAAATCGTTCCTGTAAGATTCAGTTTCATAAAAAACGTATCTGTAGGAGGAGTCTGTTCCGCGGTTACAGAATTCTCCACATGATCAGGATTATAGTCAAGTTCCTCCCGTTCTTTGACCAATGTTGACAATATTTTTTTTATATCAACCTGCTCCTGATTCTCTTCACTCTTTTTTATCTCCTGTTTATTTTCATTTAATACATTTAAGACCTTTTCATTTACTTCCGCTTCCTGAATCTTTTGTTTTACTACTTCTTCCTGATTACTTTCAGAAAAAATAGTTTTAACCTGCAAGTGCTGGTGTTGTGAGGCAACACCTTTATCTTCTATGCTTTTTCCCTTTAAAGGGGATTCTTCCAATTTATAATCATATACTTTTGGCGTTAAATCTATTTTATTTCTGGTTATATGGCTTTCTGTAACCTGTGGTATTGCCTGCTGGGAAAGCAGCCCCCTCTTTATGGACTGTGCAATAAAGTTTTTTACTTCCATATCCTGATTGAAACGAACTTCCTTTTTATTTGGATGAATATTTACATCTACAAGTTCAGGCTTTATTCTGAAAAACAAATATGCTATAGGATATCTGCCTTCAAATAATCTTTCTGTATAACCTTCCTGAACAGCTAAATCCATTATCCGGTTAGAGATGCTACGTCCATTGACAAAGAAAATCTGCTGTTTTCTATTGGTCTTACTGAAATCCGGCCGTGATATGTACCCCTCTAAGCTCATACTTTCACTTTCGCTGGATATATGAATTAAGCCTTCACTAAAGGATTTACTATAAACAGTGATTATATTACTGTATTTATCCCCTTTACCATTAGTAGAAAATAAAATGGTCCCATTATTGATTAATCTGATTTTTATTGCTGCATAAGCAAGGGCTATTTTGGAAATAAAGTCTATAATCAGGGTACTTTCTGTGGCATCCGTCTTCATAAATTTTAATCTTGCAGGGGTATTGTAAAATAAGTCAGAAACAATAATTGTAGTCCCGTCAGGGCAGCCTGTTGCAGACTTTTCAAATACTTCTCCTCCATGAATCTTCAAGGACACACCAGTTTTTGCATCCACGGTTTTAGTAATCAGTTCAACCCTGGAAACGGCTGCTATGCTGGATAAAGCTTCTCCTCTGAAGCCTAAGGTGAGTATACTGTTTAAATCTTCATCTGTGGTAATTTTACTGGTTGCGTGGCGTAAAAAAGCTAGTTCCACTTCATTTTCACCAATACCGCAGCCATTATCCGTCACTCTGATATAAGTTTTGCCACCATTTCGAATCTCCACAGTAATATTAGTTGCACCAGCATCAATGGCATTCTCTACTAACTCTTTTACGATGGAAAGGGGTCTGTCTACTACCTCTCCTGCTGCTATTTTATCTGCAACGTTTTTACTAAGAATTTTAATCATTTGCAGCCTCCTGCAATTCACCTAATATTTTTAGTGCTTCCCATGGTGCAAGTTTCATTAAATCGATACTTTTCAGTCTTTCTATAACAGGATTTGGTGCAAAACTGAATAAGGACAATTGCTCTCCCTGTGATGAATCGTTGTATTTTAGATTTTTCTTTTCACTGGTAACTGCCTCTTGTTCTGCTACCTTCTCTGCAAGTACATTACTGCCAAAGTCCAGATTACTCTCATCGTCATATTGTCCGGATTCCAGGCCCACCAGCTTATTTTCTGCAGCTTCCAGCACCTTCTTAGGAACTCCTGCAATTTTTGCCACATGAATTCCATAACTCTTACTGGCACTGCCAGACACAATCTTATGTAAGAAAACGATATTTCCGTTTTCTTCTGCCACATCTACGTTTAAATTTCTTACTCCCGGAATGCTCTCTTCCAAAGCAGTAAGTTCATGGTAATGGGTGGCAAATAACGTTCTGATTTTATTTCTTTCATTGCAAAGATATTCCACAACAGCCCATGCGATGGATAATCCGTCATAGGTGCTTGTCCCTCTTCCGATTTCATCAAGAATAACCAGACTCTTTGAGGTCGCAGTATTTAATATGTAAGCCAGTTCACTCATTTCCACAAAGAAAGTACTCTGTCCCTGAGCCAGATTATCAGAAGCTCCAATTCTGGTGTAAATTCGATCCACTACTCCAACGGAAGCACTTTCACAGGGAACGAAACACCCAGCCTGAGCCATCAGTACAATTAATGCAGTCTGTCTCATATAGGTAGACTTTCCTGCCATGTTAGGCCCGGTTATAAGTAGCAGACTTGAATCCTTATCATTCACATAAGCATCATTGGAAACAAAAATTCCGTCTTTAATCATTTGTTCTATGACAGGATGTCTGCCTTTTGTGATGATAAGACTACCGCTGTCATTTACATCAGGTTTTACATATCCCAAGGCAGAAGACACGTGCGCAAATGAAGTCAGTACATCGATTACAGCAATAGCTGAAGATGCTTTCTGTATGGTACCGATATACTCCTGAATATTATTTCTGATCTCAGTAAATATTTCGTATTCCATCTGATTGATTTTAGATTCTGCGTTAAGCACCAGGTTTTCCATCTCTTTAAGTTCAGGCGTTATAAAACGTTCACAGTTTACCAGTGTCTGTTTACGAATATAATCTTCTGGTGCCAAATCTAAGTTAGATTTGGTTATTTCTATATAATATCCAAATACTTTATTAAACCGGACTTTAAGATTCTTAATTCCTGTTCTTTCACGTTCTTTTCCTTCCAGTTCTGCAATCCAGCTTTGTCCATCTTTTATAGAAAACCTTAAATCATCCAATTCTTTAGAAAAATCGGGCTTAATAAGGCCTCCTTCTTTTATGGTGAACGGGGGTTCTTCAACTATAGCATTTTCAATCAAGTCGTGAACCTCCATTAAGGAGCTGTTTATCTGATTATTTAAACGGTTAAATAACTCATTATCTAAAGACCCCATTTCAGCTTTAAGCTCAGGAAGAATAAACAATGAATTCCTCAGGGCTATTAAATCCTTTCCATTGGCATTGCCGCATGCTATGCGTCCTGCAAGCCGCTCTAAATCATAAACTTTCTTTAAACACTCTTTTATATTGTTTCTGATAATAATTTCGTCGCAAAGGACCTCAACCGCATCCAGTCTCTCATTTATTTGGCTGCTGCTGTTTAAAGGTTCTCTAAGCCATTGTTTCATTTTTCTTGACCCCATAGCTGTATGAGTTTTATCCAGTACGCCTAATAAAGAACCTTGTACATTTTTTTCATATAAAGTTTCTGTTATTTCCAGGTTTCTGATGGTGGCCTTATCTAAGGACATATGTGAGCCAATGTCATATACCGTGACGTTAGTAATATGACTCAGATTATGTTTTCTCGTTTCAAACAGATAGCTTAGCAGTGCACCGAGAGAAAGGCACGAAAGTTCAGCATTTTCAAGACCTAAACCGACAAGCGATTTAATATTAAACTGTTTTAAAATCACATCATTTGCCGTAATAATATTATGGTAACTTTCCGGCAGAAGATTAAAATAGGCATCTGTAACCTTTTTCATTTCTTCTATGGAAACAATGTTTTCCGCTGTTTCATTGATGATTACTTCTTTTGCCTTTATTTTTACCAGCTCATTCAGTAAGACTTCTAATGCCCCACTGTCCTTTATACTTGTTGTATATAATTCACCGGTAGATATATCACAATATGAAATTCCTGCTCCATCTTCATTTAGAAATATGGATGCCAGATAATTATTTTCTTTTTCATTCAGCATTGTCTGATTGACAATAGTTCCCGGCGTGATAATCTGTATTACCTCACGCTTCACTATACCCTTTGCAGTGGCAGGGTCTTCTACTTGTTCGCAAATTGCAACTTTATAACCTTTATCCACTAACTTTGCAATATAAGTGTCTGCGGAATGAAAAGGGACTCCGCACATGGGAGCCCTTTCCTCTTGACCGCAGTTTTTTCCCGTCAAGGTTATTTCCATTTCTTTTGATGCAGTGATAGCATCCTCAAAAAACATTTCATAAAAATCGCCGAGCCTAAAGAACAAAATACAGTCCTGATGATTTTGTTTTATTTCCATATATTGCTGCATCATAGGTGTTAATTGCATATATTCTTTATACTCCTTTTAATTAATAGATTTTGTTATTTATGTCCTAATGCTTTATATTTTTCAAGACCTAATCTCATTAGTTCTACACCACGTACTAAATCTTCCTTCTTCAATACATAAGCAATTCTAAGCTCATCTTTTCCTAATCCCTTAGTTCCATAGAAGCCCTGAATTGGAGCATACATAACCGTTTCACCATTATCTTCAAATTCTGTCAGAAGCCATACTAAGAAATCTTCTGAACTTTCTACCGGCAGCTTAACCATTATGTAGAATGCACCACCAGGTTTCTGGCAAACTACTCCAGGGATCTTCATGATTTCTTCGTAAACAGCATCTCTTCTGCTTTCATATTCTGTTCTTACATCATTAAAATAAGAAGGATCCAGTTGGTATAATGCTGTAGCACCTATCATGTCAAGAGTTGGGCAGCATAAACGTCCCTGAGCAAGTTTCATAGCATTTGACATAAGTTCTTCGTTTTTAGATACGATACAGCCAATTCTTGCACCACAGGCTGAGAATCTCTTTGATACAGAATCAACGATGATAACTCTTTCTTTTATATCTTCCATCTGGCCGAAAGATGTCATTTCTCTTCCATCGTATGCAAATTCTCTGTATACTTCGTCAGCAATAATCCAAAGATCATGCTTCTTAGCAACATCAGCAATAACCCTCATTTCATCTCTTGTCAGAATGGTTCCTGTAGGATTGCCCGGATTTACTAAAGATATTGCTCTGGTTTTATCGGTTATTACTTTTTCAATTCTATCAGCAAAAGCATAACGATAACCTTCTTCAGCATTTGTTGTAACAGGAACAACATTGCCTCCTGCTGCAGAAATAAAGGTCTGGTAATTTGTGTAGAATGGTTCTGGGACAAGGACTTCATCACCATAATCAAGCAGGCACGTATAAATCATGCTCAATGCTTCTGAACCACCATTTGTGATTAGTACATCTTTTCGTTCAATGCTCATTCCAAAGCGGTTAAAGTAATTTGCAATGGCATCCTGTAACTGCACAAGTCCGCCTGATTCTGCATAAGCAAGAACTTCGGAATCAAAGTTTTTTACAGCCTCCATAAATGCTTTTGGAGTCTTAATATCAGGCTGGCCGATATTAAGGTGGTAAACCTTTTTACCTTTTGCTTTAGCTTCAATTGCGTACACATTGAATTTTCTGATTGGTGAAAATTGCATCGCCTGTACTTTTTTTGATAATTTCATTTTAAATTCTCCTTTTTACCTTTAAATGAAATAGTCTTAAGAATTGATTAAAATTTATTGAAAAAAAAAATTGAAAACTAATCCAGGGTTTCATGAGACATATCAGCAATCTTTTCTATTGTCTCATCACCGAAACCTTCACATTGTTCTTTTTTTAAGTGCAGTAAATATTCTATATTACCTTTAGCACCAGTTACTGGTGAAAAAGTAAGGCCCTGAGGATATAAGCCACAGTTTTTTGCATAATCAATAACATTTCTTATTACTTCTTTATGGACTTTGATGTCCCTGACTATTCCTTTTTTGCCTACCTGCTCTCTGCCAGCTTCAAATTGCGGCTTGACTAAACATACAATACTTCCCGTATCTGCCAGAAGTTTCCCTGCCACAGGGAATACCAGTTTAAGTGAAATGAATGACACATCTATACTGATAAAATCTATATCTTTATCCACAGTATCAAAATCCAGGTATCTGATATTAACCTTTTCCATATTGACTACTCTTGGGTCATTTCTTAATTTCCAGTCTAACTGTCCATAACCTACATCTATAGCAAAGACCTTTGCAGCTCCTTTTTTCAGCATGCAGTCAGTAAAACCTCCCGTAGAAGCTCCTATATCCATGCATACTGCATTTTCAAGGTGAAAATCAAACAGGCCTAATGCTTTCTCCAGTTTAAGTCCCCCCTGCTTACATAAGGGCAGATGTCTTCTTTCACAAAGAATTCGGAAGTATCTCTTACGGAAGTCCCTGCTTTATCTACTCTTTGACCATCCACATAAACGATTCCTGCCATAATTGCACTTTTTGCTTTTTCTCTTGATTGAAACAATCCCTTTTCAACTAGTACTACATCAAGTCTGTCTTTCAATAAAGTCACGCACCCTTTCACTTATACCTTCTACATCCAGTTTATATTTTCCGAAAAGCTCTTTATCGTCTCCATGTTCTACAAAATAATCAGGCCAGCCGATATTTCTGCATGGAATATTTATATCATTATTTATTAACAGCGATACTACCTGCTGACCAAAGCCACCAGTAATAACATTGTCTTCAATCGTAACAATTTTCTTTGTTGTTTTTGCTATGCTTATTATAGACTCTTCATCCAGCGGACGAATAGCTCTGGCATTTACAAGGCCTATATCCACGCCCTTTTCCCGTAAATCCAAACATACTTCAAAAGCAATGGAAAGCATCTTGCCTACAGCAAAGATAACCAATTCTGTTCCCTCGAAAATGACTTTGTTCTTTTTGATATCTCCATAATCTCCGTTATATACGGATGTAAAATCCAATGCTTCACCTCGAGGATACCTTATTGCGCACGGTCCGTCAAGTGTTAAAGCATATTCAAACATTTCTGCCAATTCTCTTCCATCGGCAGGTGCCAGTATAGTCATGTTTGGCATATGATTCAGATAAGATAAATCAAACACTCCATGATGAGTTTCTCCATCAGCGCCTACATTTCCTGCTCTGTCAATGGCAAAAATAACAGGCAATTTCTGCATACAGACATCAATCATCATCTGGTCATAAGCTCTTTGTAAAAAAGTAGAATATATGGCTACTATTGGTCTGTATCCTGCGACAGCAAGCCCTGCTGCAAAAGAAACCGCGTGACCTTCTGCAATGCCCACGTCAAAAATCCTGTCCGGATATCTTGCATAAAACTTATCCAGACCTGTACCATTAATCATTGCTGCGCAAATCGCCACAACTTTTTGATTCCTACCCGCAAGCTGAATCATTTTATTGCCAAAAACCTGAGAATAGGAAAATCCATCAGCGGCTTTTAAAGGTAATCCCGTAGTTGGATTAAAGGGTGCCACCCATGAAATTTATCAGGGCTGTTTTCAGAATTTCTATAACCTTTGCCCTTTTTTGTTAATACATGAAGAACCACAGGGCCTTCCACGTTCCTGGCAAGCATAAGAGCTGTAGTCAGATCTTCTATGTTATGGCCATCAAAGGGCCCCATATATTTAAAGCCAAGTTCTTCAAACAGAGCTCCTTCTACCACTGCATACTTAATGGAATCCCTCAGGTGCTCAATACCCGCATATAAGCTTTCCCCCACTCTGGGAATTCCCTTTAGCGTTTTCTTCACTTGTTTTTTGAAATCCAGATATGTAGAGGACATTCGTAAGTTACTCAGATGTTGAGATAACCCCCCAATATTTTTTGATATAGACATACCATTATCATTTATAATAATAATCATCTTGGATTTGGATGCTCCCGCATTATTCATTGCTTCAAAGGCCAGGCCTCCAGTTAGAGCACCATCACCAATAACCGCAACAACTGCAAAATCATCTCCGGTTAAATCCCTTGCTGCTGCTATACCTGCAGCAGCAGAAATAGAATTGCTGCTATGTCCCGTATCAAAACAGTCATGAGGGCTCTCCTCTCTTTTAGGGAATCCACTCATACCACCATATTGTCTCAGGGAAGAAAACTTATCAGCTCTTCCCGTTAAAATCTTATGCACATAAGACTGATGTCCTACATCCCAGATAATTTTATCTCTAGGACTTTCAAAAACAGTATGCAGTGCAATGGTAAGTTCAACAACTCCCAGATTTGACGCTAAATGGCCTCCTGTTTTTGATACATTTTCTATTAAAAAGTCTCTTATCTCATAAGTCAGTAATTCTAACTCATCATTAGACATACGCTTTAAATCCTCAGGGAAATTCCCTGTCAAAAGATTTATTTTGTTTCTTTCACCCATTACACCGTTCTCAAAAGTGAGCTCCTTTACAATCATTTACCTCGAGCGACCATTTCCTCAGCGAAATTATTAAAGAACTCAGCCTCATCATAATAACATTCTAAAAAAGATATTGCCGTTTCAGTAAGGTCTCTTAAATAAGCTTTGCAGTCTTCTAAATCATACAAGCAAGGATACGTTGATTTATGTTTCTTCTGGTCATTTCCAGCTTTTTTACCCATTTCCTGTTCATCACCACAAACATCCAGTATATCATCAGCAATCTGGAAAGCCAGGCCCAGATTCTCTGCATATCCCGTCAAATCCCTAAGCTGTTTTTCTGTGGCTCCTCCTAAATACGCACCTGCTCTCACAGAAGCAGTAATTAAAGCCGCAGTTTTATTAAAATGAATATAGTCCAGCATTTCTTTCGAACACTGTTTATTCTCTGCTTCTATATCAGCCACCTGTCCAGCTACCATCCCACGGCACCCAGCGCCCTTTGATATTTCATAAATGGCTCTTATCCTGCGTTTTAATTTAACAGAATCATCCAGATATAAAAGCATGTCTTTATTCATGGCTTCAAAAGCAGAAGTAAGCAGTCCATCACCGGCAAGTATAGCCATGGCTTCTCCATAAACAACATGGTTTGTTGGTACTCCTCTTCTTAGCTCATCATCATCCATAGCCGGTAAATCATCGTGGATAAGAGAATAAGTATGGATATATTCCATGGCGCATGCATAAGGAATTGCAGCACGAATATCTCCTCCTACAAATTCACATGAAGCCAGTAGTAACACAGGTCTAAGCCTTTTACCTCCGGCAGTTAAACTGTATTTCATCGCTTCATATACTGTAATGCTCTTGTGGTCAATTTCAGGTAGAAAATCTAAGATATGTTCATCAATTAAATCTTTGTATGTTGAATATGAAATATTGTCCATAACGTGTTCCTCCTTTATTGCTTTGAATAGAACTCAATTTTCTGCTTCGCATTATTTAATATAGCATCACACTTATTGTAATACTCAATACCCTGTTCAAAGCTTTTTAAAGCATCTTCCAGAGATACCTGATCACTTTTTAAATATTCTGCCGAAAGTTCAAGTTTTTCAAGAGCTTCCTCAAATGATAAATCTTTTTTTGCGGCCATGATTATTTATCCTTCCTTATTTCTTTCACTGTACCTTCAATACTGCCATCTCTCAATATAACCTTAAAAACATCATCAACCTTTAATGCTTCTACCGAATTAATTAATTTCCCTTTATTATCTGTTAAGGCACTGTAACCTCTTGCCATAATATTTCGTGGATTTAAAGCTTCCAGCTGGGCTTTGATTGAATCAATTTTATTTTTATCATTGGATACCAACGAATTTAAAAGCGTAAACAATTCTTTATACTGGCTATCTATATAATTTTTTTGAATAGTAATTCTGTGTTCCAGCTTTGAGGTTAATGCTTGTATATTACAGCTCTGAAGCTGAAGTTCCTTATCCCGGATAAAAGAATAAATCTGATGCTGCAAATTGTCTTTTAGCTGTAAAATATAATTCCGGAGTTCATTAACATCTGGAACCGCTATTTGTGCAGCTGCCGTCGGAGTTTCTGCTCGTTTATCCGCTACGAAATCAGAAATTGTAAAATCAATTTCATGTCCAACTGCTGAAATCACAGGAATTTTTGATTCAAATATGCTCCTTGCTACAATTTCTTCATTAAATGCCCATAGCTCTTCTATAGAGCCTCCTCCCCGGCCTACAATAATGGTATCCGTTTCAGGAAATAACAGATTAACCTGCTTTATGGCTTCTGCTATATCTGGTGCAGCATTTGGTCCCTGGACCAATACAGGATAAACCAGAACATCGACTATATTATTCCTTATTTTTATTATTTTTATGATATCCCTGACAGCAGCTCCCGATTCTGAAGTTATAACTACTATTTTATTTGGAAAAAAAGGAATGGGCTTTTTATATTTTTCATCGAACAATCCCTGTTTTAAAAGCTTTTCCTTCAATTTTTCGAAAGCAATACTTAAATTTCCCAGCCCGGATATTTGAATATCCCTTATATTTAAAGAATATGTACCACCTTTTTCATATAAATATATATACCCTTCAGCAGTAATTTCCATCCCATCGGCCAGTTCAAAACGTAAATGCTGAAAATTTTCTGCAGGTAAAAAGCAGTTTATCTTACTATTCTCATCTTTAAGGGTAAAATATACATGACCGGTTCCATGGAATTTCAAATTAGAAATCTCGCCTAATACTGAAACATTACCTAAAAGCGGATCTGTTTGCAGCACCCTTTTTATATATGCATTTAGCTGTGAAACTCTTACTGGCTTTATTGCCATAAGCTTTTTCCTCCTAATAGTGCTACTCCCACTGCATTATCACCAGCCAGTTCCTGTCTGCCAAATTGGATTTTTGTGTGTTTGCCTTCAAAGGAACTTTTTATTTCAGCACTGATATATTTACTGCAGGATACACCTCCTGCAAAGATAATATCATTTATTTCAAATTGTTTTGCTGCATTCACTGAAACCGAGATAATGGTTTCAGAAATTTTATCAAATAACTCTTTAATCAAAAGATTTTGGTTAAGGGATTCTCTTTTCTCCATTTGTCTTTGTATTATTCTACTGCACTGAGTTTCTATACCAGATAAATTAAAATATAATCCGTCCATTTTAATCCTGCTAAGCATCTTTTCCTTTTGTTCCAGCAGAGTTTTTCCCTGTAAAGCCACGTTATCCATCTCTTCACCTGAAGGGAAATTCATTCCTAAAAGAACCCCTACCCTGTCGATAACCTGTCCTAAGGAGATGTCTTTACTTCCTCCTGCGATTTCTATTTTTCCATCAGATACTTTAAGCAGCTCGCAGGTACCTCCTGATAAATGCCATGCAAGATATGGAGTTTTTTGATTCATGCTGCTGTAATATCTTATTGCTTCCAAATGTCCTTCCTGATGGGAAAACATGAAAAAAGGAATGCTTAAGGTATCTGCAATAGCTTTTCCAAATCCATAACCTGCTTTAAAGCAAGGCATATACGACCCTTCTACTGGCCTTGGTCTATTAGATACAGCAACTGCAGAAATATTCATCTTTTTATCTGCAAGGGCTTCAAACATTTCCGGAAGATTCTCAACATGCTGAAAAAGGGCTTCAGATTGTCTTAAACCCCTTTCACCTTTCTTTACCTTCAATAATCTTCTTTTGTCAATTACTATATTCCCTATGCCATCGACTACCGCAATGGAAGTTTTATAATTGCTTGTATCAATTCCTAAAATATAACCATTTTCCATTTTTATTACGCTTCTGTTAACTGATGAGCTATATTTCCCAAAATTCCATTTATAAATTTACCTGATTCATCCGTACCAAACTTCTTGGCCAGAATAACTGCCTCATTTATAGATACGGAAGTGGGAATATCATTCATATGGAGTAATTCTGCTACAGCAAGTCTCAATATAGCAAGATCCACTTTATTTATTCTGTTAATCTTCCAATTGGCACTGGCTTCTTCTATTTTCTGGTCTATTTCTTCTTTATGTTCTAGTAT
Source organism: Aminipila terrae (assembly GCF_010120715.1). NCBI lineage: Bacteria > Bacillati > Bacillota > Clostridia > Peptostreptococcales > Anaerovoracaceae > Aminipila > Aminipila terrae. Next base: position 3,396,197 of record NZ_CP047591.1, read on the forward strand.
AATATCAAAAATTTCATCTATATAATGTTTTTGAACTTTTAAATCTTCTTTATCTTTAAAAAACTTTTCTTTTATTTCAATGTTGTATTCGTTTTGTACTTCCACCTGAAATAATAGCTGCATCATTAATTCTCTCGCTTCATTGCGATTCATATTTTAATCCTCCTGCTCTTCCTGTTGTTCCTGTTCTGCAAAGTGTACGCCCTGAACATGTATGTTTATTGTTTTTATCGGAACATCTACTATACTTTCCACTTCTTTTTTTACATTTTTCTGTATGTTCCATGCAACTTCTGGTATTTTAACGCCATAGTTAACAATAACATAAATATCTATAATAATTTCATCATCCTCTTTGGATAATTTGATGCCTTTTTTCAGAGGTTCTTTTCCAAGTATATTCTTAGAAATAGTATCAGTTAATCCACCGCTTAATCCAGCTACTCCTTTTGTAGCCAAAGCTGCATTTATAACACAGATAGCTATAACATCATCGGATATTTTAACTGCTCCTAATTTTTCTTCCTGTTCAATACTCATTATCCTTCACCTCAGTAAGTTTGTCTCTATTTATTATAGCAGACATTTCAAGTTAAAACAAGACCCCCAAAGTGTCCCTGCATAAGTAAATACCTATGATTTTTGACACATCCGAGGGCCTAAAGGAATATTAAACTTTACTCTGAATTATGATTTGATTTGCAGGACGTCCCGTTTCTCTGATAACAATATCACAAATTTTCGCTACATCTGCCTGTTCCAGCTGATCTTTGTTTACAGTTACATTTACCGCATTATCTGTTAACAAAACTAAGCATTCCGGAAGCCCTTTTGCAGTAATAAGACTTTCTATAGTTTTTTCCTTCTCCATATAGCCAATGATTTTGAGTTTTTGCTGAGTGGCATTTTCTTTTTCTACTGCATTATCTGTTTCTGCTACAACGTCTGTCAGCATTGATATAACCTGATTTCTATCTGAATCTATGGTATTTCTTATTTCTCCAAAATATGTATCAGTATTATCCAGTTCAGCCACATCATCAGAAGTCACAACTTTTGAAGTTATGCCACTTTTGCTGGTATTGTTTATAGCAGCTTTACTTACAGCTTCATTTCCGGACACAGCCTTGATATTCAAACTGTCAACTAAAACATCTCCATCATGTTTAAGCATTTCCTGTTGTTCATAATCGGTATATTCTGCTGAAGTTTTTAAAGTCTGCTCTTTATTTAGTGATTGGTTTACCACAGCAAGACATAATACTAATGCCAGTAAACCAAACAGAGCTAATTTTTTCTTTTTAGAAACCTTATTCATTGTACAGATCCCCATTCTCCTCATCCTCGGACAAAATAATTGGCATGCTTACTTCAACTCCGCCATTTTCATCTACAATCTGCCTTCTTCCATCTTTATTGTTGGTTACAACTTTAAACGTTAAAAGCATTAAGCAGAGGATTACTATAACGGTAATAAGCCTGTATATTATTATCTTGGTAGAAATATTTCCCTTTCTCTTTTTCACAAGAAAATCCTCCACAGTAATATATATTTTATAATTTGGTTCTTATTCCAGAAAAATTAGCAGCGGCGATAAAATAGTAGCCATAATAATTAAAGAAAATACAAATTTTATATAATTCTGCATTTCACTAGAAGGTAATAATGTTTCAATAAAAGATAATGCAACTACAATAACAAATATATTCCGGACCCATTCTTTTATAATCTCCATTTTTGCTTACCTGCTATTTCAGCAGACTTCCTCCTCCAATACCAATAATGATAGTCAGAAAGACCAGAAACATCAATGCCGCTAAAAACAAAACTACTGCCATGGTGATAACCGAGTTTCCCATTTCATTCATACATCCAGATACCTGTTTATTTCCTATAGGTTCAATAATAATTGCTGTAACTTTATATATGATTGCAATCGCCATAAGTTTAATTAAAGGGATAGCTAAAAGGAATATAACAAGAATCACTCCAAAAATACTAATGCCATTTTTTATCACGCCTACACAGGAAAGCACCATATCAATAGAATCTGCAGCAAATCCGCCAACAATAGGTATAAAATTATTTACAGAATAACGTGCTGTATTGATTAGTACTCCATCCGCAGTTTCAGAAACAAATCCCTGTATTGCAGTAAGACCAGCAAAAAAAGTTACACATAAACCTGTTGCAAAAGTCGCCACACCTCTCAGAAATACCCCCAGCTTGTTTACATAATCCCTTTCCGTAAGACTATTTACCAGAATAAATATTGAAGAAATAAAAATGGCAGGTAATATAAATTTCTGAAGTATGGTGTTAAACATGGTAATAGATCCTACAATTACCGGATTTAATATGCTTCCAGTCGTTATCCCTCCTATACTGATTAGAAGAGGTATTAATATAGGAAGCAAAATCTGCATGGTTCTGGTCATGGTATTGAGCGTATCGGAACACATGTCAAAAGTTTGAGAAAAATTATTCAGACACAATCCGATAACGAAACAACTGCATACTATAATTCCTAATCTTGATGCAGCTTTGTTGCCAAAAGAATTCGAAAGATTTGTCAGTAGTCCTATTACTATACATATTGTCACTAATTGAACTCCCAGGATTATACTGCTTTTTATTTCATATAAAAACAAATCAATAAAATTATGTATTATGACCTGGGAATCAAATATAGGCTGCCCATTTATGGCTTTGTTTAGAATATCCTGAATACTTAGATTTGGAACCACACCACCACTTTCCAGTGACGTATCATTCATAATACTCTGCAGGTCACTAAGATCCATATTGGCCAGCTGTTCTTGTATAATACTTTTGTAATCCATACTTACATACCTCACCTTTGTCCATATTCCATATATATGGACATCCTTCAGATTTATGCACATTTTTTAGGCACAAAAAAAGTGGCCTGGCCTATCTTCACTGGAAATACTTTTTATTGTATAAAAAAACCCGTCAAACAATTTGTTTAACGGGAAATACGATTATCTAAAAATTTTCATTTTTTGTTATACTTCACAGCCATGCTCATCCTCATCTGCGTTAGGATCGAACCCTTCCAGACCTTTATAAGTTTTACCATTCTTTTGCGCGTAATCATAAATAGCAGATTTAATCGCATGGTCTGCCAAAACAGAGCAGTGTATTTTAATAGCTGGCAAACCGCCCAATTCATCAATAATCTGTTTATTGGTTACTGCCAGTGCTTCATCAATTGTTAAACCGATAATCATATCTGTCGCAACACTGGAAGATGCTATAGCAGAACCACATCCAAAAGTTTTAAATTTTGCATCTTTAATCACATCATTCTCAACTTTAATGTCTATTTTCATCATATCACCGCAGACAGGGCTACCATATGTACCTGATCCGTCTGCACCTTGAATTTCTCCAACATTGTGTGGATTCATAAAATGATCCATTACTTTATCATTATACATTGCCATAATATATTACCAACCTTTCGTCTTAGAAACTGAAGAAATGCTTCTTAATTTATTCACAACTTCAACTAACTGTTCCACAACATAATCGATATCTTCTTTTGTTGTTGGTTCTCCAACTGTAAATCTTAAGGAACCATGTATTTTTTCCACCGGAATACCTAGTGCGGAAAGAACATGAGATGGTACAAGGGAAGCCGAAGAACATGCTGACCCTGTAGATACTGCAATTCCCTTCATATCCAGGTAAAGCAGCATTGCCTCACCTTCAATAAATTCAAAAGTAAGATTAGCATTGCCTGGGTGTCTGAATTCTTTACTGCCATTAAGAGTAACATTTTCTATCTTTGACATAACCTGATCAATAAAATAGTTCCTTAACTCACTAACCTTCTTGATATGTGCATCCAGATTTTCATAAGCTAGTTCTGCAGCCTTACCAAAACCTACGATACCAGGTAGATTTTCAGTTCCTGCTCTTCTCTTGCTTTCCTGGGCTCCACCATGCATAAAGTTTGAAAGCTGTACGCCTTTTCTGATATATAATGCTCCCACGCCTTTTGGTCCATAAATTTTATGTGCAGACACTGACATTAAGTCAACGCCTAAGTCTTTTACATCTATATGAACATTTCCCAGGGCCTGGACGGCATCTGTATGGAAAACAATTCCTCGTTCTTTAGCAATTGCTGCCAACTCTTTGATAGGCTGAACAGTCCCCACTTCATTATTTACAAACATAATGCTTATCAGAATAGTCTTGTCCGTAATTGCAGCTTTTAAAGCTTCCGGGTTCACTCTTCCATCTGGTTCCACATCTAGGTATGTTACATCATATCCGTGTTTTTCAAGAAAATCACCAGTGTGTAATAAGGCATGATGTTCAATTTTTGTGGTAATGATGTGATTTCCTTTATTTTTAAGAGCATCTACAATACCGAAAACTGCCCAATTGTCTGCTTCTGTACCTGAAGAGGTAAAAAATATTTCCTTATCCTGTGCATTTATAAGTTTTGCAACCTGACCCCTTGCTTTTTCTATAGCTTCTCTTGAGACAGTGCCAACTGTATATAAACTGGATGGGTTTCCAAACTTTTCTGTAAAATATGGAATCATTGCATTCAATACGTCTTCCTTAACAGGAGTCGTTGCTGAATAATCTAAATATACTTGTCGCATAATTTACTCCTTTTATTTATACATAAATTTAATTTCTATCAATATTATACCAACATTTTCAAAAATATAAACCCTTTTTTTTAAATTTCCTACTAAATAAATATGATTTAAGGTCTATAGGATATTAAAGAAAAAATTTTAATACCGTTTCACATACTAAATACCTAAAACTAAATCATTAACTGAATGCCAGCTTGTCCAGCAACTTTAACTATAACCCTCAATTAACCATTATTCATTTATATGGGATCAAAACAGGATAATTTGTACTGATTATTGATCTTTTTAAAGACCACATGGTAGCCGCCCTCCATAAAATAATCTTCACTGAGCCCACTCATCTCCCAAATTATATCTACCCTGTATGTCATATATTCTAACAAATTTTTTTCTGTTTTTATATTAGTAATACTCATTTTTTTCACTACGTCTATATCTGTACTGTCCCATTGCCTCAGTTGTTTTATATCATCTGTAATGATTGGATATGTCTCGATTCTTTCTAATTCAGCTTCTGCTCTTTCCTTTGTTATCTGATTATAAAAAGCTTTCTGCATGATGCTTGTCCTCTGTTCAAGCAATTCCTTCACAATATCTTCTTCTACAGGATTACTGAATCCTGAAAAAACACTGATGATAATGATAATTATGGCACCAAATGTTAATAAATGATAGTATTTCTTCATAACGCATATACCTCCAGAAATACTATATAAATAAAACAGCGAAAAATTTGTTATTTCTCGCTGTTTTTCTAAAAAAAATTAATTCACTTTTACGTCAATTTCGACTTCTTCTTCAGTTTCTTCAACAATTTCTATGTTTTCAAGCTGTTGCCTGAAGCTCTCTCTAAATTTAACTAAATACTCTTTTCTCAGCGTTTGCTGTTCTTCTTTCTCAGTATCAGTTAATCCGACAGTTTTTGATTTTTTAGCCAATTCATTAATTCTATCAATTTTTTCTTTTGGAAGCATTGTTCATTTCCTCTCTGTTCTAAGTTATATTTTAATACCATACGTTATGCTCTTTTTGCACGAATCAATGTGCTTTTACTAATACCTGTTTTTTCCTCTACAGATTTATAACTATTAGTCTTTAAAAGCAAAAGAGCTTCTTCTATTTCAGATTTAGTATATTTTCTGGGTCTTCCTTCTTTAAACCCTTCTTTCGTTTTGGCAATGGCCTTTCCAACCTGGGTCCTCTCCACAATCATGGCTTTATCAAATTCAGCAAAAGCATTCATAATGTTAAGAACCATTCTCCCGGTATGAGTTCCATCAACCATTCCAATATTTATTATATTTATGCGAATGTTTTTACTTAAGGCATCCTCAATAAAACATATGCCTTCCTTTATTGTACTGCAAAGTCTGTCCAGTTTTGAAACAACCAAAGTATCACCACCATACATGTTCGCAATGCATTCTTGTAAAACGGGCCTGTCTTTTGGATCATCATATTTCTCTATAATCATTTCCGCACTGGGATATCTTTGTTTAATCAGTTTTGTCTGCTCCTCTATTGAATTCGCTTCAAATTGACCTCTGGCAGAAACACTTGCATATCCATATATCATTTGTATCAACCTTTCTTAGTTTTGATTATAAGTTTTGGCACAAACATTCTTATAGATTATATACTAATAAATGAAATACTGTCAACAGTGAAATAAATGGTGCTAATCAATTGAATAGCACCATTATGAATAGATTTAATATAATCAATTTATATAAATAAGTTTTTCATATGATTTTAACTTTATTGTGCCCAAATATAAAAATCAGTATTACTTTTATAAAAGATAAATTTACCAAATAAATTTATCGTAAAGTATTATATTTTTATTCATACTATACTATATTTTTATTGTAACATCTATAGGAGTATCAAAACATATTATCGTTTGACAAATTACGACAAAATACTACATTTTTATATTTTGCACTTTTATCAGTACATTTTTATTTCACTAATTCTGGTGCAGTTTCTCTGATAACAGGCTTCAGCTCTAAAAGGGATTCCCTAAGCTTTTCAATAGCAAAATCAATATCTTTTTGTGACATGGCAGTTGACATACAAAACATACCTCGAGGAGCATTAAATACCCCTTTTAATAACAGAGACATAAACAATAAACTGTTCAGTTTTTCATAAGAACCGGCTACATCTCTATAATTCCTGATTGACTTATTGGAAAAAATAATATTATATAGGGATCCAGTTCCACTGACCTGTAAATCTAATCCTAATTCAACAAACACATTTTCCAGTTCTGTTTTAAATTTTGTACCCAAGTCATTTACTTTATTCACCATATCCTGATTATATGCAGTTAAAGTAGCTATTCCGCCCGCCATTCCCAATGCATTTCCGTTAAAAGTCCCTGAATGATACATCTTTTTTTCTCTTGGATCATACATTTTCATGATTTCTTCTTTACCTCCAAAAGCTCCAATTGGAGTACCCCCACCAATGATTTTGCCAAGAGAAGTCAAATCTGGAGTTATTCCATACTTTTCCTGGGCTCCTCCCATGGAAAGCCTGAAAGTTACAACTTCATCAAATATGAGAAGAATGCCATAATGCTTGGTAATCTCTCTTAAAAATTCCAGATATTCTCTGGTAGGGACAATTTGGCCTGCAGAACCCATGACAGGCTCAATAATAAGACAGGCTACATCATTAAAATTGTTTTCAATAACTTTTTTTGTATTTTCTATATCATTAAATGGAACAACCAGTACATCTTTAAGCGCATTCCTGGAAACTCCCCGGCTTTCAGGAATTACTTTAATATTATCTAAGGTTCCCGCTTTTTTTATATTGGGATCAACACTGGCTTCAAATACATCTGTGGTCCCATGATAACCCCCTTCAGTCTTTATGATCTTTGACTTTTGGGTATACGCCCGTGCGATTCGGAGTACATGCATGTTTGCCTCTGTTCCCGAATTGGTGAAACGGATTAAGTCTATACTTGGTACCCTGTTTATTAAAATTTCTGCCAGTCTTGTCTGTTTCTCAAATGGTGCGGTATAGGCAGTACCTAAAGCGGCCTGCTCTTGCAAAGCTTCAACTGTAGGCTTATGATTATGTCCATGAATTAAAGAGGTATAGTTGTTTTGGAAATCCACCAGCTTATTTCCATCTGCATCATAAATATATGCTCCATCCCCTTTTACAATGTAATGAGGATATGGCTCAAAATATGTAGCCGTCCTTGTATCACCACCCGGCATATATTTGCAGGCTTCCTTGTGAAGTTTTAAAGAAATTTTCCTGCTTTCTCTGTATCTGTTGAAAGTTTCTTCAGTAAATTGTTGTTCAATGCTCATTGGGTACCTCCTTTTAAATAATCAAATTAATTCATTCTCTGCTTTTTCTATGCAAAAACTCCTTTCATTTCATCGGAATCTTTAGCCAATTAATAAAAGGAGTTTTGATTTTAAATAAATAATCTTAGTCTTTAGTTATATATATTACACCTGCAATATTTTCTATGCAGTTTTCTGTCTATTGAATAGTTTGAAATCAATACCTAAGAGATTTTGCGTTCCAGTCTTAACTTATCTGCGATAATTGCGATAAACTCTGAATTTGTAGGTTTGCCCTTGTCATTATGTACTGTATATCCAAATAAATTGTTTATTGTTTCTATCTTGCCTCTGTTCCAGGCTACTTCTATTGCGTGTCTTATAGCTCTTTCAACTCTGCTAGGTGTTGTATTGTTCAGTTTAGCTATGGCAGGATACAGTTCTTTGGTAACTGCCCCAAGCAAATCCATATCTTCAACCACCATAGTGATAGCATCTCTTAAATACTGATATCCTTTAATATGAGCAGGTACACCCACTTCATGAATGATATTGGTGATATCAACCTCCAGATCATTATTTGTCTTTTCAGTACTAGTATTATTGTTCACTACCGTCCTTATACTGGTTAGTTTTCCGGAACCTTCTTCGAGCTCTTCTCCAAAAAGCTGGTTGATTCTTTTTGACAGGACACCTAAATTAAATGGCTTAACCAGATAATATTCCGCACCTAATTTGGTTGCTTTCTGTGTAATCGATTCTTGTCCTACTGCAGAAAGCATAATGGTTTTTGGATATTTGGGAAGCTCCATATTATTAATGCTTTCCAAAACACCAAGTCCATCTAGGTGCGGCATAATCATGTCCAGAATCAAAACATCTGGTAAAAACTTTTTAACACAATCTACAGTCTGTATTCCATCATTTGCTACAAAGGTAATATCAATATTTTCCTGCTCCGCGAAATAATCGCTCAGAATTTCGCAAAAATCCTTATTGTCATCTGCAATTCCGATACTTATTTTTGTCATACATATCCCCCTTAATTTCATAATAATCTTCACAGATTATTATATTTTTTAGCAATACTCCAGCATCTTTTAATTTATACTTTTTCTGTAGTTTATGCAACATAAATTATCAGAAAATATACATAAGTTTGGTCATTTCTCGACATTATTCGACATTTGTTCTTGCAGCATCCACTCAATATATATCCCATAACCTTTTTCAGGATTATTTACAAACACGTGAGTTACAGCACCTATCAGCCTTCCATTTTGAATAATCGGGCTTCCACTCATTCCCTGTACAATTCCCCCGCTTTTCTTCAAAAGTCTTTCATCTGTTACCTTTATTGTCATACTTTTTGTCTCTGGTCTGGTCTGTTTATTTACCTTTTCAATCTCTATTTCGTAACATTCTACTTTGTTATTATCTAAAGTTGTCAGGATATATGCCGGACCCACAACAACAGATTTCTGATATCCAACTGGTATAGGTTTGTTATAATATGGATTATTTATATTGCCATATAACTTGCCGAAAATGCCAAATTCAGTATTTTTTTTCAGACTTCCAAGGGGTTCGTCGGCTTCATAGAATATGCCCCGGATTTCTCCCGGATCTCCTGCTTTTCCCTGTTTAACAGATTCTACTTTTGAATTAACCAGTTCTCCCTCTGCTACAGGAAGAATGGCAGATGTTTCAGGATCGGTTATTGCATGACCCAATGCTCCATAATAGTTATTTTGCGGATCATAATAAGTTAAAGTTCCGATACCAGCAGTTTTATCCTTTACCCATATACCCAGTTTATACATATTGTCAGATTTAGCAATTACTGGAGTTAAAGTTATCTCTATAATATCATTTTTTCTCTGAAGCTTCAACAAAACTTCTCCTCTTATTTTATTAACTATAGTCTGCACTTCAGATGCACGATAAACTTTTTGTCCATTTATCTCTAATATTGTATCACCAATTTGCAGACCGGACAACAATCCCGGATTAACAACTTCTCCAGTTACTGTTTCAATTTCCTGAAGCCCTACGATTAGAACCCCCTTTACATCCATTTTAACACCAATGGACTGCCCCCCTGGCATTAAAACTTTCTCCGATACAACATTTATAGCAGCAGGTGCCGGTTCCTCCGTCTGTTTTACAACAAATGAAATACCGGTAACCACCGCAACCAATAAAACAAATACCCATAAACATTTAACAATACCATGTGTTCTCATTTTTTCCATAAAGCAAATTTACTCCTAGCTTTCAAAGTCTTGTAATAAGTCTAATAATTCCGATTCAGTTTTCACCACCACACCTTTGGAGAATAATTCCTGATCATCCTCACTAAGCATTGAAAAGACAATGTCTGTTGTTCTAAGCAGGCTTTCTTTTCCATTCTCATCATACTGATACACTTTTATTATCCCATCTGATTCCTTAACTAAATAATATTCACCTGATTGATTTTCTTGAACATTATTATCTGAATCTTCATCATTAATTTCAGAAACATCGTTTTTTTCATCATCCGGTTTATCATTACTTTGCTTTACTGTCTGATTTACATTGGTACTGATATTCTCACTCTCCGGTGTTTCTTTGGGAGAAATAAGAAGACTGCACATTAAATATCCTACGCCTAAAATGGCTACTAACGTAATATAAAACTCTTTTCGTTTTACTAAACTCTTTTTTCTTGTAAACATAAAACCACCTCTTACTAGGATAGTTTTAACAAAATTAACTATTTTAAACCGTAATTTTGCTTTTTAGCTTAGCAAAAGTTTTTTCTCCTATGCCACTGACATTCATTAACTCCTCTATTTTTTTAAATCGGCCATGCTCCCCTCTGTATGAAATAATCTTTTCAGCAGTGGAAGGGCCAATTCCCGAAATAGTCTGTAATTCTTCGCTTCCTGCAGTGTTAATATTAATCATGCCCGTTGAAATCCATTGATTTTCTTGTACAGAACTGTTGTTTACATTGGTTATTGTTGAAACTTTATTGTTTGTCAATGGAGTCTCAGCCGTTCCTCTTTCAATTTGATTTTTTGTAGAAACCGTTATTTTATCTTCATCTTTTAAAATTTGTGCCAGATTAAGATTACTTACATCTGCATCAGGGTTTAGCCCTCCTGCAAGTTCAATTGCCTCATAAACCCTTGCCCCTTCTTTCATTTCATAAACATATGGTTTTCCAACGGCTCCACTAATATCTATATAGATTTTGTCCGGCTTATTTTTTTCTTTTTCTCCTGTTTCTACTGCCTTTGTTGTTACAGATTCTTCTATCTGATTTTGCACGTCTGTACTGCTGATTAAATCGAATTCATCCTTAGTGTCTTCATGATCTCGTATGCAAAAAACAAAAAAAGCAGCTGCAAAAAGCACAAAGCCTGCAGCTACCTTTATAATAGTTTTTTTATGATACCTGATAAAATTTTCAACATAATCCCTGTTTAAAAAACATTTCATAAAATACCCCCTTAAATATATACACTTTATGTGCTTATTTCCTATATTTTACATTGGTAATTTATGGATGTCAATGTTAAATTGTAATTATATGGAAAATCCGTTGCTGAATAAAAGTTTCTTCCGCATTACATCTATATCATTCCTCGAAATATCAATCTTCCAGAACTTGATTATAGCTTCAATAAGTAGTTCGGGACTTAGATTAGATTCACTTCCCGCATCTAAAGATGCACTGATGATTAACTGGTCATTTGCATCAGCAAAATTTAATCGAATAATTTTAGATTTTATATCGATTTCCACTAATTCTTTTGATTTTTTTTGCTTCTTTTTTGCAAAAATCTGTTCCTGTGATAAAAATTCATCACAAAGTTCTGCACATGTTTTCCCACCTAATGATTTTACTTCCAAAGGTATGCAAATCATGTATTCGGCAGCTTCAGCAAGAGCTGCCAGGGATTTTCCCTCTTCTTTATAAACTGCACATCCAAGTATAAGTATTCCCTCAGGCATCATGGCATTTAATTTATTTTTCATGTCCTCTGGTGAATCATTTTGAGAAGTCTCAAATTCCAGCAACTCATAAATACTGGAATAACCCAATGAGAGAGGTTGTGCAAACCCCATCTTTGGATGGGGATTAAAGCCTTGTGAATAATCCAGTTTTATGCCTGCCCGTTTAAAACTTCTTTTAAAAAAACGTAATAGATCCAAATGGGATGTATATTTAAAGTATCCTTCCTTGGAGAATTTTAATACATATTTAGCCATGAATACCCTCCATCTCACATGTTACATTCTTATTCATACCACAGCCAACACATCCTTTTCTGCAGTCCTGTGTTGTCTCCTCCTTTACAGCCTTTTCGTTTTCTCTTATTAAAAATTCCTTTGTTACACCACAGTCAATAATATCCCATGGCAGAATTTCGTCATAACTTCTTTCCCTTGTAGTATAAAATTCTTTATCTACACCTGTTTCATCAAAGGCTTTCATCCATGCATCATATTTAAAATGTTCTGTCCATCCATCAAATTTGCAGCCCAATTCAAAAGCTCTGATAAGGACTTTTGAAACACGTCTGTCTCCCCTTGCAAATACAGCTTCCAGAATACTGGTTTCCGTACCGTGGTAATTAAATGTCACGCCCTTCACAGGTCTTAGTTTGTCCTTCAGATAATAATGTTTCTCACTGAACTGCTCTTTCGTATTCTGACCCATCCACTGAAAAGGAGTATGCGCCTTTGGAACAAAATTAGAAGCACTGACTGTCACATTAAATCTGCCTTTTCCGTTAATCTTCTTATTCAGTTCCACTATATTTGAAGCGATTTGAACAATCCCATCTAAGTCCTCCTGAGTCTCAGTAGGTAAACCATTCATAAAATACAGTTTTATATTTTTCCATCCCAGTTCAAGAGCCTGTTCTACAGAATGATAAATGTTTTCCTCCGTGATACATTTATTAATTACATTTCGAAGCCTTTGGGAACCTGCTTCAGGGGCAAAAGTCAATCCGGATTTCTTATAGCCCTGTATTTCCTCTAAAACTTTAAAGGAAAAGGAATCTAACCTGAGGGAAGGCAAAGACAAAGAAACATTACTATTTTTACACATACCCATCAGGCTGGTTGCCAATTCTTCAAATTGGGAATAGTCGCTAGTGGATAAGGATAGTAAAGATAACTCATCATGTCCTGTATTTTCAAGCTGCTTTTTAGCCAGTTCTTCAATCAGGGCCATTCTTCTTTCTCTGACAGGACGGTAAATAATACCCGCCTGGCAGAAGCGGCATCCACGGGTACATCCCCTGAAAGTCTCAACAACGGCTCTATCATGTACCGTTTCAATAAATGGTACGATGGGATCCACCGGAAAGTCAATTTCGTTTAAATCCGCAACAATACTCCTTAAGATTCGATCCGGTGCTTCTTCATAAAGCTTGTCCACCCTGCAAATCTGTCCATTCTCGTCATATACAGGCTGATAATACTTAGGAATGTAAACACCTTGCAATTTAACCACTCTTTTATAAAAATCTTCTCTGTCTTCTCCTGCATTTTTGGAGGCCTGGTATTCATTAAACAGCTTTACCAGAATCTCTTCTCCATCCCCAATTAAGAAAATATCAACAATGTCGGCCAATGGTTCTGGATTATAAGCGCAGGGTCCGCCCGCAACAATAATTGGAAAACTGTCATCCCGATCTTCTTTTTTTAAAGGAATGCCTCCAAGGTCCAGAATATTTAAGACATTGGTGAATGAAAGTTCGTATTGAAGTGTAAAACCTAAGAAATCCACAGTATTTATAGGAGTTTTTGTCTCTAATGTAAAAAGCGGCAGGTGCTCGTTTCTTAAGATCTGCTCCATATCAAGCCCTGGGCAAAATACTCGTTCACAATACACATTTTCTTCTTTATTTAAAATATGGTATAAAATCTGCATACCTAAATAGGACATGCCTATTTCATAAGTATCCGGAAAAGCAAAACAAAATCTTGTTAAGCCCTCAGTAATTTCCTTTTTAACAGAATTAAGCTCCCCTCCAATATATCTGGCTGGCTTTTCAACTCTTTTAAGTATGTTGTCTAAATTTAAGTTCATTAAATTTTTTTACCTTTCTTTTTTCATTAATTCGTCTATGGTAACACCTAACCTGTCCTCTATCTTTGATAACAGTATTTCTGTTTCTGCCTGTTTTTTCTTAATCCTTATTACTGCATCTGGACGGTCTTTCACTTTATCTATAATATATGCCATGCGTTCGGATAAACCTACGTACTGATCTTCTTTTACCACTCGATCTCCAAAGCATACCATATCAACTTCCGTCAAATCCTCAACATCTTTTTTCAGCTCATAGGTCATATGAGCATGTATAATTTCTGCCTCCTCATCATAGCCTAACGAATGGGCTATTTGTGCACCTTTTTCTTCGTGATGTTCCTGAGTCCGGGCTATGTCATGAATTAAAGCTGCCCCCTGATTAATTCTATATCCAGGTGACTGCCCTTTTCATTTAATGCCGCTGCCAGTCTGACAGCAGCATCTGCTACCGCCTCACAATGTCTGATTACATGGGGGGGCGTATCATATTTCTTCAGTAATTCTGAACATTCTTCAACCGTTAAATATTTATGTGACATAAAACAACCGAACCTTTCAGTAATGATATATTTACCGCAACATTTTTCTAAATATTTATTATATCACATTTTTCCTGTAATTAGCCATAGTTTCCTCCGTATACTCTATGGCATTTTTAGTTTTGGCCTTTAATTCTCTGACATTATTAATGGTATTAATGCAGGTCTTTTTTACATCAGAGACTGTATAATCTTTACAAATAGCCATTTCACATTTATTTGTAATGCCTGCAATAGTTTTGTTGTCAGAAGCCTGACATAACGTAAAAATAAAGCCAATTAAAATGCAGATAATGATCTGTTTTACTATTCCCATATTTTTGTCCTCCTTATATTTTATTAATACGTGGAAGACCTTTAAATAATGCTATTATTAGCAAATTAACAGGCAGTCCTTGCAGAACTGCCTGTTAATTAATTAATACTCTTCAAAATATTCAAATTCATAATTAAATATTCTTATGGTATCGCCTTCTTCAAGGCCCATTTTCTTTAACTCATCTAAAGCGCCCTTCTTTTCAATATATTTATATAAATATCGTAAAGAGCCGCTGTCATTAAAGTTTGTTGAATCAAAAATCTTTCTAAGCTGCTTTCCAGAAATCTCATATGTGCCATCATCAGCAATGGAAGTATACACTTCCTTAAAGTCTTCTTCCATATCATCTCTTTCAAAGTCAAAGAATTCGTATTCTTCTTCTTCTGACTTTTCTAACGCAAGCTTGTCTAACATTGCTGCTGCTTCTGCCAGTAGTTCATGAATACCTACATTAATAGGGGCAGAAACCGGAAATACTTTTATTCCCTTAGCTTCCACATACTCCTTAAATTTAAGGTATTCTGGATCATTTTCTTCAACCATATCCATTTTGTTTGCAGCAACAATCTGAGGTTTTGAGGAAAGCTTCTCATTATATAATTTGAGCTCATTATTAATTTTATCAAAATCCTCTATAGGGTCTCTGCCTTCAGAGCCTGATACATCTACTACATGAATAAGAACCTTGGTTCTTTCTATATGTTTCAGAAATTCATGACCTAACCCTGCGCCCTGATGTGCACCTTCAATAATTCCCGCAATATCTGCCATTACAAATCCATCTCCGAAGATGGAAACTACCCCCAGATTTGGTGTTATAGTTGTAAAATGATAATTAGCAATCTTTGGATTTGAATTGGTAGATACAGATAATATAGTAGACTTACCTACATTAGGAAATCCAATCAATCCTACATCCGCTATCAGTTTAAGTTCAAGAACTACATTTCTTTCCTTTGCAAATCCACCTGATTCTGCGAAATTCGGAGCCTGGCGCACTGAATTTTTAAAATTCACATTTCCCTTACCGCCTTTTCCACCTTTCGCAGCTACAAAGTTATCTCCTGCCTTTACAAGATCCTTCATAACAAATCCAGTTTCTTCATCTATTACTACAGTTCCCGGCGGTACTTTGATAATAAGGTCCTCACCCATTTTACCGAACCTTTTTTTCTTCATACCGTCCTGTCCATTTTCAGCTTCATATTTTCTTTTATATCTAAAATCCATAAGAGTTCTAAGACTTGCATCGGCCATAAATATAACGTCTCCGCCTTTACCGCCGTCACCACCATCTGGGCCGCCTTCCGGAACGAATGGTTCTCTTCTGAAAGTTACTGCACCATTCCCTCCTTTACCTGATTTAATTGTTATTCTGGCTCTATCAACGAACATACCTGAGCCTCTCCTTCCTATACAGAAAATCCTGTTTACTCTCGTAAATTATTTTAAAAGCCCCTATAAATAGGGGCTTTAGAATCAATTTAAGCTTCTTTAGGATAAACGCTTACTTGCTTTCTTGTTTTGTCATATCTTTCGAACTTTACAGCTCCATCAATCTTAGCAAATAAAGTATCGTCTCCGCCAATGCCTACATTATTTCCAGGGTGAAACTTAGTTCCTCTCTGTCTAACCAGGATGCTGCCAGCACTTACATACTGACCGTCGCCTCTCTTAACGCCTAAACGTTTCGACTCACTGTCACGACCGTTCTTGGAGCTACCTACTCCCTTCTTACTTGCCATAGACTACACCTCCTTTTTTCCTGTGTTGTCTTGCTAATTTCTTAGCTATTATGATAAGCTAACCTACCAATGATTGTAAAAATTATTCTGCTGCTTCTTCAGCTTCAGCTGCAGCTTTAGTTTTTCTAGCTTTTCTAGCAGAAACCTTTTCGATCTTAATCATTGTATAAGGCTGTCTGTGTCCCTGCTTCTTTCTGTAGTCTTTCTTTGACTTGTACTTGAAGATGATAACCTTCTGACCTTTGCCATGTTCAACTACAGTTCCAGCTACATTACAGCTTTCAACGTAAGGAGCTCCAACCTTGATTGTTTCTCCATCGCTTAATAAAAGTACTTTATCGAAAGTAATCTTTTCGCCAGCTTCAATATCTAACTTTTCAACTGTGATTACGTCACCTTCCTGTACTCTGTACTGTTTTCCGCCTGTTTCAATTACTGCGTACATATTGTCTCTTACCTCCTCTATCCAGTCTCGCCATCCAAAGGTAGCAACTTAAAAGCTGCTTTTACAAAAACCCATTCTGAGCGGCTTACAATAAAGTATAATATCATATTGGACATACAGTGTCAAACGTTTTTTATGTAAACTATCAATTATTTTACTGTT
The DNA here is from genome assembly GCF_010120715.1 of Aminipila terrae. Classification (NCBI taxonomy): domain Bacteria; kingdom Bacillati; phylum Bacillota; class Clostridia; order Peptostreptococcales; family Anaerovoracaceae; genus Aminipila; species Aminipila terrae. Next base: position 3,413,468 of record NZ_CP047591.1, read on the forward strand.
CGATAACCACGCCGTCCTCGTCTACTAACAGACCGTCTTCCTTCTTTTCTTCCTCTGTTTTAGGCTTCATATTTTCTTTTAATAAGAATTCAACTTTATTTAAAATCTCCGGATTTTCCATCAGATATCTCTTAACATTTTCTCTTCCCTGTCCAATTCGGTTTCCATCGAAACTATACCAGGATCCGGCTTTTTCTACAATCTTAGCTTCAACAGCACAATCCAGTACATCACCTTCTTTAGAAATTCCAGTTCCATACATGATATCAAACTCAGCCTGTTTAAATGGAGGGGCAACTTTATTCTTCACTATTTTTACTCTTGTTCTGTTTCCCAGAACCTCATCACCCACTTTAATGCTTTCAATTTTTCTCACATCAAAACGCATGGTTGAATAGAATTTAAGAGCACGACCTCCTGTTGTAGTCTCAGGGTTTCCGAACATAACCCCCACTTTTTCACGCAGCTGATTTATAAAAATCACTGCAGTATTTGATTTGTTAATACTGCCAGTCAGCTTTCTAAGGGCCTGGGACATAAGTCTCGCCTGAAGTCCTACGTGGCTGTCTCCCATTTCTCCCTGGATTTCTGCTCTTGGAACCAATGCAGCTACAGAGTCTACTACTACAATATCCAGCGCACCACTACGAACCAGCATTTCACAGATTTCCAGTGCCTGTTCCCCTGTATCAGGCTGGGATACCAGCAGCTCATCTACATCTACCCCCAGATTTCTTGCATATTCAGGGTCAAGGGCATGCTCTGCATCAATAAATGCAGCTTTGCCTCCTGCCTTCTGCGCTTCTGCGATTACATGAAGGGTAAGGGTCGTTTTACCTGAAGATTCAGGTCCATAAATTTCAATTATTCTTCCTCTTGGAATGCCTCCTATACCACTAGCAATATCAAGGCTTACTGAACCTGTGGAAATAGCTTCAATATTTAATCTGGCCGTATCATCTCCCAGTTTCATGATTGCTCCCTGTCCAAACTGCTTTTGGATCTGAGCCATAGCTTCTTTAAGAGCTTTGTCCTTTTCATTTTTATTTATATTAATATTGACTTCCTTATTAGCTGCCATTTGTTTTCCTCCTAACCGTAGTGAACATTTGTTCTTTACTAATAATACCTTACCAAAAGAATTTGGTCAATAGTTTTTTGACTTTCTTTAGAAAATAAAGAAATGGAATTTATTGGATATTATTATATTAATATACATTATTTTCCAAGTCAAGTTATTTATGAACAATTGAAGTAAAAATTATTGGATAAGTTCTCTAATCATATCAAACATGTTCAATACTGACGTGGTTCTGTTTGATTTTCTGTCCCCCTGCAGTCTTAGTTCTCTGCACAGTTTTTTATTGTCAAATACCGCGCAGACATATACCAGTCCCACAGGCTTTTCTAATGATCCCCACCTGGCCCGGCCACACCTGTAACTGATACACCTATTCTTGTGTTGGCTTTTCTTTTTATTCCTTCGGCCATTTCCACTGCGGTTTGTTCACTGACAGCACCATATTTATCCAGAGTCTGGCTTTTCACACCCAGTTCTTCTATTTTCGCTTTATTACTATAGGTTACAATACCCCTGTCAAAAACTGCAGATATACCAGGTATGTCTGTCAATGTCTGGGCAAACATTCCTCCTGTACAGGATTCAGCACAGGCAACAGAAATGTTATAATCCATTAGCATTTTCCCTACTGTATAGGGCAGACTTACATCAAATTCAACACTTTCCTTTTCTGTTTTTTCATTCATTTTAAAAATCCTTCTTTCTTTTTATTAAAACAAAAGGACTGTCTTAAAAAATAAAATTTAAAACAGTCCCATCCACCGTATATTACATAGAAAATACAGTTTTATTCTTCACGATATATTCAATACCAGAATAAATGGTCATTATTAGTGATGCCCATAAGAATCCCTCCGCCAGCATAGTAATAACAGGCATTACTGAAGTTAATTCCTGCACATTTACCAGAAGCAGAAGAGGCACCGCAATCATCTGAAGTACGGTCTTTATTTTGCCGCTCATACCAGCAGCTATAACAATACCTTCCGATGCAGCTACTGTTCTCATACCAGCAATGGCAAATTCTCTTGCAAGAATAATTATAAGCATCCATCCCGGAACAAGGCCATTGTCTACCATTAAGCAAAATGCTGAATAGACTAAAATCTTATCCGCCAGAGGATCCATTATTTTGCCAAAATTAGTTACAAGGTTATACTTTCTGGCAATCTTTCCATCCAACATGTCTGTCAGAGATGCTGCAATAAAAAGAACGAAAGCAATCAGGTTATATCCCAGCATATATAATACTACAAAAAACGGAACAGCAATAATCCTTCCTACGGTCAGCTTGTTTGGTAAATTCATCTCTATACCTCCACTCCTACTAAATCATAATCAAATGCATCGGTTATTCGAACCATTACCATGTCCCCCGGTTTCAAAACTTTATCAGAATTGAATATCACGGAATTATCAATTTCCGGAGCATCGTACTGGGTTCTTCCTACATAAGCACCTTCCTCATCCTGTTCCTCCACAAGAACCTGTAAAACCTGTCCGATTCTTTGCTGATTGGAAGCAAGAGAGATTTCCAGCTGAAGCCTCATAATGGAGTCCTTACGCTTTTCTTTTACATCAGAACGCACCTGTCCTTTCATATCTGCTGCAGGAGTGCCTTCTTCTTTGGAATAAGCAAATACTCCAAGCCGTTCAAACTTAGTAGTTTCTACAAAATCATACAACTCATCAAATTCTTCCCTGGTCTCTCCCGGAAACCCCGTTATTAAAGTTGTCCGTATGGTTATATCTGGCATGGCTTGCCTTAATTTGTGAATTTTGTTCATAATACTTTCGTGAGTTGAACGCCTGTTCATCAGTTTCAGAATCTTATCACTACTGTGCTGGATAGGAATGTCAATATAATGGCAGACTTTCTTTTCACTGGCCATAACCTCAATCAGTTCATCGGTAATCCTGTCTTCATAACAGTACATAAGCCGAATCCACTGCAATTTATCAATTCTGCAAAGCTTCTTAACAAGTTGTGCGAGTCTGAATTCACCGTATAAATCACATCCGTAAGCGGTAACATCCTGAGCAATCAGAATCAGTTCCCTGCATCCATTTTCAGCCAGCATTTCTGCCTCTTGCAAAATATCTTCTTCTTTACGGCTTCTGTAGTGTCCACGAATATGGGGAATAATACAGTACGCACAAATATTATCACAGCCTTCTGCAATTTTAATTGTGGCCGTATATGGATTTTCGTTAAGCTTTCTGTTCGTTGTCTCCTGAAACTGCTGATTACAGTCATATATATATATTTCCCTGTCAGTCTGGTGCTTCTCCAGAATTTCAGGGAGTTCATGATATTCATTTACTCCAATAAATATATCTACTTCAGGCATTTCTTTAAACAGGTCATCCCCATAACGCTTTGAAAGGCATCCAGATACAATGAGTAACCGTTTCTTATTTTCATCTTCCTTTAAATCAGCCATTTCAAAGATCTTGGCAATGGACTCTTTTTTGGCGTCATTTATAAACCCACAAGTGTTGACAATAATCGCATCACTGTCAACAGGACTATTTACAATACAGTGTCCTTTTTCTTCCAGTATGCCCGCCGCCATTTCAGAGTCATTGGCATTTTTGGGACAACCCAAAGTGCACAGATAAATGTTATATTTTTTTTGATTTTCTTTTTTATTATTCATACTCTACCTCTTAAATTACTTATTACATTTTAACAGTAACAGCTAATAAATCAATATATTTTTTATTAACATATAATTTGATTAGATAATATTATTAGGATTTAAGCTATTAATTAAATTATTTTGTTAATTTTAACATAATATATTTTGAATTATACTAAGTGTTTATTTCTTTCAGTTCGTTTATTTTTTATAGCGCAGTAATTGTATGCTAAGCTTGCTATCAATACCCAGTCCATTTTTTCATCTGCATCAGTTATTTTGTAAATGTCTTCTAATACCTTGCTGTCTATTGGTTGTTTTAATAAAATGCGTTTAAGATTCTCCATGCTAATTCCTCTTTCATTAAATATAACTTTCAACATTTTTAAAATAATTACTATAATTTAATTAATAGCTTTGCTTCATATAGTGCGTATATATCTATTTCTAACTATTTATTTAATTGAATATCAGGCGATGTTGTCTTACTCGATAATACCACAACTTTTCGACCTAATATATAATGTAGGTTGAATTTGTTGGAAGGGAGTGTTTAAGATTTATCTTCGTTGCAGAATAAATGAGATACGGAAAGAGATAGGGATTTCCCAAGCAGAATTATCAAATAGAACAAATCTGACTGTAGGCCAAATATCTCGCATTGAAAACAATAAGACACTGCCTGGCCTCTATACCCTGTTTACCCTTGCTGAAGGTTTAAATTGTAAGATAGAAGATATGTATTATAAATATAATAACTAAATTGTCTAATTTACAATATAAATTAAATAGGGAAATTGTGGAATACTTATATACATACAAAAAATCAATAAAAAGCCACCTATTTTAATTAGGTGGCTTTATCTATTAATTGGGCCTATTATATGTAAGTGCTCTTAGGCTGTCATTTGCCCCTTCAGTAGTGGGATCAACCAGCACCCCTAAAGTCCCTAACAAATTAATCACAATTCCTGCCCCTTGCATGAATTGATTTTCTGAAATTGGTACTGTAATACCAAATATGCTTAATAGCTGATACACAAAAGCTACTATGCAAGCTATTAATGCCGTTAGTGTCGTTTTATTCTTTAACCTTAATTTCCAATTTATTTTCATTCCTTTTCCTCCATTCCATCTATCCTGTGGTGTGCTGATTTTGCAGATTCCTCCACTTTAGCAATGGCTTTGCCATGCTCTTTTACTTCGTTTTCCAAAGCTGTGACACGCTTATCAATTCCAAGTATCGCATCAAGTTTGCCATTAATAGCACCTCGCCATTCCGCATCTCCAACTATTCTTTTATCCCTTCCAGATAGCCACCCTCCAAGCCCTACAAAGCAGCCTACAATCGCAATAAGAAATAATATTGTGTTTTCGTCCACTTTTAGTCCTCCTATTTAGTAATTCTGTCTAATAAAGCGAATAACTGGCCTTTTGTAATAGGTGCATCCAAGTCTTTGTGCTCTTCTGGATTATTTATAATCCCTTTCTTCACAAGGCTATCCAAGTAAGGTTTTGCCCAGTGCGCTTTCTTTGTCTCAGGCATTTTGCTTTCCTCCTTCCATGCAATTCCTAAATATTCTAAAATTCCCTTCGCATCACAAATGGCGCATTCTTCCCTGAAATTATTGGCCTTAAGCTTTACTAGTTCCGATTGATTGGTATAGAAGCCATGCTCTATAAGTACTGCTGGGGGTGTAGTGCTTACCACAATCCCAGCCACACCATGGGCATCTTTTATGCCTCTATCCTTTAGCCCTAATACCTTGCTGTTCTTCTCAATTAATTTAGCTAACATAGTGCCTTTAGAATTGCTGTCAGTGGGTGCACTGCAATAGATTTCCCAACCACTAGCCTCATTCCACGTAGTACCAGCAGCATTAGCATGTATGCTTACTACAAAATCTGGCTTAGTTTTATTAATTGCAGATATTCTGGCGTTTAGTTCTGTTTTAGGGTTTGCATTTTCCACATACTGCACATAGCTTTTTACTCCATGTCGGTCTAAATGTCCTTTTATTCTACAGGCTACATCATGATTAAATTCCCATTCAAAAAAGGAGCCGTCAAATGCCCTTTTCCCCGGGGTAAATTTACAATGTCCTGCATCTATACAAATATTGATTTTAATCACCTTCTTTAAAGAAATAAGGGAGCATTACGCTCCCTTCACCTACTACTTTTTAATTAATTCTTTGTAATCTGCTTCAGCAGTGCCCCAGTCAAAATCAGCAGGAATCCCCTTAGATGTCTCCTGCCTTTTCTGCATTCCTAATCTTACCCTGATTTCATACATAAGCATATCTTCAGCTTGGCCCATGTCACATTCCTCGGCAATAGCGATACTTCTAATCACTTCATCGTACTTCTTTGTAAAATCCTTCTGTTTTCTTAATTCTTCTTTAGTCATAATAGACCTTCCTTTCTGCCTCTTTGGGCTTAAAAAAATGTATTAAAAAACACGCATTATTGCGTGTTTTTATCTAAATTATTAAATTAGGTTTAATTTCATATTTTCATGTCGCTACATTTGCGACATTCTCGCCGTTCCGTTCATTTTATTCTGCTTTACCTGACTTATAATAATGAATTGAACAACTTAAACACATAATAATAAATACAAAAAAGAAAGCACTATAGCTGTTTATTATATGTCTTACATAATTACCAATAAATAAAGTACCATACCATATAATCAAACTATATGAATACCCTTCTAAATTAGGTGCTATCAATTCTATTATTGCTTGTAACAGCGAAGGTGCACCAAAATACATATAACAAATTATAAATGCTCTTAAAAATTATCTATTGAAAATCCACCACATATAAAAGTGAAAATCAAAGAAAAAATTGCACAAACTATTATTCCTATTGATATATACCATATCGGCTTTATATATTTCGCCATGTTGTTTACCCCCATGTTTTTTATATATTTATCATAACAATAATAACCATTTTAATCAATATCTTCCTACTTATTGGCGATGCATTTTCACTGCTAATTAAACTGTTAAGCTATTTTATAACAATCCTAATTCGGATAGTTTCTTTTCAATCAAGGTCAGCTGCCCCATAGTGACCATTACCCTCTCTTCTGTTACTTCTGGCTCAGTAGATGTGGCCGGAGTAATAATCACAGGTTCCATTTTCATACTTACTCTCAGGGAGTAGTTATCATAAACATGCTCTGTTGGGGTTTCTACGGTCTTGCCGTCTGTATCTGTAGTGGTTACTGTGTCTAAAACGGAGATTTTCTTCGTTTTAGACACATCTGCGAACAATTTATCCAACTGATCAAATGGATAATCACCCTTCTTGAAAACGAATTCAAGGCTGTCCCTGTTCGCCCCTTGGAAATATGTAGACTTCCCATTTATACATATAATATTTAACTCTGTATTATCATTTAATTTTATTTTCATATAATCCTCCTATTTATTCCAACCATATTTTACTTACTTTAATTGAACCGTTAGCAGATGCTCCGATGTAAATATAATGACTTGTGGAAATGCTAGATATGGGCAATGCAATTTTACCCGTTCCTGTAAAAGAAATTGATGCTGAAAAATCCCAGTTACCTCCACTTACTTTTGAATTTTGTGCAAGTAACCAACCACGCTGACCACCAGAATAATAATCAACCTGCGCATATACATAATTGTAATTTGCCAAATTAATTTTATTATTAGTTATCATACCTACGTCAGCACTACTATTAGCTGTGCATACAATTTGACTACCATTGTTTAACGCTATTCCGCTGTCACCACCTGAAATATAGAATTTTACCCATCCACCTGCATCTGCTATATTTTCTTGACCAGAGTTATATAATATTGGTAGGCTCAAACCACTGCTGAACACTTTCCGAGTTACACCACCAACACCCCTATACTGCTCTTTTATTTCCCTGTTTACACCGCCAACTCCCCGAAATTGCTGTTTAATCTCACGGTTTACACCGCCTACACCTCTATATATTGTCATAGTCAATCACCTCTCTATGCATATACTTGGTGTTGTGCACCCTCAGCAAGTGCGGCAGATGGCGCGGAAGTTGATACTGTGATGTTGTGCTCACCGTAAACCTTCCAAGCCGTGCCTGAACCATAAACACTTAATTTTAATGCGGAACTTATTTCACTATTCTCATTGCCTAATACTAAACATTTCCCATTAACACCTGATAAACTATAATTTGCAAATAAAAGAGTATCGTCATCTGCCATTCGCACTAAAGAGCCCCTTTGTCTTGTTGTGTTGGTGAGTACAACATTGGTATTTGAGAGACTCTTAACTTCCAAATATCCATTTAATGTTCCACCAGTTAAAGGCAGACCTGTTTTATCTGTAAGTAAATAGCCACTCAAGCTAGTATTATCGGTACAAATAGCATTTTTTAATCCGCTTTGAAAACACCTTTGGTATACACCGTTCTCACTTCCACGTATTTTAAAGAACATAGCTACACCGTCTGACGAGTAACGCCAATTTGTGCCATCGTAATAACAATTTGAGCAAAAGATATAATAATCACCTTGCGTATACATACCATTTATTCCGCTAATAATTTGCATACCACTATCTCCAAGAGTCTTTAATACTCCTGTCATCTGCACGCTGCCGTCTTTTTTAAGGAAAGAAGCGTTTACATCTTCCCAGTAAGTTGTATCTGACAGAGGCATGCCAGTATTATTATTGGTTTTTGACCTGTAAATTTTGCCTTGATATGTACAAGATTCATCTTGTGCATAAGTTATTGTTGCATCATAAGTCATTAGTGTTTTTGCAAGCACATTTACTATTTTATCCCAGTTCTGATTTAATGCTTGCTCAATGTTAAATGTTAAATTGCCCTGCGTTGCCGGATTATATTTAAACAAGTTTAAAATGTTTGATATATTCATTGTCCCTCCTTCTAAAATGCAAACTGACTAATAGTATGACTTTCTAGTTCAGATATTGTCATCATGCTTACATCTTTAACTAATAAGTATCTAAATAAATACTCAATATCTAAGTGACACGGTTTTGCTTTGCTTATTTCCGACCTTAGCCCTGCTATGTCTGTTGGTGTTCCATACTGACCTATAAATTTAACCACTATCTTCCCATTAATAAAAGAAATGGAGGTCTCCCCATTTTTCCAGCTATTTGCAATATTTTGGAGTAAATCAATATCAGACTTACCATTATTCTTAAATCGTGCCTCTACCAGACTGTTTTTTTCAGCTTGGGTTAATGTGTCACTAAAGTTAATGTTCATCTTCTTAGCAAGAATATCCGCACCCCATGTCATACTATCAAACCAGAATTGATTATACAGGTCTTGCAAAACTGTCTCTAAAATATCAATTTCTATTCCAGCGCTTTTACAGATATTCATTATGTATGGATCATCTCTCAATATTTGGTGCAGATTATTACTTAATCTTTCTTGGGCTGTCATTATTCAACCACCACACTTCCCATCACAGCTACTTCTTCATTCCCTACATTTATACTTGTCATGCCACCATTGACAGTAAGAGTAGTGTAATCCTTAACACCTTCAGTATCTAAAATAATACTGCCAATCTTGGCATAACTTACATAGTCCTGTTCAAAAGCAATGGATTTAAGATAAGCTGTTATGTTATTTTTAATATTTGTTGTCACAGTTTCAAGCGTATATCCACTTGATAATGTTGCATCCACACTAATATTAATATTTACACCTGCTGCGCTTACAACTGTACAATATGCTCCGATTGGAGCTTCACCTTTTCCTGTTCCCCAGGTGGAATTATTTGTACCTTTGGGATCAATGTAGTTTTGCACCGCATCAATAATCGTCTGGCTTGCTACCTGCATATCGGAGTTTATAATAACAATTTTTACAGTATTGGCACCATTCCATAACGGTATGACTTTTGCATTTCCGCAACCATTAATTGACTTGGCCCACTCCAAATAATGATATATATTTCCGCTTGTAGCAGGTTTTTGCAAGGCTTCATAGTATCTTGATTTTAAACTATTATCGGTTTCTTCATCATAACCATCATAGCTTGCGGCCGGATTGTTCACCGCTGTAATTCCTGTAATGGTAATAGGCATACTTATAATTGTATTAGCTCCGACATTGCCTGTTGCCCCGGCAACAACCGCCTGTGCTCTAATCGTACCATTTCCTGTTATTGCCTTACTCTCAAGACTTTTGAATTGAGTATTACTTGCGGTTGCAAATAAGTCCCCTACTGCTACGTTGCCTGTTCCAGTGATATTCAATACAACTTGTGCATAGGTGGCAGTCTTACGACTTATACCTTTTCTTTGCAACACATATTTGGTTAATTCCTCACCAGCCAGATTGTCCACATCAACCAGTTTAATAAGCTGCCCTACAACTTCATAGACTTTTGCCATTTCAATAGCGTTAGACTTTGCTAAATCTGCTGTCAATGTGCCAGTACTTTTTTCATAATCATCTGGTATGTTAGACAATAAATCAGTATAAATGTTATCCTGATTTTTAATTATAATTGACATTAGATCACCACCATTTCATTAATGCTTGTACTTGTGCTATCTACTAAATTAATTGTAAATTGCACTGTTAACGTAGTCCCTGACAGGCTTGCTTCAAAATCGGTAACGCTCTCAACAGCACTTAACTTTTCTATCTTTTCAACTATTTCACGTTTAACCTCTGACTGAATGAATCCCATGGGTAAATCTCTACGCCCATATACTTAAAATATGAAACTCCGAACTCAGTATCTTTATAAACCTTATATTTATCCAAAGCGGTTCGGAGTAACAATTTTACATACTCTTGAATTTTTTCTGCTGTAGAAACAGCCTCCACAGGCTTTCCATTTGCTATTTTTACGGTTGCTTTGCCATCTATATTATTAAAGTCCATCACCATTACTCTACCAAGAGTGGTAAAGTTTGAGCCTGTACTCGTTTCTTCTATTGTTTTATTGACAATAGAATCTATATCTAGCGTAGGAAACATTTATACCACCCTTTCTATAACTTTGTTATCTTATCTACTATAAACCATTTAGTGCCATCCGAACTATGTTGTAATAATACTAAATCACCTATATTTAAACCAATGGAAAATGTAAGGCTACAATCAGTATTTATATTAATGCTGTGTGAATGTTCTTGTTGTGTGTCTGTACTGGCAGTAAGCCGTATACTGGCCTGTTTATCGTGACTTAATAGACTGTTGCAGCAATACAACTTATCTTTTCCTAAAATCACATTATCATCTAATATCGAGACTTTAATATCCGGCAATCCTGCAACCACCCTACCAACAATATTGCCTATAGGTTTCTCATTATCCCTTTTTTTAAATTCCTTTGCTAAGTCAGTCTCATATGCCATTTACATCACCTTACTTTCAACTGTTAAGCTCATTTTATGTATTTTATTACTATAGTTGTGGGTTACATCCTTAACTAAATAAGCACCTGAAAGTTTTGTTAGAGGCTCCGTAATATAGAGTATTCTTCCACTCAGTACTCTATCATCACCTAACAATTCTATTGAGGTACTCTCTGTGATCTTATTTAATTCAGTAAGCTTATTTTTTGCAATATTATAGGCTTGTGGAAAATCTTTACTATCCACACTTACATTCTCCTGTAATAGACCATACTTGGAAATGCTGGCAGAATCTTTTACTAAAGCTTTAACACCCAGATCACTTTCCTCTGAAGAAGTAACAATAATACTGTTTCTCATATCTCCTATGCTTCGTTGCTTGGATACACTCCCTATAGCTTTACCAACATCAAAAGCAGGTGTATTATATGACATTTGATAAGTTGCATTAATGACTAAATCAGTATGCTTAGCAATGAAAAGCTTTCCCTGCTTCATTTCTGCCTTGTATTTGATGCCAAGTTCATTTGTGGCTTGCTCCAATATATCCAGGAGGATTTCCGCAAAGGTTTTATCTTTGTAAATTGCATCTATTTTAGTACTTATGTGAGGAATACTATATATTCCAATATTTAGTTTTTGGCACAATCTCGTAATAGCCTGTGAAGCAGCTTCTTTATTAACTTGGATGGGATCAGTTTTACTTTTATTCATATAGAACATATAGTCATACGCTGTATAGCTCCTGCCAGTTCTACCCTGTATATCTTCATCTGTAATAATCCCCCTGAATACTTCATTTCCATTATTGGTAAGTATGGTTTTATCCCCTACCTCAATAACATCATATCCTGCCAAATACTTTTCATCGGAATGTGCCTTACTAAAGGATAGCTCCACGCCTAAAGTATCTAAACTATCTTTCCAGCTTAAGCTACCGATTATGGGGGTTATATTGAATGTTTTCCCAGTATTCTTTATCAGGGTAAGTAAATAATTATCAATTGCCATAATTACACCACCAGACTAACAAATTTATACTCTTTAACCTCTAAGGAATAGTTTATATTGCCATTTCTGGCTTCAGAATAAGTAAAGTTATCTACTGTGCAAGGAATATTTAATATTTCCTTACCAGAGGAACTGGTAATAATCAACCTTAAGGGAACTCGTTTTGCTCTCCACTTCTTAAAAAAATCCACATAGGACCATCCATCGGAGCTGCTCCCCTGCTTCATAAATGCATATTGCCTAACCGGAAAAAATGAAGCTATAGAAAGAGTTCTAAGTCCTATATCTCCAATTAAGTTAAGGACTCCATTATTAATCGTTGTAAACTCTTCATTATTTTGTGTTTCTGCAATGGATACCTCGCTTGGGACTATTGGTAGTACCTTAATTTCTTCGTTATTATTGGCACTAAAAACAATGTTCATAAACTACACACCCTCTCTACGCCATATTTGCCATTGCCATTTGGATTTTTCTACTTATCCTTTCACCAATGGTATCAGCAAATTCCTCCTGACCTATAAATGAATCAATATGTATGTTAATTTGCATACTTCCGCTACTGCCACCGTTAACAATTCTATCCGCTTGTTTTACAAGCTGTTTACTTCTAGGGTTATTTTGCTTTAGTGGTATAGCTATTTCAGCACCAGCTTCACCGAAAATGGATGGCTGTGTTGCAATACCTCCTGTGGCATAACCTTTCATACCAGCTTTTACGGCATTAACCCCAAAACCTACAACACCTTTAAAGCCTTTATAAAGTTCTCCTATCACGGGGATTCCTTCTATTTTTTTATTCAGCCAACCTAATTTATCTCCCATCCATGAAAAGAAACCTTTTATTTTTTCTTTTGCAGCTGTGAAAGCTCCGACGATTGCTTTTTTTATTCCGCTAAACGTGCCTTTAATCTTTTGCCATAATTCACTCGCCTTGGCTTTAATTTTATCCCAGTTTTTCCAAAGCAGAATACCTATGGCAATTACTGCACCAATTATAATAACTAACCAGCCAAATGGACTAACAACAAGTGTACCGTTTAACAAAAGCATGGCTATCCTCACAACCTTAATTACTCGCACTATTGCCATACCAATTTTAACAGCTATCATAAAACTACCTATAACAATTAAAATATTACTAATGGCTGTTTTATGAGCCTTAATGAAAGTAAAAATAGATGTAACTACCCTAATGACGGTTTTTACCGTCTTGGTAATCTTTTCTCCAATCCTCTGTATGGTTCCGTCACTTTGCCACTGAGTCAATTTATCAGCAAGTATCTGGACTTTACTCTTTAATAATTCAAGCAAACTCCCTTGTTTTATCGTTCCATCATTTTGCATCCCTAATATGTTTGCAAGGGATGTTTTAGTTACTCCAGTTATCGTAGACCACATACCTTTAGTGGTTCCGGCCAATTTATCTGCACCGCCTTTGTACTTATCTTCCATCAATTGCATCAATGCCTGATTAAATTTTTCTTGATCTACAATCTGACCTTTATTGTTTACAACCTCTTGGTTTGCAAACATCTGACCTGCTTTTTTAGAAATCATAGTTTTGGTGATACCAAACTCTTTAAGCCTTTCAAGTTCTCCTGTCTGTGCATCAATGATGGCCTCTGTTGCCTGTATTACGTCTTTATTGGTAGCACCTGCCATGTCTGCTGTAATTCCGCCCCATTTCTTAGCACTCATGCCCATTCCCTCAAATTTGCTGGACATTTCAACGATACTGCCTGTTTCAAATGGTGTTTTATTTGCAAGGTCAACAGACCATTTCATTATTTGACCTGCTTTTTTTGCTGATTTGGTAGCAGTTTCAAGCTGGGTTCTAAAGCCTTCCATGTCTACCGCTTCTCCGAAACCAGTCTTTAATGCCATTGATGTGCCTATGGCTGCCATTCCTGCTGCTACTTTAGCTGATTTTCCAACCATTTTATCAAAACTCTTTGCAGTTTCTTTTCCAAATTTACTAACGGCATTATTGGCTTGTTTGGTCTCCTTTTCCAATTCTTTGGTTTTTGATACAACCTTAAACATTGGTTTGCTTACTTGGTCTTTTAAACTTAAAATTATACCAATAGTTCTGCTCGCCATTGAACCACCTCACCTTAAATAAAAGAAGGCTATAAATAGCCTTCTAAATATTAATTGATTTTAATTTTTCCTGATCATACTTTGCTTGTAACTCTATATTGAATAACATACTTTCAATAAAAAAACGCTTTTCATAGTACTGTAAATTCAATAAGTAATCAAGCTTATGTCCTTTGTTGAGGTAGTAACTAATCCAGTATAACTGCCCACCTTCATCGTCACTACCTCTTATTAGTTTTTTATTATATTGTCAACCTCTGTTGCAAGACGGTCTCCATCAAAAGCCTCTTTTATTTTTGCTGCTAATTCCAGTGTGCCTTCCACGCCACAAATTTTGACTACTACATCAGTGGGTTCAGTTACTTCAAAGGCTTTCTGCAACTCTTTGTCTTGCATGAATTTACAAGTAGCATATACAAAATCCCTGCTGCTTTCAAACATTTTGCTACTGTCCTGCCCAGTATACTTGCCATTAGAATCCCACTCTATGGCTCTTGCAGTATCATCAATATACCTAAGTAAATCATACTCAGATGGCCTGTTAAACGGTATCAGGTCTCCGTTTACTTCCAGATTTACAACCATCTTTCTATTCTTATACCTTTCAACAGATTTTTTAATAAAATCGTCTAAAGTAATGTTTTTATCTGTATTACTTATTCCACCCATGGTTAACCTTCTTTCTTTTAACCTGCGGTTTGCAGTATTTCAAAATCCTCAGCCTTAAATGGTACTTCGATTTCTTGAATTTTCTTTTCCTCAAAATCGCTTAATGTGAGTTCGTCAAAAGTAACTCCTAAATAAGCAATTCTCTCCGTTTTTCCTGTGGACTGGTTCATTGCCTTTCCCACTATTTTAATATCCGTTATAACCCCTTTTTTGTAATCTTCAGCAACAAGGGCTAACACTCTGCTGTCAGTCTTTCTCATTTTTATACTGCCGGAAACGGAGTATCCCATAGGCACCTGGGTAGTTTTCATTCCATCTGGAACCTCTTCCCAGTTTATTTCCATTTTTGCCTCAAACTTACTTACTGCCTCCCAGAGCTTATCATTTACCCAAATCCTACCGTTTGAGCCATTCCAATACTTATTTCCTTCCATTTCATAACCCTACCTTTCAAATTTACATTGAAACTACCATACTGAAATCTTCCATTGCATTTAGGATTTTTACATCTGCCTTTATATAGACCTGCGTTCCCACGGTCATATCAAGCACCTTTGCATCATCCCAAGTTGCAACAACATCAGCACCATATTTAGGCACATTAGCCATTCTCTGAGCTTCAACATCAATTCTAGCGAGGTTATTATAACTATCATCAAGCAGGCCCTCTTTTTCTAATGCCTTGAAGTAGCTATTAATCGCTCCGATCAGTAAGTGCTGATTGTCAGAACTGTTTTTATACTTACCTTTGTAAGAGTCTTTCCAAGTAGTGATAATGTCATTGTAAATCAAATCTTGGGTTTCAATAATCATTATGTGCTTAAAATCATCCGTAACACCATCACCAGTAGTTATTAGGCTGTTTACACCCCTTGCCACTCTAACAATGCCCTCATCATTATATAGTACAAATTTGCCAGTATTCACTGCTGACGCTAAATCTACTGGCTCTGTTACTGCTTTTAAATCCGTAAATGAGTAGGAAATTGCACTCCTTGTAAGTGGTAGCCCTGCCAACATACCGATTAACCGTGATACAAACTTTTCTCCTGTTACTTTTCCTCTGGCATCAGTAAAGGTAACATCAGAATTTGCAAAGTTAACAACATGAATATCATCAGTTGTCGTTGCATTATATACAACACACTTATACTTTTTCTTCTCACTGGTATTAACAGACTTAATCCAGGTTGCCAATGCTGTCTGATCTGCTGCTTCTGCTTCAGCTAATCCAATCCAATCCATTTTTTTACCTTTTATCTTAGCAAGTATGTCCGGCAATGTTCCTGCAACATTTCGTCTTGCTACAATTAATTTAGATGGAATGCCAGCTAGTACATCTTTTATGTATTGCAAGTTAGTAGCTGTATACTTTTTAATTTCATTACTTGTCAAATCGTCAATACTCGTGTATTCTACGAAATCAAAAGTCTTATCTGTATCATCCGATATAATAAGACACGCTACACCTCTGCTGCCTCTTTTTACAGCACTGGTTCCAAGTCCTGTAAATACAAGTGACACATTTGGTAGTCCTATATCTGCCATTTTCTTACCTCCTATTATTTATTTACATTTTCCTGTAGTTCAATATCTCCCATCAATTCTCTATCATCAGTGATGATTAAGTCCTCATACAGTTCAAGGTCAAAGGTAAAATGCAATACACCGTCTACGGTTTCACTTTCACACTCATGAGTTTCAATTATAAAACCACTTTTGGTAGTAATATTACCTATTAAAAATAGGTCTACTAATTGCCATTGAATATCAAGTATTTCAAGCCTATATTTTTCTCTATCCGATGGAAAAAACAATATCCTGACTGGTATGCTCCTGTCCTGAGCTGTATTCATAAAGTTGCTTGAACTAACACTATCAAAAGTCACTCTAAATGATGGCCGAACTAATCCTTTTTCATTATCTGAGGCCTGTATTTTAATTTTAGGAAAATGACCTCTTACTTTATTAACAATAGCTTCATGAATTTCACCATATGTAATCATATAACCACCACCTTACAGCCCACAATTATCAAGTAAACCGTCAATCCATTTTAAGGTATCTGTTTCAAATGTACCCTCAAACTTTGACTCTGCACTTTCCAAAAAGTGTACGCCCTCTTTAAATCCATGTTCTGTACCATTTTTGTCAACAATTCTATGACCATTATTTAATAAGTGACCGGGTTTTCCTGCATAAACCCTAATTGCTAAATCACCATTATATTTATATGCCTTTCCTTTTTTAATACTTTTAAAAAGGCCTCCTGTTCTTTTCCTTATCTTACTTTTAGCTTCAGACAAAGTAACTTTTTTCAAGTCAGTCCCTTCTTTTCTCAGGAACTGTTTTGCATGGTTCCCTTTATTTAAAGTTAAAGCAGCAGAAATTAAATCCTTTGAAAGGTCATCTAAAGTATCCACCAGCTCCTCCTATTCCATAATTAAACTGCAAAATATTTCTATTCTGTCTCTATATTTATAATTAGGGTTAAAGTATTTAATATCATACCTTTGCGCCTTAAATATAAAGTACATGTCGTTGGATAAGTTTGAAATAGAATTGGACCTGATTACAAATTTATGAGAAATATCTGCATGAGTGGTATTTCCTTCACCGCTCAAAAGGCTCCCCCCACTTGGAGTTATTTCTGCATATATACTTTTTAGTTTTTCATAAATATAATCATCTTCACCAAGTGCATTAATATAGTCTTTTTTTCCATAAACATCAATTCTGCAATTTAATCTACTACTTAAACTCATACTACTCCCCCTTATAGTAAATTAGTTGAATGCATACCTAAAACCGTTTCAACAACTTTATTTAGGTTATTCTTATCTACATATAGAGTTCTATTATCATACATATCCTCAACTAGAATATAGACCACAATTACAAAATCTTCATGTGTATCTATGTCAGATAACCCTGTATATGATTTAATAAAGCTTTTAGCAATATCCAATAGATTTGTAATTGTGGTTTTTTCATTTTCTGTTAAATCATCAATTTCAAGTCTTAAATAATCAGCAATTTCTTTATTTGATATTTCACTTACTTTCATCGGACTTCACATCCTTGTCGCTTACTTCTTCTATGTAACCGGCATTTGTGAGGTCTTGGAGTATAAACTCATCATTACACTCTAAAACCTCACCTTTAGACATAGAAAAAGCGCCAGAAAAATTAACTAACGCTTTAATTTTCATATGTTACCTCCTAAACAGCTTTCATCTTTAATGCTGAAATCTTCTGCCCATTTTCGATTTTTGAATCAAGTTCAACCCAAGCAACAACCCCAACAGCGTGCTGAGTAGCAAACTTTTCTCTTAATACTTCAATACTTACATCCTCTGATAATTTTACTGCCAACCCACTCATGTCACCATAATAAATTGCAGTTTTTCCAGCTTCCATAGTTGGCATATTTGCAGAAGTGTATACATCTTTTCCAAGTAATGTATATCCCCACTTAGCAGTTACATCTTTATTTAAAAGATAATTGCCCTCAGAATCTTTTAACTTTCGGATTGCTTTTCGTGTTGTTTTATTCATTATCCAAATTGCAGCGTTTTGATATGTATCTGGGACTTCTTCCTGAACATCAATAAGTTCGTCTGCTGTAACTGCTGAAGAAGCAGCTGACGTTACAACCTGAGTTACCATAGATAACCCTGTGACTTTATCTGTTGTTCCATTTAACAACTCTTTTTCAATCCACACAGCAATAGAGTCTGCCATAGCATTAATAACAAATTCAACAATATTAAACTGAGAATTGTTTATTAATGATTTTGATACTTTACTTAGGGCCCCAGCTAAGAATCCTTTTAGCTCAATACTTTTAAACTTTCCACTTTTTGATTCAAGCTCATTAAATTCCGTAGCGTAAGCCATTGTGATTGACTGAGTTGACTCATCATAATATGGAATAGACAATGTTCCGCCCACATTATATCTTGTAGCAAGGCTGTAAATCGGTGAAATATCAACAACTTTTTTTATGATCTTATTTGCAATAGAAGCTGGTATTACAGCCCCATTATCGCCAGTAGTTAAATTTACATCAGCTCTTTCCTCAGGAGCCACACCTCTTAAATAAGATTCAAACGCTCTAACTTCTGCCTCTTCTTTTGTTTTATTCTTATCTTCAGGTTCATCTTTTCCCCTGTTTTCAATTATTTCTAGTGCACTAGCACGTTTTTCCGCTGCTATAGTCTTATCAATAGCAGCAATTTCTTTTTCTAAATTGTCAAACTTAGTAACTTCATCTTCAGTTAAGGCTCTTGTTTCAGACTTCGCACCCTCCACAATTGCTTGTACCTCTGCAACCTTATCATTTCTCTGTTCTTCTAAGCTTTTTAAGTTAGCTCTAAACTCAGCAATACGTTTTACCATTTTTTTTCTCCTTTTATCTTCTTAATTCTGTTTTCATATTTTGAATAATCAATATTTGTTTTATTAGACTCATCTACAGTTACAGCTCTAAATTCATCCCCCTATGCTCTGCAACCATTTCTTTATCTGCTCTTTGCTCTATGGATGTTCCTATATAACATGGTGACATTCTGTCATCAATTATAGATACTTCAAACATATCAAGTTCCTCAACATGCCTTCTAGGTATGTCATTAGCTCTTTCTTCTAAGGTTCTCTTAATTGTGAACATCCCAAAAGACCAACCTTTTAATTTTTGCTCTCTGGCCTTTTGAACTACTTCCGCATCTGTTACTGTACAAATTGCTCTAAGGCCTATGTTGTCTTCAAATAATTCAAGGTTTTTATCCGTTGTAGAGCCAAGCTTTCTATTTTTGTTATGGTTAAGCAATAAATCAACATTTGGCGCTCTCTGTAAAGCTCTTTCAAAAGCTCTAGGTTCAATCTGTTCTACACATTTACCATCAGCAGTAATAATAGGTCTAGAATCTCTACCAACGGCATTTACATATCCGTCGAGCAATACGCAATCGCTTCTAATTTCAATTCTCAACCTCTTCACCTCCTTTTACTTTTTTTAAATTTGTTTTCATGTTTGTATTAGCTGTATAAATTTCATTTGTTGTAGGATCATATAGCACACTATCAAGCCCCAACTTAATCCAATTTAGTCCCAAGGCTGGAAGATTTTCCATGAACCTCACTTCATCTATTTGCATAAAGTTAGATTCAAGAGCCGTTTTATAAGCATCATAGCGTTCTTTTATATCCCCTTTCAGCATTTCCTTAGTATCAAAGGCATAATAAAAAGACTCCTTTTCTTTTTCAAGTAAGTAGTCTCTATTAAGTGCACATTCTATTGTTTTTATTACTGGTAATGCTGCCATTTTAAATGCCTTTGTGTAATCTGCATTTGTTCCTGTTCCATTTATTACACTAGCTGGCATTGTAAACAATTTATACAGCTCTGTAGAATTAGTTTCTTTATTTTCATTAAGCTGCATTTCTACTGACGTATTACTTGATTCTTGAAATTCTAATCCGTCATTAAGCACTACAACATTTTCACTATTGTTACAGTATAATCTTTGCCAAGCTACTTTAAGCATATCTATTACTTCTTGCGTTAGTTTTTTGGTTGATTTTAAAAAGCCTTTTTTATTTCCACCTTTTTTTACTAAATTATCTTCAAATTTTAAGGTATTTATTGCTACGCTTAATATTAATGGGCTTTCTTCAATTATACTGTGACCTTTAGCACCATCTTTAGTATTCCTTAGAATTTTTATAAATTCATGGGGTTCATACAGCTTACCGTTAACACATATGTTGTAATTTTTAAAAATTGGATCAGTATTTTTATTTACACTAATATAAGTTTCGTCAACATAATGTAAACTCATATATTTATTCCCTTGCTTATTAATATAAGCGTACCCGCCCTTTCCAAGGAAATAATCTGCTATTATTGCTCTCCAAAACTGTTCCGCATTTAATGTATCACCTGTCTCATTGTTTAGTATTTTAACCCGGATATCATTTTTAATTTCAACAGCTTTACCATCTTCATTCTTATAAAGCTTTATTGGTAACATGGTTACTATATCAGCAATAAATTTGATACACCCTTTCACACTTGGAATATTGAGAGCATCAGCTTTACTACACTCACTATTTCCTAACAATGCCCTTAACAAAGTTTCATCTACTGGATTTTCATTTGCATTAATCGGATCAGCTCTTGTCTCATTTCTCTTAAAAAATTTAATAATAACACCTCCTAAATTACTTGTACGGTAAAATCATCTACCCCAAACAGCATTTCTTGCTGTAACAAATAAGTGGCATTGATTAACCCGACTACTTGGTCAACCTTGCCACTTGATTTCTTTTTATTAACATATTTATTTTTATTTGTATCTTCAGTGCACTTAGCATTTTGAAAATTAATTTCAAGCATTAAGTTTTCATCATAATTAAATTTCTTTTTTAAAATATATTCTCTTAATAATTTTGTTGGCATATGAAGAACAGAACTGTGTTGCTTAATTTCAACGCACTCATATCCCGCCTTTTCTAATTTCTGTACTGTACTTATAGCATTCCATCGGTCATATCCAATTTGCTTAATCTCAACACTATATTTATCTTGGATTCCATTTTTACCAGTTTCATCTTCACCAATAATAAAGGTTTCAATAAATCCATAATCAATTACTTCATCACCACACTCAAAGCATGCACCCAGCTTTATAAGCTTGTCATAATCCACATCTTCTTTTTTAGTTTTTATACGTTTTTTATCCTTAGGTATAAACCCCCATACTTTAGCATGAATAAATCCAAACTCATCTATACATATCATTGCCACACAAACATTATCATCTGACATGGATAAATCTATGCCAAGATAAACAGTTCTGCCTTTCCAAAATTCTAAGTTTTCCTTTACTTTGCATGGTCTGACTTTAGTAATTTCAATATACCCCTCAACACCAAGCCCTTTATACTTAATATTATTATGTTTACATAGGTAATTTTCACGCTTGTTCTCATAAAGGACTGCCATCTCTCGCATTTCTTTTATTGCTTCAAAGATGTATTTATGTGCTACTGCAACTGGATTACTTTGATAAATAACCAAATCTTCTGTCTGCCAGAGGTCATCCTGCATATACTTTTCATCCGGCTCATATAATAATGAAAATCTCCGCTTGTTCTCTATTAAGCCATCAAGTACCTTTTTAGAAATATCTATTTCATCTATCATACCATTGTTGTCATTTGGGTATTGTGTAGAAATTATAATCCCAAGCTTGTTAAACAATGTGATTTGTGATGATCTCATGGCTTCAATTGGATAAGAGTCCATAGCCCCCGCTTCGTCCGCTAAAAAAGCATTAGCAAGTTTACCATCCATTCTATCCTCTGAATAAGCAAGCGGTATATACTCACTGTCTGTTAATACACATCTTATTTCACTTCGAAGCACTTTAAAAATATTTTCTTCTGCAAGTAAAGGGCTTGATTTTATTATTTTTTAAGTGCTACCTTTAATTCTGATGAAAGTTTTAAATCTGGAGCAACAGAAAAGAATCTCGAAAATTGTTGATCAGTAAGAAGCAATAAAATAAAAATAACTGCTGCATTAAATGTCTTAAAATTCTTTCTTGAAATTTCTAGTACAACGGTTGTGTAATACCGTATGTCCAAATTTTGTGAATTTCTAAGCTTGGTACATAGTGCAGCCACTATTAAAAGCCATGCGTAATCTTCTAACCCTTCATCCATAGTACATCTTAAATCTGGATGAATCATTAAATGAAGCAGACTTTCAATCTTTTCAAAAGCCTCATCATCTATGTAGGCTTCAGGATGATTACCGTCTACAATGTCAATCCAATCTTTAGCCTGTTTTTTAACATAAATAGGTACTTTATTATTGCCATTTTGTATACACCATGTGGCATATCTATACGCCTTGCTGTTTACGACCACCTCGTAACACCTCTAATATTTTATTTTCTTTGTTTTCCTCTTTCTTAGGAATACTCTTCAGTGCTGCTGCTATAGTCATGAGATTTTCTTTTTCTATATCCAGAATCATTTTTCGCTTAGCCTGTACCTGCCTATCTAAATTTATAATTGATGATTGTATTGCATTCTTATGCTTATAGTAAGTGCTTAAGGACATTTCATCTTTAGAAATAAGATCATCTTTATCCTCAGTGAGTTCCTGTAAGTCATTGTAGAAAGATTCTCGTTTTTCTTCAAAATCCTTACATTCGGCCTGAAGCATACAATATCTATTAATAACAGGCTCATATATGGCATCATTCTTTTTTATTTTTTTCAGCAGTTTGTTTACCCTTAAAAACTCTTTATGGGCTATTGGATTATTTGCAACCTCAGGGCGTTCTTTAATTTCTACTCCTGTAGCAAGTGATTCCTCTGCGTTTTTCCTTGCGTTTAATTCTGCTTTGGTTCTATGGGACTTGCCTTCTGTCACAAGTACTTCATATGATTTTGCTGGTGTTGGCATATTTAACTCTCCTTTCCTAGAATCTTTATGAAAAGTTGATGTGGGAATTTTTTGTTTAATTAGGTGGGGCTGTGGTATCCACGAGCTTCAATTTTTTATCATTGACACCCTGGGGGGATGCTTATCACGTTGCTGGACTAAGTCCACCTTGCTCAACACTACGTTCAACTCCACTTGCTAAATCAATCCCTACATACGCAGGAATTAACTTGCCACTACACTTATCACATAACCTTCCATCCATTGTTTTCATTTTGCGCTTTGGATATGGCCCTGAGATTTTACCACAGTCTAAACATATATATGCGTTTATATTATCTGTCATTGTTCTCCCTCGCTATCTTTAAAAGTAATTCCCTTGGTATCTCTCCACGCTCTGCCTTTTCATGGTACTCTTCTGATAGAGTGATAAGGTTATCATCGTCAAGCCTTAAATCCCAATCCTCTTCTATCGGTATGATGTGATGGGCTTCTAAGTTTGTATATACATATCGTGGTGGATTCTCTCTTAATGCTAATTGACAAAGGTATTTATCCCTCTCCTTTATCTGCAGTGCTTTTTCTCTCCACTTCCTCGACCATCTAAACTTATTCTTGTCATTGGCTTTCTTAAACCTCTTAGGTTTCTTTCCACAATCAAACTTTGTATCATGGATTCTTCCACAATAAACACATGATTTTTTCATTTCATCCCTCAATTCCATTTTTGAGTAAAAGTGACATATCTTAAAATTGTGTAATGTTTTTAAAACACCCTTAATCTATAATAAATTCAAGGCTTTAGAGCATTTTAAAATATTAAATGTTACGTTCTTTCATTGTGTAACGTTTTTTTGATTTTTTATAAAAAAAGATATTTTTAAATATCCTTTTAATAAATATAATTGCTCTAAACAATCTAATATTTTCAATGTCTTTCAGACTCACAATTTATCAGTATCATGTTTCAATTTTTCAATATGTAACATTCTTAGTACAATTTAAAACCTTTCAATTTATCGTTCATTACATCCTGTGTAATCCCTATATAAATTAAGGTTACATCAACCGACGAATGATTAAATATCATCTTTAAAGTTACAACATCTTTAGTCTGCTGATAATAATGATACCCCATTGTCTTTCTTAAACTATGTGTACCAAAATTGCCCTGCAAACCTACAGCTCTAGCTGCATCTTTCAAAACCTTATAGGCCCTTTGTCTACTAATAGGCTGATTGTAACCTTTTTGACTTTTAAAAATATAATCATTATCTTCTAAGTCATTCTGCTCAATATATTCATTAGCAGCTTTTTTCAAGATAGGATTAATTAAAAGCTTAGTCTGCTTTTTAGTTTTCTTCTCTCTGAAATAAAAATAATCTCTGTTATGAAAATCTTTAACCTTTAGATTTAAAATGTCAGAAATTCTATATCCTGAATAAAACCCGGTAAGAGCCAGAATATAGTCTCTTTCATTTTTACCTCTAAGATAATCTACAAAATTACTAATATCTTTTGTACTTCTAATTGGATCAACGCTATTCATCTGACCTCACCTCCTTTTTAAGCAATAAAAAAGACGGAAAGTTTTTCTTTGCTTTCTGTCTCTCTACGTTTTACCACTATACACAATATATCATATAAATAGGTCGTACTACTATCAACTTTAGAGAAAATATGTATTCTTTATACCTATTTATCCTTAATATCAGTATTAGTTTTTATTAAATTACATACTTTTTATGGCTCGCTTTTAGATTTTCCTGGGCACTTTGAGCATATATCATCGTTGTGTCAATCTGTTTATGCCCTAGCATTTTCTGAACTTGTTCTATAGGCATTCCCCTGTTTAAAGCTATTGTCGCAGTAGTTCGCCTAAACCTATGAGGATGAACGTTGTTTACCCCTGCCGTTTTGCCGACCTTACGGACTATATCCTCTATAGCCGATTCTCCAATGCGATTATACGGCTTTCTTGACCTTACAAATAATGCCTCATTATTATCTGTGCGCTCCTGAAGATAATTGTTTAAGGATACTACTGCCCTTGCATTAAAATATACAACTCTTTCTGTTTCACCTTTACCAAATACGATACATTCATCATTTATAATATCCTGGCGATTTAGTTGGACTATTTCTCCCACTCTCATTCCCGTACTTAAGAGGGCATCTATAACGGCTAAATCTCTTTTTCTCTCTGATGCACGCCTCAGCTTCTCAATCTCTATTTCTGTAAAAGGCTTTTTAATCCGCTTTTCCTTCTTAATGGCCTTTATTCTTAGTGTGGGATTTTTGATTATGTACTCTTCCGCTGTCAGCCATGCATAAAGGCTGCGCAATACACGCAGATCATTATCCTGTGTGGTCTTCGACACTCTGTCCTGTATATCTCTTTTTGCTATATACATTCGAATATCATTGGTGGTCACTTCTAAAAGAGGTTTTCCGATTATCCGAAGAAAAAACCGTAATACCCCTTTATAGCTGCCTATGGTTCGCACGGTGCAACCTTCAACTTTCTTTGCAATCAAGAACATTGCTATCAGCTTTTCATTTTCTTGGATTGATGGGATTATAAGGCTTGTCTCTTTTTTACATATCTCATAACCATCTAATGCTAAATAAAGCATATTTCTAAGGTTACTCGCTGTATCTGTACCAAATTTTTCGATAACTCCGGCCATGAATTTATTTATTACTTCATCCATAACCCCATCCTCCTTTCTTTACTCCGTGCAGATTTTAGTTTAGTGAACTATCGTTCCCCAACGTTATAGATACTTTTAATGCTTTAAAGACTTTATCTGCACTTTCTACACTCATGCATTTACTCCCTTTTTCCCAATAGACTATTGACCTTTTGGTCACGCAAGCCATATCTGCTAATTTTTGCTGTGATATGCCTTGCCGTTTTCTTTCTTCTAGTAAAATCTCACCCAAATTCATGATTGACACTTCCTTTCCCATTGGATATAATAAAATTAATCGGTGAACTCTTGTTCTTATTTTTATATGAAAGGATATATTTATGGCTACATCTAAAATCATTACTTATGATCTCTGCAAAAGTGGAAAAAACTATGACGATTTGTATAAATACCTTAAAGCTTACTCAGTTTGGGCACGTATTACTGAATCAACTTGGTTTATCTCAACAGATAAAACTTGCGTAACTATTCGTGAGGAAATAGATAAAATAATTGATTCAGATGATAGAATTTTTGTAGGGGAATTAACCGGTACTGCTGCTTGGCGAAATGTTATATGTGATTCCGACTATTTGAAAAAGAATCTTTAGAATTGCAAGAGCCACCACTATGCGTGGCTTTTTTTATTATCCTTATCTCAATTACATTTTCATCTAAGATTTCTTCTATTTTTTTAGCAACATCACGTACTGATTGATGCTCCATATTGAATCCTTGAATTTCCTCATCTATAATTAATCTCATACACAATCTCCTTTCATTTGCACCGTGCGAATTTTAGTTTATCTGTTGTTCATTTTCTTTTGAATTTATATCAATATCATATCTTTTCCCATTGAAACACACATAATTAGTGCCGTTTTTTCTTGTGTGTATTTTTAAGGGCTTGCTCATATCGATTCCCTTATAATCGCATTGATAACGGACATAAGCTTTTGTAGGTGGGATATTCCACTTGTCAAATAATGATACTGATACCACTTTAACTATCTCTCTTTTAAACTTGACAGGTCTTATATTATCGTTTGAATATCTATTATATTCGCCCATTTACCTACCCCTTAAATTTTAATTTTCTTGTTTACGCAACTCTGGTTGCAGATATTTCTCAAAGAAGTTACATATCACTTGCGCTCTAAGCGGATAGTCCATTTCTGTTTCAATATTTTCAGAACTAATCCCTGAATATAATGCAGTATCTACTTCACGATAAAAGCCTTCTTCTGTATTTGACTCAATATCACTAATTTCATCAACAAGATATTCCTGCTGCGATGTAGGTAATTGTTCAAACGCAAACGACTCTCTTATATTTTCAATGGTTTTTCTTTTGCTTTCCTCTAAATTTAATACATTCCTAGATGATATCTTATCCATAAGGTACCATTTATCAATTCGAGCCATAAGAGCTTTAAACGGCTCTGATTCTGTCACGCTCCATCCATATGAAAACGAGCCACAATCTGATTCTATTGATAATACATAAGTATCGTGGTTAAGGAGGAATCTCGCCCATGTACAGTTGATATATAAATCATCATTCTTATCCAAACGGAAACAGTATTCTGTTGTCCTTGGTTCTCTTACTCTAAGTTTCATGCATATCTCCTTTTCTGCTTCTCAGCTAAATTCTACTTTACTTTAGTTAACCCATCTAATGCATAACCGCCTCTGTAATTCTCCAACATTACGCATACTGTTCCGCATAAATCAAATGGTTTACTTCTTACTACAAATTCAATCCCTTTGTTTTTTTCTGACACTCTATAGTTGTCATTCATAACAACCTTATCTCCAACTGAAATTTTGTTATTCATATTTAATCCTCCAATAATTCTAACTATCCTTTTTACCAAGTGCGCTAATGATTTCAACGTCATCCTTGTCAAAATTCATACCTGCATTATTATCGTAATCTTTTGACTCCCAATCTCGCTCAAATCTTTCTCTATCGTCTATATAGGCACCAAAGTACCCATCCTGTTCCATAAGGTAAAAGGCTTCTTTTATCTTTTCGTCTGCTTCATCACCCCATGCGATAAGCGTATAACCTTCTCCGAAAACAGCTTCTCCAACAATTACTTTCAGTCCGTCCAGTGTGTTATAATATTCCATCATTTCTTTAACGTCTTTGTTGGTTAATTCTCCTATCCAACTTTCTTGTAAAGCCTTTTCTCTAAGTTGCTCTGATGTTTTATTTCCAGTCTTTAATATTGCTTCATAAAACATATCCATCCTCCATAAACCCTAACTGTTGTCTATCGTTCAAATTACATACCTCCTACTGGAATTTATACAATTTCCCTTTCATCTTTGTAGAACTTGGCTCTTAGCTTATTATTGTCAATCCGCAGCCCTCTTTCTTTTGCGTACATGTGCCTTGCTGTTGCTAAATACCTGTAGGCACTAGCAGTGGAAATGCTTAATTCAGCACAGCATTTAATCACTCTGTTAGTAATGTCATTTCGTTCTATGGGTTTATCCGGCTCAAACATATAAACCATTTCTATTACCTGCCAAATTAAATCCCTATAACTCAAATCACTCTGCTCAATTCTTTTTTTAGTATTTTCAACAGCGTAAAGGTCTAACAAATCTGCCTTATATGCCTCCATCTGCTCTTCTACTTTAACTATTTGCGCTTCTGTAGGTTTGGAAACATCAGTACTGCAACTCTCAGATTTTTCTAAGCGTTCCATAATCCGTGCTCCAAGTTTTCTTTTGTACTTTTCATAACCGCCTACACTGGCATAGAACCTAAAAGCTGCTGTGATATAATCACGGACATTGTCATTCTTCATTTTTCCACCTCCAAACTTTTATAATATAGGCCCATCTTTTTCTTTAATTCTTCCGGCATTGGAACTGACTCTATCGGCTTTGATTCTATCTCGCCAACAACTTTTCTCTTTTTAGGCCATTTATCCTCTCTTGCAATTTTACATATTAGAGCATAATGGCTCTGATATAATCTAGTTGCATTCTTTAAGTATTCAGATACCTTATTAATCAGATCATTATAATTTTCAAATGTAACTGATAGTTCGTTTAATTCTGTTTCAGATAATTCCACATTGGCAAAGGAACCTAAAAGAGTGGAGTGTGGAATTGTGAGGCTCTCCTCACTTTCCTTTTCTTTACTTTCCTTTCCTTTCCTTTCCTTTGTGTAGTTTCTTTGTAAATTAACTGGGTTATTTTGCAAAGAAATGAGGTTATTTTGCAAAGTTATATTTTTAAAGGTAAGCTTTTTAGAAATACTTGCTGGGACATCTTTTGGATTATTGATGTCAAGCAGCCAGTATTCCGCTATCATTTCGATACTATCACGGTTGGAGACAGCCCTTAAGTATCGTCTTTGTATTCCACGAGAAGTCAGTATCCCGAACGCATTAAACACCCCTTCATCAAAGATTGAACGTCTAATACACCCTTTTACAACTTCATCTATGAAAGATGGGGTACAACCACAAGCAACAGTGTCTACCATCAAAATGCAATCGTCATTATCCCATTCTTTGTAATATCCATTTTCGCCATAGCAAGCACACCATAAATTAAGTAATACTAAAACTCCTTTGGCTCCAAATTCTCCCCTTATAAGCTTTACCTTTTTATCTTGCAAAGAACCCACATCAAGTGAAAAATAATCAATTCCATCTTTGATAGGGCGTGCCAATTTTACCACCTCCAAATATTTATAAAGTTTTATAGTTAATCGTTCTAAATCACTTCGACATCAGGTCTAAACATTTCCCCCATGCCATCGTCAAACTGAACGTATCCGCTTGGCGTTATTCTTGTAATTTTATGTGGTATTTTACTATCCCAACTGTTTTTAAAATAACCACCTCCAGAACGAATAATTTTAACTGTATCTCCCACCTTAGCACCTAATCTTGTTAATTCTTCGTCTAATAATTGTGCCTCATAGTGTGATATATCAATTTTGTCAGAAGTAACTGTCATTTCTCCTTCTGGGGTTTTTATAATATATAAATCTGGACTATTTCCAGTATGTAGATAGTCGCAATAATATCGATAGCCTTCAAACTCGCAACCCGAAAATTCGCCCATTAATATTTTTACTTTTTTCATAACATTCCTCTCTTCTTTTACAGGTTAATCCTAAATTTTATCGAAAAATCCAATTTGATTTCCAAATTGAATTACAGAGCTAATTATAAGATACAAGTCCTGTCCCCCAATCCCACACATATTGAATGTTACAGTAGCATCTTCTGCGCCCACATTTTCCCTTATCTCTACCATAAATCCCTTTTCAAAGCTTTTCTTTTCTCCGTCCTCATATTCTACTGTAAAACTCTTTATATCCTTATCTTTCATATTGCATACCTCTCAATTTCAACTTCCTTATTACTTCAATCCTCTGTAAGCCCTTGTAACACTATCTTTTCTAACCTTTTCACAGCAACAGTCCACAAATACCTGTTTTTTAATAAGTTCTCTCCGTTCTGTATTAGCAGTTGCAAATGATATATATTCTGCACATTTGCCATGGCACCCAACATATCTGTCAGTACAGCCCTTGCACGGACTATTAATCATATGTACTACCTCCTAAAATGGAATATCACCATCATTTTCGCTGAAACCCTCTGGTATACCCTCCATACTTGCGGTACTTTGCTTATTATCTCCCCATTCAAGAAATTCCACGTTATTAGCCACAACATCCGTAGTATATACAGTCTGTCCCTCTTTATTTTTGTAGCTGCCTGTCTGGATTCTCCCCTGAACACCTACGAGTCTGCCTTTTTTAAGAAATCTCTCACAATTTTCAGCCATTTTACCAAACACGGTTATCCTTGGAAAGTCAGTCTGCTTTTCTTTTCCCTGGCCAGTAGGTCTATCAATCGCTAATGTAAAAGTAGCAACTGCCATTTGTGTACTAGGGGTATATCTCACTTCGGGATCACGAGTAAGCCTCCCAATAAGAACCACACTATTCATTTTCTTTACCTGCTCTTTCTTCACATTTAGCTGCTAAAGTTTCTAATTCTAAAGCCTCGGCCTCAGTTATAAATCTGCACAGCTTAATTAATTTTTTTAAAGTGTCTTTTGCAAAGACCTCATTAACCTGTTCTGTGTAATCATCTGATTCAGGCTTATTGGGTTCAGCCGGAGAGTTATCTTGCAGTACTTCATTATTAGCAGCTTTAGGCAAGCACTCAGGAAAGTCTTTAATATCCATTTGGCCTTCCAACTCTTCCTCTACTATACAATCAGGCTCTTTAATTTCTTCCATATCCTCAACGGCATTAGCTGTAAGCTCACCTGTCTGTTTATAACTTTCGTATAAGGCGTTCTGCTTCTTATCGTCAAGCCCTGCAACCTTATTGGCTGTTGAAGTACTTATATTCCCTGCTGCATACTCTTCCATAAAATTTTCGTTCAGATTTTTTTCAATGTTTGAAAGAGTACCCACTTTAGTTTTATTCGTATTTAACAAAGAGGCTATTATATCCTGCTTTTTACCGGGTAGTTTTTTATCTTTTTGATACTCCGTCAAAAGTTCACGGACCCTTTTCATTTCTAGCATTTTTTCATAGTCAGTTCTGTCACGTTGGGTGGAATTTGTAAAAAGCAAAATGAGTTCATTGCGGATATTGTCACCAGATTCTTCTACTTTGCAAGGCATCATTTCATATTCTGTTTTACCCTCAGATACAAGCTTAAGCACCGCACATCTTCGCTTGTGCCCTGCTATAACTTCATATTCATCTGTTCCGGCTATAGGTTTGACAACCGTATTTTGTTGTAGCCCTACAAGTTCAATAGACCTTGCAGTATTTTCAATTTCTGCATCATCTAAATGATAGAAATTTTCTTTATCAGGTGCAGGTCTTAACTTATGCACACTGATTTTTACAGTCTTAAAATCGTTCTTTATCTCTTTTCTGCTTTCATCATTTAGAAATTTATTCATATCAAAAGCCATATGATCACCTGCTATTTTGTACCCAAATTGGGTACATTTTCAGAGGGAGAAATAAGCTTTAAAAATTCATCTACAAATTTTTTATAATCTTGTGCAGCTCCGCATCTTGAAGAATACTTAGAAATCGGCATTTTAGCAAAAGTGGACTCATTTACCTTTGCAACGGTCTTTCGAACACTCTGTTTAAATACCGAGAAACCCATATTGCGTAAATATTCAATTCCCTGATTGTTAACCTCATTGTTCTGGTACTGCGTAATCAAGCAGCCTAAGAAATTCAAACTAGGGTTAAAATCTTCTCTTATGTTCTCTATCTGCTCTTTTAGAATGTCTAACCCATCGAATGAATATTGGTCTATAATAATCGGCACAATGACATAGTTTGACGTTGTAAGAGCGTTCATGATGCTCATATTAATATCTGGAGCATTATCTATGATACAAAAATCATATTTATCCGCTACAGCAGTAAGAGCTTTCTTAAATCTGGTCTGCTGCTGCCTACTGGTGTCAATAGTTGTTCTTAAGTTGGCATCCAGTAAATCCATATTGGCAGAAATAATATCTATATTTTTATAATCAGTGGGCTTTATTACCTGTCCAATATCTAGGTTCCTTTCAAGTAACAGCTTTGCCACATTGTATGAATCCTCCGGATCATAAACATTAAATGCCTTTGATGCATTACCCTGTTTGTCGTTGTCTATTACCAAAACCTTTTTATTATGTATCGTTGCCAATAAATACGCTGTATTAATGGCAGTGGTGGTCTTGGCTACCCCACCTTTTAAACTTATAATTGAAATTGTTTGCATTTAAACATCCCTCCAACTTAAATATGGTTTAGGAAAAAGTCTTGTGAACTTTGGTCTTGATAAAACTCTACCTTTCTTGTTTCAATACCTGCATCCATAAACTTTTTATAGATGCTTGCAAGATACCGTCTAAACCAATCTTTATAATTTACTCCGCTGCTAGACACATCAATATAATTTGTCGTAGCTTCAAAGCTCCACATTTTAATAGGTTCACCTTCCGTTAAAAGCAGCTTGATACAATATGCAGTTGTTTTTCCTGTGCATTTTTCATTCGTGCAAGGTAAATATCCATTAAGGATATAATCTTTCTGGCAAGCATAAAGTTCAATTTGTAATGCTTGTTCAACCGTTGCAATTATTTCACCGCCTATTTTTTCCATTGATAACCTCCTACATTGACATTAAATGCAAAACATAGTACACTGTACTTGCGATTTAGGTTTACATTTTAGTAAATCTTTATAGTCGGTTTGCTTCGGTGAGCCGATTATTTTTTTACCATCATCTTCATGATATAATCTCTTTCTTCGATATATCGTTAATAGGAGCAGTAAAAACTGATATATCAATGGGCTTCATCTTATTAAACTCTTCATAGAATTGTTCTTGAGACGAAATTCCGAAATCTTCTTTTAAGCATTTCATCATAAAAGCCAACCTTTCTGTGTCAGTCACCGAATCTCCCTCCTATCATTTAACGGCTTTGCAAACTTCAATGAATAAATTGCAGCTGTAATATCATCAAGCTCTTTTAAAATTTCCTTAAATCTTGGCATTTCCTGATTGTCAATAATTCCATCACATGTAATATCAATAAGTTCATCTTTACACTTAATAAAATCCGTCACTTCTTTTTGTAGACGTAACATTGCTGTTGGTAAATCTTTTAATTCTATGTCTGGTAAATAAGCCTTACCTACCTCAGCATTTGTCTTAAGATGTTGATATGCTAAATACTGTGTGTTATACAATTCAATCATTCGGATAACAGTTTTATCTGGTGGAACCCTTCTGTCTCCTTCGTACGCCCTTAAACTTTCCACAGATATATTAAGCAATTCAGCAGCCTTTTCCTGAGTAAATCCACTGCTCTCTCTTGCAATCTGATAAATATTTCTGTAATCCATTATTTTCCTCCTGAAAAATATGTATTTTTACTAATTAAATCCGAAAAATTATGTACTTTTACGAACTATTAAAAAAATGTTATTATGGTAAACTTTAATTAATTAAACAATTTTGCACTGCTTATGGTGCATTTTATTTAACTTAGAAATATATGTGCATATTTCATCTTGCATTTCAGGCCGGATGATTTTACCGTGGATAATATTTGAAAGATATGGTCTGGATACGCCTAAATCTGTCGCAAGCTCATGCATGGTTAAATCTAAATCAATCATATCTTTCAAAATTTGTTTGCCCCATAAAGGCGTATATTTCCCAATCATTGCCAAACTAAGCCCTCCTTTCTGTTTACATTTGTATTTGTTTTGGTTATAATAAAAATTAAAAGGCAAAGGTAAAAAATAAACGCATAAGTATATTTGAGAGAATCATTCACATGAAAAAAGTTTTCAGGCTCCCTGCCAGGAGCTTTCTTGTTTGATAGTTTGCAATAACATGAATTGCCCTTCGTGTTATTACTGTGTGTTTACGTTCGTTGTTTACCTTTGTAATTAAGATTATATTACTAACATTTGCTAACGTCAATAGTAAATGTTAGTAATATGTCGTTTTTATATTAGGAGTATTTTATTATGAGAACATTAGAAAAAATTTTATATTTAATAAAACTTAATGGCTTTTCTAATGCTGAATTTGCAAGGCAAGCTGATTTCCCTAGAAATATAATAAATGAATGGCAAAATGGTAAATTAAAGTCTTATAATAAACACTTGCCTAAAATAGCCGAAGTTCTTGGAGTTGATGTGGAAGAATTAATGGATGATCCAGAAGAAGAAACTCCCTTTAGTTCTTTTGTATTAGCAGATAATCTAGAAAAGATTTCTGAATCTAAAGGGTATACGATGGACAGGCTTATTGCAGATTTAAATTTAAAACCAGATATTGTAAAAAAAATGAAAAAGGGAATAAATCCTACTGTTGAAACAATAAAACTATTTTCTGAAAAATTAGGTGTTTCCTACGGTGTTTTATATGGAATTGAGGACCCTGAATCAGATAATAAAGTAGACTATGACTCTATTTTAATTACAGATGATTATAATCTTTTAATTGAGAGAAAAAGTAATAAAGAAATAAATGCTGACATATACAGAAAACTTCTATATTATTTTTATAGACTAAAAGAAGAAGATCAAGATTATATTCTTGGTCAAATGATACAACTCTATAATATATCAAAAGAATAAAAAAACATTTTGTTTTTAACCGATTTAGTAATTATATGTAGCAATGGTTTGTTTTACTGTATAAATAAATCGGTTTATTTTTTATATCTTCAATTGTTATTTATCTATGAAAGGAAATTGTTATGGATGCAATTAAACAATCTGATTCTAACTCCTATTGCAAATTTACAGGAAAATCTGAACTTGATAAAGCTATTTCTACCCTTATAGGTATTGTTGACGGAATTACTATAGACAACTCCATAAATGAAGATGAGATGGCTGAACTGGCAAACTGGATTAGCATTAACTCCCCTCTTGAAAAGATTATCCCATTTAACGAAATAATCCCTATGATAAAAGCTGCCCTATCAGATGGGGTTATAGATGAAGAAGAAATTAAGGACTTAATTTGGGTTTGTAACAATTTTAAACATGATGGTATTTATTATGATATGGTAACATTATCAATTCAGAACCTTCATGGTCTTATGCATGGAATTCTTGCAGATAATACTATTACGGATGAGGAAATTATTGGATTAAAAGAATGGATTGATAATCATAGTTTCCTTGAATGCACTTATCCTTTTGAGGAACTTAAATCTTTGATTCTAAGCATTTTAGATGATGGTGTAATAACAGAATTAGAGAGAGAACAATTAAAGGCTTATATGGGTGAATTTATTGATTGTTCCACATCATATAATTTAATTAAGGCTGAGTTGATTGAATTACATAACAAATATAATATAGTTGGTATCTGTACTAAAAATCCTAATGTTAAGATACCTACACATTTATTCTGTTTCACTGGGAAATCTTCCAGAGCATCTCGAAATGAAATTAAAGATATTATTATCGCACATGATGGTAAATTTAATAATAACGTAGTTAAAGATACAGAATACCTTGTTGTCGGTGATGAAGGTAATCCTTGTTGGGCTTTTTGCTGCTACGGAAGGAAAGTAGAAAAAGCTATAGAGATGAGAAAAGAAGGTAAAAATATACTTCTGGTTCATGAAGAAGATTTTTGGAATGTTGTATAATCAAAAATTGCTTTGCTTCAATTATGAGACTACATATCAAAATAAGGAAACTCCCAGAAAGGAGTTTCCTTATTTAACTACTCATCTTCAGTAAAATCTATAAACGGTAAATCTATGGCACCAATCGGTGAATAATTTGTAATATTAACAATTATAGGCCGTAAATATGATACCAATAAAGCAGGAGCGTTCTGTTTTAACAATACATCAAGTACAGTTGAATCTACTGAATCATTCCAACTAAAAGAAGATCCTATTTCTGCCTTAATAGTAAAAAAACCATTTTTTTCTGTTACTAAAATACTCAACTCAACAATAGATTTATTTTTTCCTTTAATATTATTAATGTTGATATCAAAATTGGTTTCTAAAGTAAAATCCTTTGATTTATCAAAATCAGCGTCTCGATTAAAATTGAATTCAAAGTTCGTCAAACGTGGATTATTGAATTGAAAATCACTGTTTTTCATATTATACCTCACAAATTTAGGAAGCCATATAAGCTACTTTAGTTAATTCCGTAGTTCTTTTAACAAATTTTCCAATACAATTGTTATGCAAATTGATATTTTTATTAATCGTACTAATTAAACTATTGATTTCTTCGTCTTCAAGTTTACAAAATAACTCACTAATTTCATTTTTATACATATTTTCTGTAAATTTAAATATAGTATCATATTTTTCCCAATTTTTTATTGAAGCAATCTGATCATAATAGTTTTTATATAGTTCCTCTTTAAATTCATAATCAACTAGAAAATTAAATGAAACACAATCACAATTTTCTAATTTCTCAACATATTTAAATAAATCTTCATTTTCATTTTCAAAATATTCATTTTCTAATGGTAAATATGCGTCTTTAATTTTTCCATCATATGACACCACATTTTTAAGCTGTCCGTCAACACTTAAATCACAAAACCAAGCAATCGGATATTCCTTGTCACTAAACAATTCCCTCATAGTTATTTTATCTGATAACATCTGAGCGAGTTTAGTATTGGAGGACCTAACGACTAAATATCTAGTATATTCTTCCTCTTCTTCAACGCACAAAGCAATGTATAAATTATTCTCTTTATCCCTACAAGATAGCATTAATGGAACATCTAACTGAACTAAAACTTTTTCAATTACTAATTCAATTTGCTCGCTAATTCTAAATTTCATTACTATTTTCCCCTCACTCTACCCTTTTAAATTTATTATTGTCCCAAAGAGTACTATTTTTATACAACCAACATTGAACATGATCATCATCTTCTTCGTTAACTACAGAGCCTGCTTCTTTATTTAATTCTCCAATTATAATACGTTTATCATGCGGTGGCAATTTCATTACCCTTTTTAAAACACTCATATTTTTAAAGAAAGAACAGCTATAAAATTCTATATTTTGTAAATCAAGTTTGGGATGTTTTACCCCATTTATTAGAAAGCACTCGGCTTGAGAATAAAAATCATTTTGACTAATTGGTTCTTCACTTTTTCTAACTTTTCTATAAACTTCTATTATATCATAATCATATTCCATGTTTGCTGGGAAATGAACTTGCTTTTGATCAAGAGCATTCTGCAAAATATCCCGATATTTATATCTGCCATATTATCCCTCGCTCAATTATCAATAACTAATATATATTAAAAATCTTTAAAAAAAATTTTTTAATCTAATATAAATTACTTTTTTCTACATTATACCACAAAAAACAATATAAAAAGTAAAATTTTGATTACATTTGTATTTTTTACTGACTTTATTTTCATCTTATTAGGTATAATTAAATATGTTATACTTATTTATACGCCTTAAAAAAAGTAGCTTAAGGAGAAGTTTATGTCAAATAAAGATAGAATTTTAAAAGCAGCATTATATATTAGAGTGAGTACAACTTATCAAATAGATAAGGACAGCCTCCCTTTTCAACGTCAGGAGCTTATAAACTATGCTAAATACGCCCTTGGAATTGATGATTTTGAAGTTTTTGAGGATGCCGGATATTCAGGGAAAAATACAGAACGCCCTGCATATCAACAAATGATGTCACGTATTAGAAAAAAAGAATTTACTCATTTGATGGTATGGAAAATTGACCGTATAAGCAGGAATCTACTTGACTTTTCATCTATGTACGAAGAATTGAAAAAATGGGAAGTCACTTTTGTAAGCAAAAATGAACAATTTGATACTTCTACAGCCATGGGGGAAGCTATGTTGAAAATAATCCTTGTTTTTGCAGAATTGGAACGTAAGCTGACATCTGAACGTGTCAAAGGTGTTATGATGTCAAGAGCTGAAAAAGGATTGTGGAATGGTTCAAAAGTTCCTTTAGGCTATTCCTATAATAAGGGGGATGATTTCCCTACTATAAATCCATCTGAAGCAAAAATTGTTCAACATATATTTAACCTATATGATGAACTTCATTCAACAGGTAAAGTGGCAAATGCTCTTATGGAGTCCAAAATTACTCCTAGACGAACAAATATGTGGTATCCTAAAGTAATCAACGACATGCTCAAAAATCCTTTCTATATCGGCACTTATCGGTATAATTTAAGAGCATATCCAGGAGGCCCTCTGCGTAAAGAATCTGAGTGGATAGTTGTAGAAGATAATCACCAAGGAATTATCTCTAAAGAACAATTCGAACGAGTAAACAATAGAATTGTTTCAAACCGAAAAGCTGAGTCACCTGATGCCTTTAAAAAACATAATCATGTTTTTTCTAAATTGGTTAAATGCGGCATCTGTGGACAAACATACACTCCACATTTGGACAGACCTAGATCTGATGGATATAGACCATCTGTATATATATGTTTAAGCTTTTCGCATGCGAATGATTGTGGTAACAGTACTTTCGGAGATATTCATCACGGTCCTTTTATTTTTAACTATTTAGCAAATGTCTTAAAGGCTAAAAAATCAGTAACTTATAAATCTACACCTGAAGATTTACAAAATATACTTTTAAATGGTAATTGCTTTAATGATATTAAAGCGCTTGAAGATGAGGGTCTAAATGAAACTTATATGACCTTACTTGGAAATAATCCATCGGATATGCTACATCCTACTGATAAAGGGAAACTCATTCAACTTTCTACGGATGAAATTGAATACCAAAACTTAGAAGAAAATAAAAAGAAGCAAGAGCGTGCTTTAGAAAGGCTTCAAAATTTGTTCTTATTTTCCGATGATTCAATACCAGAAAAGGAATACTTAATTAATAGGCAAAAGATATTAGATGAAATTGAGCAGATAAACATTAAGATTAGAGAGTATAGAAAAGTAGAACAAAGAAAATTGACAGCAAATAACTCTAGTTTTATGAGAGATGTAGAATTTTTTTATATTACTCATATGCTATTAAACGGACAAAATATCGATTTTCGTAAGTTAGTAGGTATTGTTGGTCCTAAAGAACTAAATAATGTCCTTAGTACAATGATTAGTGAAATTGTGGTACTCCATAGAAAAATAATATCTATAACCTTTACAAATGGAATCACACATAAATTTGTATATAAACAGCCTATTATACAAAGTTCAAGAAAAAGAACCCACAAATAAAGTGGGTTCTCTTTTTTTGAATTGTTACAAGCATTGATTTCACTAGGGTTTAAAATCATTTATCTTTTTACTTTGGGACAGCCTAATGTTTCAAAATAAATTTTCATATAAAATTTTTTCCTTTTACTAATTATTTTTATGGAACCAGTTATACTATCTCTTCAGGAACGCCGTCATCCTCCAACGCTTCTTCTCCTTCAGACCTGATATTCAGAAGTTCATCTAAAGTCATGAGTACCTGCCTTGGTCTGCTGCCATCAGCAGGACCTATGATGCCTCTGGCCTCCATCATGTCTACAATTCGCGCTGCTCGGTTATAACCTATTCGGAACCTTCTTTGAAGCATGGATACGGAAGCCTGTTCTGCCCGGACAACAGTTTCAATGGCATCCGCCAGAAGTTCATCTCCATCATCCGTTACTTCTGTAGTATTATTTTTTTCAATGCTGGATATGACATCACTTGCATATTCCGTTTCAGTGCACTGCTTTTTTAAATGTTCTATAACACTATGTACTTCTGAATCAGAAATAAAGTTTCCCTGTACCCTGACAGGTTTTCCTGCACCCAAAGGGTTAAACAGCATATCACCTTTTCCCACAAGTTTTTCTGCACCCGCCATGTCTAAGATAGTCCTTGAGTCAAACTGTGAAGATACTGCAAAAGCTATTCTGGACGGGATATTAGCCTTAATAACCCTGTAATAATATCAACGGATGGTCTCTGGGTAGCAACAATCAGATGCATACCAGCGGCTCTGGCCATCTGGGCAAGCCTGCAGATAGATTCTTCAACCTGGGATGGGGCTGCCATCATCAAATCTGCCAATTCATCAATGATAATAACAATCTGTGGCATAAATCTGTCTGGCTCTCCTTTTTCCTTAACCAGATCATTGAATCCAGCCAGATCCCGTACACCTTCTTCTGCAAACTTTTTATATCTGTCTGTCATTTCAGCTACAGCCCAGTTCAGTGCTGCAGCAGCCTTACTTGGTTCTGTAACCACAGGAATCAGCATATGAGGTATACCATTATAATTCCCAAGTTCAACCACTTTAGGGTCAATAAGCACAAACTTAACCTCATCCGGTTTGGCCTTGTATAAAATACTTACAATGATGCTGTTGATGCACACACTTTTACCAGATCCGGTTGAACCTGCAATAAGCATATGGGGCATGGTCTTAAGATCAGCCACAATAGCTTTTCCTGCAATATCTTTCCCTACTGCAAAAGTAATTTTAGATTTGGATTCGCTAAATTCCTTTGAATCAATAATTTCACGGACAGTAACCATATTTATTTTTTCATTTTCTACTTCAATACCTACCGCTGCTTTACCTGGTATAGGTGCTTCAATTCTTATGCTCTTAGCCTCTAAATTAAGCGCAATATCATCAGCAAGTCTTACTATACTGCTGACTTTTACTCCAGTATTCGGGTGAATTTCATATCTGGTAACAGCTGGTCCCTGAGTAACCTGTACTACTTTGGCATCAACCTTAAAGTCCTGTAAGGTTTTTTCCAGCTTTGCAGCTTTGGCTTTTAAATTGTTAGTCAGTGCTGCATCATTTCTATTATTTTTATTTTTATTTAAAAGCTCAATAGAAGGAAATTCATAATTTACCATAGCCTCATTAGGCTTATTTAAATTAAGCTCGGATGGATCCAGTTTGGCGTTTACTGCCTCCTGCTTGGTCAGCTTCATCTGCATTTGCTGCCCATTTTCAACCTCAGATTTATTTAAAATTTCAGCAGAGGATGCGCTTTGAATTTTTTCCGGCTTAGTTTCTGTTTCCACAGTATTATCACGTAATACTTCTGCTGCCGGTTCTTCATAACCTTTAATTTTTAATCCTGCCAAATCAATGGCTTTAGCCGCTATGCCTGCTTCTGGTGCAGATGCTGGCAGGACTATATCGTCAGAAAGTCCAAATCCTGCAGGTACTGGAACGGATTCTTCCAAGCCATAACTGATTTTCACTTCTGGTTCCTGGGCAGCTGGACTGTCAGACTGTGACGACTCTTCCTTTTTGCCTTTAAAAAGTTTATCATCCTTCATATAGCTTAAAATATTTTTCTTTTTTTCACTGGTCTGAACCTGACTAACTATAGGAGTATAACTTTTCTTTAAGTCCAGTTCAAGTTGTTTTTGTTTCTCGGCCACAGCTTCAGCTTCCTCTACAGCAGCCTGCTCTGCCATTTCTCTTTTCACTTGTTTTTTTATTTTATAATTGTCAACGAACTGTGATATTGGCGTATTTATAATAAGCATCATACAGACAATAATCACAAGAGTTGCAAAAATATACAGTCCTGTAGTTCCCACAGCAACGATAACTGCAGATGCTAGAAGCATTCCCACTGCACCACCATTTGTCATTTTAATACCAGCTTTAAACCAGCCTAAAAAGTCAATATGGGCAAAGGATAGTTTTTGTACATCAATATATCTTCCGCTGTAAATAATGGAAAACATCAGGAATGTTATTAATAGCAGGATTGCAGACCGTTTATTTATGTGGGTTGTCTTTTTTAATAGAAGTAAAATACCATAAAGAATCAAATAATACGGTAAAATTATAGCAACCTGACTAAAACAGCCCAGAAAGAAATTTTTGATTACTGCGCCAAGTTCTCCTGCTGCTTTGGTTTGAATAGAAATAACAAAAAATATACCAATAGCAATAATTATTATGGCCCAAATCTCGTCTTTCA
The DNA here is from genome assembly GCF_010120715.1 of Aminipila terrae. Classification (NCBI taxonomy): domain Bacteria; kingdom Bacillati; phylum Bacillota; class Clostridia; order Peptostreptococcales; family Anaerovoracaceae; genus Aminipila; species Aminipila terrae. The sequence goes on from NZ_CP047591.1 coordinate 3,456,024, forward strand.
CTCTGCTGCCTGTTACATTTTTGGTCTGAGCTGTCTTTTTTGCTGTACTGTTTTTGGTGCCTTTCCCTGCTCCAGATGTTTTATTTTTTGACCCAGGTGGTCTTCCAGGCTTTTTCTTTTCTTCTGCCATACTAATACCTCACTAATTAAAAGTATCACAACTTCTGCTGTGAAACATAAAAACTCAACGTATATTATAACATAAAAAAAGAGGATTTTCAAAGAAAACCCTCTCAAAATTAACCAATTAAATAAATTGTCTCTATTTCGCTTTGATATATCCTTTAGCCGTTAATGTTTCTGCACAGAGAACTGCACCCCCGGCTGCTCCTCTTACTGTGTTATGGGATAGCCCCACAAATTTAAAATCGTACAAACTATCTTCACGAATACGTCCGATGGAAACCCCATACCCTTTTCAAAATTTACATCTTCCTTAACCTGTGGCCTGTTGTCGTCCTCCATATATTGTATAAACTGTTTTGGAGCACTTGGCAGGTTAAGTTCCTGAGGAATCCCCTTGTAATTTTTAATTTTTTCAATCAGCTGTTCTTTTGTCGGTTTCTTTCTAAATTTAACAAAAACTGCTGCAGTGTGCCCATCCAGCACTGGAACTCTTATGCACTGACATGTAATAACCGGGGAAACTGCTTTTTCAATCACTCCGTTTTTTACCTCTCCCCAGACCCGAAGAGGTTCCTGCTCACTTTTTTCTTCTTCACCCCTATATAAGGGATAATATTTTCTACCATCTCAGGCCACTCTTTAAAGGTTTTTCCTGCTCCGGAAATAGCCTGATAGGTAGTAGCAACCACTTCATAAGGTTCATACTCCATCCACGCAGTCAGTGCAGGAACATAACTCTGAATTGAACAGTTTGGTTTAACTGCAATAAAACCATTTACCGTTCCCAGACGTTTTTTCTGATGTTCTATTACTTCAAAATGGTCCGGATTTATTTCAGGAATTACCATAGGTACATCAGGTGTCCATCTATGAGCACTATTATTTGAAACTACAGGAGTTTCTGTTTTAGCATAAGCTTCCTCGATAGCTTTGATTTCTTCTTTGGTCATATCAACAGCACTAAATACAAAATCAACCGTAGATGCAACTTTTTCTACTTCACTTACGTTCATCACTACAATTTTTTTAACCGCTTCAGGCATTGGAGTGGTCATCTTCCATCTATTCCCCACGGCTTCTTCATATGTCCTTCCCGCACTTCTTTCACTAGCGGCTATAGTTACCACTTCAAACCAGGGATGATTCTCTAAAAGAGAAATAAAACGCTGTCCTACCATTCCTGTTCCACCAAGAATGCCTACTTTTAATTTCTTATCCATTTTTTACTCTCCTATGCATATATATAAATTAATGTTTTTTATGTAATGTCACTATTTTTTATCGATATTTTGTTATTTTATCACAAATATTTTTTGTATTCAATATATTTTAAATATTATCTTCATTTTTTATAATATTTTAAAACTTTTATATTGACATTGAATATATTGAAATAAGTAAGATTATATTTTATATAGGTATAATGAAAGGATGATTAGAATGGCACTTTTCACAGGTGCTGCAGTAGCACTTGTAACCCCTTTTAAAGAAGGAATTGTAGATTTTGATGCCTTAGGCAGACTTATAAACTGGCAGATTAATGAAAAAATTGATGCTATCGTCAGCTGTGGAACTACAGGTGAGGCATCCACTTTAAACGATGAGGAACATATCCAGACAGTACGGTTCACTGTTGAACATGCCCATGGCAGGGTGCCCGTACTGGCAGGAGCAGGCAGTAATGACACAAATCATGCAGTATGGATGTCACAGCAGCTAGAGAAAGCTGGTGCTGATGGCCTTTTACTGGTTACACCTTATTATAACAAATGTACTCAGAAAGGTTTAATCAGCCATTATAAGGCAATTGCAGATTCTGTAAGTATTCCATGTCTGCTTTACTCTGTACCTGGCCGTACCGGCGTAAATATATCTCCTGACACAGTTGCAGAACTTTGCACTCACCCCAATATTATTGGAATCAAAGAAGCCAGTGGGAACATATCACAAGTTGTGGAAATTTCAAAATATATCTCATCGGATTTTGCATTATATTCCGGTAACGATGATATGGTAGTGCCCCTTCTTTCCATGGGTGGTTCAGGAGTAATATCTACTGTTGCCAATATTATTCCTAATGATACACACCAAATGGTAGCAGCATACATTCAGGGAGATCTGAATAAAGCAAGAGAAATGCAGATTCGTATGAAACCACTTATCGATTCACTCTTTGCTGAAGTCAACCCTATCCCTGTAAAAGCCGCTCTGAATATGATGGGCATGATTGAAAGAGAGTATCGGCTGCCTTTATGTGATCCTGAAAACAAAACTTTGTATCAGATATCCAATGAATTAAAAAGCTATGGTCTTATCAATACTAATATTTAAGAATAAAAAAATAACACCGGATGCATGTCCGGTGTTAAAATTTTGTTTTGGTTGACTTATTACGCTTCAGAAGCTATAACTTCCTTACCATCGTAATAATTGCAATTCGGGCAAACTCTATGTGGAAGTTTTGGCTCGTGGCACTGAGGACAAATTGAAAGTCCAGGTAATGCCTTCTTCATGTTTGGTGATCTTCTCTTGTCTCTTCTTGCTTTAGATGTTTTCCTCTTTGGAACTGCCATTCTCTACACCTCCTTTTGCTCGTGTCTCTTTGTATTTATCTCATCACAAATTACTTGTGATAAATGCAACTTCTAAAGTATACCTTTATAAGATGAATCTGTCAACAATTATTTTAAATATTCTTTGTTATATTGAATGTGTCTCTGGCAATCATCAGTTCTTCATTGGTTGGAATCAGAATAACCTTAACCTTAGAATCATCTCTGCTGATAATTGCTTCTTTACCTCTAACCTTATTCTTTACAAGGTCTAGCTTAATTCCAAGATTTCCAAGTTCATGACAGATTACATCTCTCATTTCAATGCCATTTTCTCCAAGACCTGCAGTAAATACGATAGCATCAACACCATTCATTTCTGCAATATAAGCACCGATATAGAATCTAACTTTGTGAGCAAATACTTTTAAAGCAAGCTGTGCTCTTTCATTTCCATCTGCAGCTGCTTCTTCAATATCTCTAAAGTCACTGGATATACCTGAAATACCCAATACACCAGATTGCTTATTTAATATTTCATTGGCAACGCCAGCTTCAAGATGTTCTTTCTGTCTGATATAAGTAACGATAGCAGGGTCAATATCTCCTGAACGAGTACCCATAACCAGTCCTTCAAGTGGAGTGAATCCCATTGAAGTATCAATACACTTACCTCTCTTAATTGCAGAAACAGATGCACCGTTTCCCAGGTGGCAAGTAATAATTTTCAGATCTTCAAGAGCGCATCCCATAATGTCAGCAGCTCTTTCAGCTACATACTTATGGCTTGTTCCGTGGAAACCATATCTTCTGATACCATGCTTCTGATAATATTCATAAGGGATAGCATAAATATATGATTCAGGAGGCATTGTCTGATGAAATGCTGTATCAAATACAGCTACCATTGGTGTCTTTGGCATTAATGCCTGACATGCTGCAATACCGGATAGATTAGGGGGATTATGAAGAGGTGCTAATTCGATGCATTCTTCCAGAGCCTTAATTACTTCTTCAGTGATCAGTACTGAATGAGCATATTTTTCACCTGCATGTACAACTCTGTGTCCTACAGCTCCTATTTCGTCCATTGACTTTACAACACCATGTTCCTCATTCTGTACTGCGTCAAGAACATGTCCAATAGCATCTTTATGATCATTCATAGGTACTACAAGTTTAAACTTATCCATACCAACTTTCTCATGGGTAATTACTGAACCTTCCATTCCAATTCTTTCTACAAGGCCCTTACATAAAAGAACTTCATTTGTCATATCAAGAACTTGATACTTTAATGATGAACTTCCGCAATTAATTACTAATACTTTCATCTTTATTCCTCCGTAATATATATAATATTTTAACTGTTAAAAGCAACTCATAACATTATACTCCCTTTACACGATTATTCAAGTATGTTCGTGGGTTTTTGCAATATATATACATAATACTACAATAGGCTTTTATTATCGTAATGGCTGAAATTATATTTTTTAGTGCATTTTTATTGGCCCAAATAAAATGATTTATAATTAGATTTAATTGTGATAATATACAAATATGAAGGTTTTAGGAATAATAGCAGAATACAATCCATTTCATAACGGCCATCTATATCAGTTGCAGAAATCCATTGATATGACTGAGGCCGATTTTGTTGTTGCCATAATCAGCGGTGACTTTACTCAAAGAGGTGAAGCAGCTGTGGCTTCAAAGTGGACAAGAGCAGAAATGGCAGTAAAATGCGGTATCGATCTGGTTATAGAGCTTCCCTTTGTCTTTGCCTGCAATAATTCAGAATACTTTGCAAAGGGGGCTGTTGAAATATTAAACAGGCTGGGATGTATTACTCACCTTTCTTTTGGCAGTGAATCCGGGGACCTTTCCTTATTGAAAAATGCAGCCCTTTTTCTTTCACAGGAAACCCATGAATTTAAATTGAGTCTGAAAAACAACCTGAGTACAGGATGTTCCTATCCAAGAGCCAGGTCCGAAGCAATAAAAGAGTGCCTCGGGGAAAAATATTCAGAGCTTTTGTTTAATCCAAATAATATCCTTGCTATTGAATATTTAAAGCAGCTTTATCTTACAGATAGCAACATAATACCTATTACAGTAAAACGTTATGCTGCAAGTTATTATGATAATAAGCTAACAGGCAATATTGCATCTGCATCTGCCATAAGGAAGGCTTTGGACTCTGAGGATTTTCACCGATCCACAACAGATGTTATAAAAGATTTCGTACCGAATGCAGTTTGGAATTTATTAATAAAGAACCGAGGAAATATTTCTTCATTTAATCCAGATGAACTTTATTTTAAAATGGTAACCTCAAAAATCCTTACCACATCATGTGATGATTTAAAAGAAATTTTTTCTGTAGGAGAGGGTCTTGAAAACAAGCTAAAGGAATCAATCCGGATTGCAGACAGCCTTGCCCAGTTAGAAGATGCCTTAAAATCCAAACGTTATACGGCAACCAGAATCAGCAGATTGTTGACCCATATTCTGATTGAACTTACAAAAAATGATTTTAACCATATATTAAAAAATGAAGAATATTATGCCCACATCTTAGGGTTTAATAAAAAAGGAGCAAAATTACTAAAAATCATAAAAAATGATAAAAAAGTAATGCTCCCATTAGTCACTAATATAAATAAAGAATCGGAAAGCTTAAACCATTGTCAATTATTACTAAGTTATGATCTTTTAGCTTCCGATTTTTATAACCTTTTGCAAAATAAAAATCTTTATAACAACTCAGACAGGCTGCATAAGCCTTATATGGAACTCTAAATCTGAATTTTATTTCATAACATGATTCGGGTAAGTAAAAATGCCAGCATACCTGCCAGGACACTATGGCAGATTTTAACCAGCAGTAAATAGGAAAAGCTTACTTTGGTTCCTTCCAGCATACTCATAGACTGACCTATGATGGACAGTCCCCCGAAAGAAATCAAAATACAGCACCCAACTGTTTTATAGGCTAAAGGAATGGTCATGGTACCACTTATAGCCGAACACCCTACCGTCATTTCCAGGATTCCCTTTATAAGTCCCACATAGTACAGATTTTCTATGCTGTCTAAAATTCCAGATAACTGTATAATGTCTGTTATCATCATGAACATTACTATATATGCCAGAATGATTCCAAGAGATTTAAAAGACGTAATGATGGAATTGGTAAAGGCTTCTAAATAGTTTTCGTTAAACCCGTCTTTTACCCTTTTTTGCTTATGTTTGTGTTTATAATTTCTATAATCCGAACTAAAAGCTTCTATTAATACTGAAAACAGAATTCCATTTAACAGGGCTCCTCCAAAATGCGCCATGGCCATAATACTACCACAGATGTTATTGCCAATCATAGACGCCCCAACTGCACCTACAATAAAAGCCGGTCCCGAAGTACTGCAGAAACTAATCAGCCGGCGGCATTCTATACTGGGTATATAGCCACTTCTTCCCATATCTCCAATGACTTTTGCCCCCATAGGATAACCGGACAAAGCACTCATAGAAAAGGCAAAGCAACTTGGATTTAAATACCTGGTTATGCCAATCCCATTCATAAAATTTGCGCAGATAAAAAATGGCAGCATAGCAGGCAAAATATTGTTTGCCCATATTACGATACCTTTCTGTGCAGAAAACAGTGCTGTGTCAGGAAAAAGTACCATAAAAAGGCATGCAAATCCAGTTGCCAGTACAGTAATAATATATCTCAATTTAGATTTTAATGCTTTCAAAGCAAAATTAATAATATCCATGATAAATGTTATGAATTTACCATGGATATTATACTCATCCGTTATTAGTTTTTAATCCTCTTTGTCCATCTGGGTCTTATAAGCCAAATCCTTTATTTCACTTCTGTTTGAAGCAAGAGTGGCATTAACACTCTGGAATGTATTTTCCATCTTATTAAACATATCAGCAAAATATGTTGCATTTAACTGATCCATTTTATCCTGAAAATTGAATAAGATGCTGTCTATGTAATCAAATGTGTTTAATTTAAGCTGCTTGCAGTTTTCTTCTGCGATGCGCATGATTTCATCCGCTCTCATCTTGGATTTTACCACGATGTCATCATTCTCAATCATAACCTCAGCCTGTCTTTTGGCATCTGTTATCACTGTCTCATATTCTTTTTTAGCTTCTTCCAGAATTCTCTGGCGCTCATCTTTTATCCACTGAGCCTGCTGAATCTCATCAGGAAGTTCTACTCTGATCTCTTTAACTATTTCTAAAATTTCTTCTGCATCAACCATAATTTTCCCAGTTAATGGAAAGCTTGTACTAGTATCAACAATTTCTTCTATCTCATCTAATAATTCCAATACTTTCATTGAAATACCCTCCTGTGTTTTTCTCTTGTAAAGTAAATTATCTATACTTCTTTTTCATGTAGTTTAATACCACATCAGGAACTAAACCCCCTATTTCTCCATTAAGCATGAATACTTCTTTTGCCATACTGGAACTTAAAAACGAAAATTCCGGACATGTCATTAGAAAAATCGTTTCTACATTATCATTGTACAGCCTTGCATTCATTTGAGCCATCTGGATTTCTGATTCAAAATCCGTAGTTGCCCGAAGACCTCTTATTACCACATCGAACTTTTGCCTGTTCACATATTCCGCAAGCAAACCTGTAAAATTATCTACTTCCACATTATCAAGATGCGAAGTTGCTTCTTTAATAAGCATCTTTCTTTCATCCACACTGAAAAGCGGATTTTTGGAAGGATTTGTTATAACCCCTACTACTAAATTATCATATAGCTTTGCAGCTCTGTTTATTAAATCTAAATGCCCATTTGTTATAGGATCAAAAGACCCTGCATATAATGCCTTTTGTTTCATTAACGTGCCCCTAACTGTTTTTTTGCTATCAAACATTGTAGCATATTTATCCATAAATTGAAACAGCTATTTTCCCATATCTCTTTTCTTTAATCTTCTGGTATTTTCCAATATTCTCGGGTAACTTTTCATCAAGACTGTGTTCAGCAACTATATATCCATCTTCTGTCAGTAAATCCATATCATTTATTAATTCTATACAGGAAATCATCAGTCCGTCTTTATAGGGCGGATCTAAAAAAATAATCTGCGCTTTACCGGAAATGCGCTTCAAAACCATTTCATAATCCCCTGCTATGACAGTTGCTTTGTCCTGAACTTTGCACGTATTAATATTTTCTCTGATCAGGGCCAGACTATCCTTAGACTTGTCCCCGAAATAGCAATGTCTTGCTCCACGGCTGATTGCTTCTATCCCCAGATTTCCTGTACCTGCAAACAAATCGATAACCATTTCATCATAATAAGTATCGGAAATCATACTAAAAATCGCTTCTTTAACTTTATCTGAAGTTGGCCTAACTTTCTCATCCTTAGGACTTGTTAATCTTCTGCCTTTTAAATCACCTGCTATTATCCGCAAATATAAATCCTCGCTAACTTTAAAATCTTTACTTGTAAATTCTGATTATTATCTACATTTTATTATTTTACCATTAAAAAAGGAAAATATCTACTGTATATTCAGTAGATATTCTCCCTTTTCTAACAAAATGTTATTGACTCTGTTTTGTTATCGGTTATTTTCCTGATAACTGCTGTTCAGCCATGTCAACCAGCTTCTTTGTCATATATCCGCCTACATAGCCGTTCTGTCTTGCAGTAAGGTTACCCTTATCCATGCTGTCATAGTTAGCCATTCCCAGTTCAGAAGCAACTTCTGTCTTCATGTTCTTTAAAGCTGGCTTATAACTCTTATTCATCTTGTCCTGTAATGTCATTTTTTTTACCTCCATCTCGGCTTTTTGTGAAATTATTTCACTCTGCCGTTTGAAAATTTTGCAGCTAAATGGTCCTGTTTGAAAAACTTTTTCAAATATCCATCTGCTGTTTACGTTATTAATTTAACCCGAGGAGGTTTATATATTCGATGTAATAATTTCATTTCATGGTTGCATTTGGATTAAATACTTAATACTGCATTTTCCCCAAACAACTTTACGGTTCTCTCTCTTATTTCAGCCATTTCATGTGATAAAAGCTTTGGATCTTTTTCTAAAATAGCTTTTGCTTCTTCTCTTGCTATATTCAGAATATTAATATGTCTTATTAAATCAGCAATCTTTAAGTCAGGAAGTCCATGCTGCCGTATACCGAAGAATTCCCCAGGTCCACGAAGTTCCAGATCTTTTTCTGCAATAGCAAAACCATCTGAGGTAGCTGTCATAATTTTTATTCTCTCTTTTGATACCGGGGATTCGCCTGCTGTTAATAAAAAACAATAAGACTGATGTTTCCCCCGACCCACTCTTCCTCTAAGCTGGTGCAACTGTGCAAGACCAAATCTTTCTGCATTTTCTATGAGCATAATTGAAGCATTAGGCACATTAATCCCCACTTCTATAACAACTGTTGAAACAAGAATTTTAATAATTCCCTCATAAAATTTTTCCATAACATCATCTTTTTCCGTCTGCTTCATAGCCCCATGCAGCAGTGCTATTTTTACATCACAAAAATCTTTTTGGAGTTGTTCATAAAGTTCTTCTGCCGAAAGGACATTTTCTAAAGCTTCAGACTCCTCAATAAGCGGAGCTACCACATATGCCTGCCGACCTTCCTGAATCTGCTGTCTGACAAAAGAATAAGCACTCTCCTTCTTTTTCTGAGTAAATGCTTTTGTAATAATCTGCTGTCTGCCTGGAGGAAGCTCATCTATAACTGATATATCCAAATCCCCATAAATAATCACAGCCAGTGTTCTTGGTATAGGTGTAGCTGTCATAACTAATACATCAGGATTCTGGCCTTTTTCAGCCAGCAGATTCCGCTGGTTAACGCCAAACCGGTGTTGCTCATCTGTTATTACAATTCCTAAATTTTTAAATAAAACAGTAGGTTGAATGATGGCATGTGTACCTACTAAAATATGAATTTTCCCTTGTGCCAACCGTTCCAGTGTATTATTTTTATTTTTAGCAGACATGCTTCCGGATAAAAATCCTATTTCTATGCCAAGCCCTTCAAATTCTCTTCTAAGGCCCTCAAAATGTTGTCTGGCTAATAACTCTGTAGGAGCCATTAAAACTCCCTGAAATCCATTTTTTACTGCCTTATAAAGCGCAGCTTCTGCAATAACAGTCTTTCCAGAACCAACATCTCCCTGTACCAGACGATTCATCACTTTATCCGACTCCATATCATCATTTATTTCGTCAATCACTTTTTTTTGTGCATTCGTCAGGGGATAGGGTAAATTTTTAATAAAATCCTGTATATTTATATTTTTATTAAATGAAATACCTTTTTCCTCAGAGGTTATCCTGTTTTTAACCGATAACAGTCCAATTTGCAAAAAAAGCAGTTCATCAAATACTAATCTGTATTTTGCTATTTTCAGATGACTTTTATCCTTTGGAAAATGAATATTATCTAATGCATATTTTAAATCACATAACTTATTTTTTTCTATTATATCTTCTGTTAAAGGTTCCTGCGCCTGAGGAAGTAAATGATTTGCTATGTTTTGCCATTTATACATATCTTGCTGGGAAATTCCAGTGGTCAGCGGATATATGGGAATAATCCCGTGCATATAATTTTCTTCAGTCTTTAAGAATTCCGGATGAAGCATTTTAAACTTTCCAAATTCATTGGATACTTTCCCATAAAATGTAAATTCATCTTCTGGCTCAAATTTACTTATCAGGAATTTAGCATTAAAAAATACAACCTCCATACTTCCACTGTCATCAGAAACTAATAACTTTAATGTCTGTTTTTTCCCATATCCACCTTTTATTTTTAATTTTACTTTTCCCTGAACTAAAGCAAGAGAGCTGTTTTCCAGCTCTCCAATTTTCGTAACCTGCCTTCTATCCTGATAACCTCTGGGATAAAAATATAAAAAATCTTCAATTTTATTAATACCAATTTTATATAATGCCTCAGCCTTTTTAGGACCTATACCTTTAATCGTGGTGACTCTGTCATTAAGATTCATTTTTCATTATCTCTCCTGACTTCAATATTTCTTCTGGCAATATTTTTTGAAATCATTCCAGTCACAACAATGGCTACACTATTAGGTTCTATAGATGTATACTGGTAAACTTTATCATGTATATCATTAATCAGTGTATTGGTAACCATACCGATACTTGTACCAAATTTAACTACGATGTAAAGTTTGATATCTAACCCTTTTTCTCCCATAGTAATATCCATATTGTTTATATCGTCAGTTACGCCAATTTTAGCCGCAAAAGCAGTTGCTTTATTTTTATAATTGGAAATCAGCACTTTACCCTTAAACTGAGCAGCCGTTTCCGTTACAATCTTAGCAATAACAGCTTTTCCTATGATAATGCTGCCATTTTCAGTTTCCTCTTTATATAGCAACCTTCATTCCTCCTGTTGGTTATTAAACACATAAAAAATTTACTGTTATTTTATCACATTCCTGAATCAATTAAAACAAATAACCATTATATTTTGTTGACACCCTTTTCTTTATATACGCATATACTATATCGGGGTAGAATAATGGGGAACAAGCAATACGGCTGCAATAAGCCCGCAAAGTATAGTAAATGCTGCAAAAAGAGCGACTCCAAAAATTTAGCCTTTATTATGATTGTTTTTGGCCTTGTATCAGTCTGTGCTTTTTTTCTTCCAATAAAAGCCTGGATACTGCTTCTTGGTGGCCTTTTGATATATTGCGGATGCAGACTAAAATAATAAGTAAAAACATAAAAAAAGACCTGCTAAAAGCAGGTCTGATTTACATTGCATGATTAGATGGCACGGTTTATTTTGTTTGATCTGATGCATCTTGTGCATACGTTAGCTCTTCTAACAGTTCCGTTATCATTGATTCTTACTGTCTGAATATTAGCATTCCACTTTCTTCTTGTATGTCTGTTTGAATGGGATACATTATTTCCAGAAACCTGACCCTTACCACAAACTTCACACTTTCTTGACATCTTGCCGCACCTCCTTTAAATATCTTAAGCAATTAAGCATTTTTTCGATTATTCCGAGTGAACTCGAACAAACGCTATTATAGCATATGTCATCTGTCTTGTACAATACTTTTTTACAAATTTCGTAAATTATTTTATTCCGCTAATACAATTTGCCCTGCTTTTCTGGTTAAATTCATATCGATGTATCTTTGATTTTTACTTCCTCTGAACTTTAATGCCAGATCCTTTTGTTTAAGCTCAAATCTGCCATCAACCAGGTAATCTGTAAGTAACAGCAGTTCCTTTATGTACTGGTTTTTTTCTGTCATTAACTGCAGCTCTTCTATAGAATAGCCTGTAAATATTACAATGTCCAGGCCTCTTTTTTTGATTTCATGGGCTAAGGTCAGAAATGCCTCTGGCTGGCACATAGGTTCCCCACCGCTAAAAGTGACACCAGACAGTAATGGATTTTTATCTATTTCCGTCAGAATTTTTTCTATAGAACAATCGTAGCCCCCTTTAAAATCATGGGTCTCCGGATTGTGACAACCTTCACAGTTATGAGGGCACCCTTGACAGAATACAGTAAATCTGATACCTGGACCATCAACGATAGATTCCCTGATAACCCGGCAATCCGGATACTAGATTGCTTCCATTTTTCCTTTTGTGACATCATGTTTCACTCTTTCTTTTTCTTCTGCCCTTTTTGCATTGTTAAACCGGTCTACCGTTCCTACCAGATACCCTGTAATTCTTCTTATTCTTTCAAATCCAGCATCTGTATCTTCTTCTTTCCTGTGACATAACGGACATTCATTATCAATAATTCCAGTATATCCACAAATAGGGTCCCTGTCTACAGGATGATTAATAGAACCGTATCCAATACCGCTTTCTTTCATGCATCTTACGATTTTTTCAAAAGCGTCTAAATTTTTACATGGATCGCCATCTAATTCCACATAGGAAATATGTCCCCCATTTGTAAGTGCATGATAAGGTGCTTCCAGTTTAATCTTATCAAATGCAGAAATATGATAGTATACTGGAATATGGAATGAGTTTGTATAATACTCTCTGTCTGTTACACCTTCGATAATACCATATCTTTCTTTATCCATTCTCACAAACCGCCCGGACAGGCCTTCTGCAGGAGTTGCAATCAATGAATAGTTAAATCCGGTTTTCTTTGTTTCCTCATCCATTCGTTTTCTCATATATCCGATGATATTAAGTCCCAGATTCTGAGCTTCTGCTGTTTCACCATGATGACTTCCAATTAAGGCCTTCAGACATTCTGCCAGACCTATAAACCCAACGGTTAAGGTGCCGTGCTTCAGAACTTCCCCAACACTGTCATTAGGCTTTAATTTTTCTGAATCCAGCCATATTCCCTGACCCATAAGGAATGGATAATTCTTAACTTTTTTGGAAGCCTGAATACAGTATCTTTCCATCAGCTGATCAATAACAATCTGCAGTTTTCTCTCCAGATCCTCAAAGAAAATGTCCACATTACCATTAGCCTTTATAGCCATTCTAGGCAAATTAATGGAAGTAAAACTTAAATTTCCTCTGCCACCTACAACTTCTCTTGTTGGGTCGTATTCATTTCCAACTACTCTGGTACGACAACCCATGTAAGCCACCTCTGTATTTGGATCCCCAGGCTTAAAGTACTGCAGGTTGAACGGTGCATCTATGAAGGAAAAATTAGGGAACAACCTTTTAGCTGAAACCCTGCAGGCCAGCTTGAACAAATCATAATTCGGTTCTCCTGGATTGTAATTTACACCTTCTTTTACCTTAAAGATATGAATAGGGAAAATTGCAGTTTCACCATTTCCCAGTCCAGCTTCCGTTGCGAGTAAAATGTTTTCAATAACCAGACGTCCTTCAGGTGTGATATCGGTTCCGTAGTTTATTGAACTAAAAGGTATCTGTGCCCCAGCACGGGAATGCATGGTGTTTAAATTATGTACAAAGGCCTCCATTGCCTGATAAGTGGCTCTCTTTATTTCCTGATCTGCATATTTTTTAGCTCTTTCCTGAAGTTTCGCAACATCGTCAGCATTGACTTTTTCTGCCAGAAGTACAGCTTCCTCCTCTTTATATTTGTCATCCTCTGCCATACTTGGAGAAACATTAAACTTTTCTTCAATTTCCCTGCCAATATTTTTTGCAGTTTCAATGCCATTGTCAATATCATAGAGGATGTTTATGAGCTTGCCCATATTATTCCAATAGAGTTTTTTATATGTTTTTTTAACACCATCCGCCATACCATAATCAAAATTGGGAATACTCTGTCCTCCATGCTGATCATTCTGGTTTGACTGAATGGCAATACATGCTAACGCAGCATAACTCTGGATGTCATTGGGCTCTCTCAGGAATCCGTGTCCAGTGGAAAAACCACCCTTAAAAAGCTGTATCAGATCAATCTGGCAGCAGGTAGTGGTTAATGTTAAAAAATCTAAATCATGAATATGTATATCCCCTTCCATATGTGCTTTGGAATGGGCTGGGTTAAGTACATACATTTCATAGAACTGCTTGGCACCTTCTGATCCATATTTCAGCATAGTTCCCATGGCAGTATCACCGTCAATATTTGCATTTTCCCTCTTAATATCATTTTCTTTTGCTTCTTTAAATGTTAAATCTTCATAAATCTTCATTAACCTGGTGTTCATTTCCCGTATGCGGGTTCTTTCAGCCCTGTACAGAATATACTCTTTTGCTGTTCTTGCATGTCCATTTTCTATCAGGATTTTTTCTACAGCATCCTGGATTTCTTCTACAGTAGGAGCGTCCGTATGTTTTATTTCAACAAGATATAGTTCTGCCTGCCTTGCCAGGTATCTGGCCATTTCGTAGTCATTTCCTCCTAAAACCTGAGCGGCTTTATAGATTGCAGCTGCAATTTTATCTATATCAAATTTAGCCGTACGGCCATCTCTTTTTTTAATAAACTGTATTACATCCATTCTTTTTCTCCTCCTGTACTTTTCCGAAACAATAAAAAATGCAAAGCTTTGATTTTCAGGGTTTTACAACATTTATTGCTATATTTATGTATGATTGCTGTGAGCTGCACCATATCTAGTGCAGCCACAATAAAAATTATACCCAGTAAATAATTAAAGTCAACAAAAAAAAACGTTAAAAGTCTTTAAATAATTTGTCGATTTTTCTGCAAACGTTTATATAACTTATTCTAAGCATTATAAAAAAATTTGCCATAAAAATAACACAGAGTAAATCTGTTGTTATCAAGGTATAACTAACTTGTTATTTACTCTGTGCAACTTAAAATCTTCTCTTGTAAATATACTATATATAGTATATCACGTTCATCTATTTATCATGAACTTTTCCATAATACTCTGAACGGAGTATTGACAGCAAATGCAGGTCATAATATTTTCCATTCTTCTTGCAGGCATTACGGGCAAGACCTTCATGCTTAAATCCAATCTTACTGTATAGTGTGGCAGCAATGTTATTTCCTTCAAAATGATCTAATGTAACTCTTTCCATATGCAAATTCATAAAACAATATTCCAAAAGCAGTCTTAAGGATTCTTCTCCATATCCCTTGCTTCTGTTTTCTTTATCTCCAATATATATTCTGGTTATATCCAGAGAATCACTTTCTTTATCTATTCTGCTTATGTATATTCGACCGATAGGAAAATCCTCTTTACAAATTGTATACTGTAATTTTGTTTCGTCAAGTTCTCTTGCAACAAATTCCCTGACGATATCTTCATAAGAACGATCCGAATCCATGCTGAAAAATTCCGTAACAGAGGGATCTGTCTCCCATTTTGCAAACAGCTCACAGTCACTGAAAATTGTTGGCCGTATTAATATATTCTTTGATTCCATTAATATCTCCTCCTCCCAAAGTCTCCCAACTTACTCTTAAATTATGAAGATTTTATTAAATTACTGTAATTTTTTAATGCATTATGTTATTATAATCAAGCACATTATTATTATAATGTAAAATACCTAAAATATAAAGAGTTTAATGCAATATAGGAGTAGTTTATGAAAAAAATAATATCATTAGTTCTAATAACCGTATTGGTACTATTATCTTGTACTGGTTGTTTTAACAAAAGTCAGACTGAATTTGAAGAGAAATTAGCTTCACAGCTAAATCTTATCTATAGTGATTTATTAAAAAACCTTCCTGATACTAAGGATATTGAAGCGCAGAAAGAATATCTGCTTAATTGGGCTGGCAGTCACAATATACCTGTTTCTTATGACAAACAAAATAATATTATTATGTCAAAGAAAGCCACAAAGGGCTATGAAAATGCTCAGGCTACAACATTTCAATGCTCTATTGGAACAGGAAAGCCATCCGAACAATATGAGGCCATTGCCACTGCTCTGTACTTAATTGACAAAGTTGAAAAGCATGGATTCATCCGAGTACTTTTTACAACTGCTACGGATACTCAGTTAACAGGTGCACAATCTATAAGTACCAATTACCTTCATGGAAATAATCTGATCAATCTTACATGGGCGGAGAAAACAGCTTTCACTATAGGCAGTGCAGGAACCTCTGAATATGATTTTTCTAAACAGTTACAGTGGATTCAGCCTACTTACCCAAATGCATATGAAATTTCCATCAAAAATTTAAATGGAGGCAGCTCAGGCATAACTTCAGGCACTCACCCAAATCCTATTAAAACCATCGGAGATTTTTTAGCATCTGCAAAAAGCAAAGGTGTTTTGATTGAACTGGCGTCTTTTAATGGTGGGGATGCTGCTGTAAATTATCCTTCCGGTGCAACAGCTGTTGTATTAATCAATGATAATGATGTAAGCCGATTCCAAAAATGGTTTGAAAATGACGCATCAAAATTTAAAGACAAATATGGGGATACGGAAGAACATTACACTTATACCATGACACCTGTTGCCGCTCCTCAAAATGTTATTTCAAAAGATGACAGTACAAAAGTCTTTAGCTTGCTGTATACTATGATAAATGGTGTTTACTCAAAGTCAGATGAAGGAGATATCATCGCTACTTCAAACATTGGAACCATCAGAACCAATACTGGAAATCTGGATGTGACAATTTGTGCAAGAAGCCTTAACGACAGTACCTTAAAGGAAATTTCTTCTACCTTTGAAGTTATTTGTGGGCTAAATGATGTTTCTTACAAAGTAACAAATCAGTTCCCTATCTGGAGCGGAAATGAAGAAAGTACTTTACTCCTGAGATTGACCGATTTGTTCCAAAAAGATTTTGACAAGAAAGTAAAAAGTAAATCCACTATGAACAATACCGAATGCGCGATTTTCAAAACCCGTAGTGAAAATTTAGATATTATATCAATGAGCGTAAACTTTGAAAATGGAATCACTGAAATCGAAGCACTCCAGCATTTCCTTGAATCCTTAAATGAATCATGGAAACCAGCTGCAAAGGATTCTGAGCAGTAAGAAAAATAACAGCCTGAAATCATCACAAGATTTCAGGCTGTTTGTTTATAATTTATGACCCTGAGCGGTTCTGAGATTAAAATATAATCTACCTATAAAGTCTTCTGGTTCATCATCATTTTCTAAAGAAGCTACGGCATAGGTAAAACTAATATCCAATTTTATCCCTTCAAACTCTGATGCAGATTTTGTTACTTCCTCATGAATCTTTCCACAGATATCTTCCATCTCCTGGGTTGTTTTATTGATGAAAAAAATTCCCATTTCATCTGGTCCTAAACGCCCAGCCAGCCCTCCATTAGATTCTGCACATTTTGCCATAACTTCTGCAACATATTGCAGCACTTCATTTCCTAAATTATAACCGTATAAGGAATTAATCTGGGTGTAATTATCAATATCGATGGCTGCTCCCACTAACGTATTAAACGCCACTTCCTTTTCTAAGAAATCATCAAGATAGTTCTTTATGTAATCCAGATTATATAAGCCTGTCAAGATGTCTCTCACCGCCAATTCATTAAACTGCGAAACAATATTTTCCACATTTTTGTTTTCTGCACGATAATAATTGAATCCAAGCATACTGGAAGTTATATCTTTGATTAATTCCATGGCTAACATTTTATCCTTTATTTTAACGGGCCTTGAAATAATCAACATAACTTTTCCATGTAAAAATTCCAGTTTTACATACTGTCTTTGTTTCACATAGGCATACTTTGAAACGCAGTTTGAACACGCTTCGTCTCTGCCCCAATATTCATAACAACAATCTTCTTGCTTTTTCAGATTGCCATCCTGGTCATAATCAAATATCTCATGGGTTTTAGGATCAACCAATCTATAAAAATCAAATATATTTTCTCCTGCACAATATGATTTAAGTGACTCATTTATTTGTTTAAATTCAAACATAGCAATCTCCTTTTCACATACACATTTACATATATTACTCGTTCCTTAAATAGATTTTAACATATATGATATACAAATTCTCAAAAAATTTTAAGAATTTCAAATAATTTGCAGTAATAATCTGCAAAGATGCTGTTTTTTCGCCAGATAAAAGTCATATCATGCTGAATATCTAAATCCTTAATCATTATTTTTCTAAGAATTTTATCTTTTAATTCATTTTTTACGGCCGCTTCATATAAAAAAGTTATGCCGCAATCATTTGCTGTTAAAAATTTTATAACGTTCATGTTACTGATTTCCACTTTATTTTTAAAATCACTTAATGCATAATTCTTACCCTCCAGTGCCCTTTCCAGAATTTCTCTGGTTCCGGAACCTTCTTCACGCAGGATTAAAGTTTCACCAAACAAGTCCTCAATTTTTTCTGGCTCTTTTTTAAATACATGATTTCGTGAACATACTGCAATATAATTCTCTCTGGAATACAATCTGTGGTCATACTGATTTTTAGTAAAATACCCTTCTACCACTGCAAAATCTATCACGCCTTTATCCAGTTTCTCTAAAAGTTCACTGGTATTGGCCACATACATTTTCAATGATATATCTTTTTGAGACTTTAAATACTCGCATACTTTTTCAGGTATTAAAAACTCACCAATAGTTAAAGTAGCACCAAAGTGAATATTTTTATTTTTACTGAATCCTGATTTAATCTGTTCTTTCAGATGAATTTCATCATGCTGCATGGTAATAAAGGAATCCAGGAGAAATTTTCCGGACTCAGTCAGATTCATTTTTTTACCATTAAATTCGAATAATTTTGTTTCATACTCACTTTCAAGATAATGTATGTGCTGAGAAACCGCTGGCTGTGTGATATTTAACTTTTCTGCAGCCTTCGTATAGTTCATGTATTCACAAACGGTTATAAAAGTTTCAATTCTGAAATCCAACATAATGTCACCTCAAATAAAAATGTTATTAATATATTTTACCACTAAATCAGGTTATATGATAATAAATTATTATGTTTATATAATATATTATAATTTTACATTATAATAGTTTCCTGTTAAACTCAAGTTACAAAAACATTTAGTGAGGTGACATATGAACTTTATTCGTACAAATTTCAAGGGAATACTACTATGTATAACGATTGCTATACCATCCTGGCTTTTAGGAAAGCATTTTCCACTGATTGGTGGTCCTGTATTTGGCATAATTATCGGTATGATTGTTACAATGTGGTTTAAATCTAAAGAAAGTTTTCAGACAGGTATCAACTTTACTTCAAAAAAAATACTGCAGTATGCAGTTATTTTGCTGGGCTTTGGACTTAATTTATCCGTTATTTTTTCAACAGGTAAACAGTCTTTACCTATTATCCTTTCCACTATTACAACTTCACTTATTATGGCCTATATCCTTCATAAAGCCATGCACATACCATCCAAAATTTCCACTTTGATAGGGGTGGGTTCATCTATCTGCGGAGGTTCTGCGATTGCTGCAACAGCTCCAGTTATAGATGCAAGCGATGAAGAAGTTGCACAATCCATTTCAGTAATATTTTTATTTAATGTAATAGCTGCACTGATTTTTCCTTCTTTAGGCTCCATTCTGGGTATGTCTACAGAAGGGTTTGGATTATTTGCAGGGACTGCCATTAATGATACTTCCTCCGTAACGGCTGCTGCTTCAGCATGGGATGGAATTCATCATGGAAGTAATGCCTTAGAAATAGCCACCATAGTAAAGCTCACAAGAACTCTGGCTATTATTCCCATCACACTGGCACTTGCCTTCCTTCGCACAAGAAAAGAAAAAGCTGCCAATACAAATGTAAAGGTCAAAAATATTTTTCCTTTTTTCATCCTGTATTTTCTGCTGGCTTCAGTAATCACAACGGTTTTTAGCCTGTCACCTGTCATAACTGCTCCAATTAAAGAATTGAGTAAATTCTTTATTATTATGGCAATGTCAGCAATCGGTTTAAATACAAATATTATAAAATTAATAAAAAATGGAGGAAAGCCAATTTTTATGGGAATATGCTGCTGGCTGGGAATTACTCTGGTGAGCATACTTATGCAAATGGCACTGGGTATCATGTAATAAGCTAGTTTACGTTGTGACACATGAAATCCACAATATTATTAATCATCTCAGGTTTTACCTGATGTCTGGTTTCCGGAATCATAACAAGCGTCACTCTGGGATTGATTTTTGATAAAGTATCCTTTAACATGTTTACGCCATTACTGTTTACATATTGATCCATTTCACCATTTTGCATGAGAACAGCTACATCTTTTAAATTTCTGTAGTCTTTGTAAGGTGAGTTATCAAGAATATACTGGTCTATATGGTTTATGGTATTTTCATCCTGGGCAATGGTCAGTCCCTGTTTTGAACTGTAAATACTACGGCTAAGATTGCTTCCGATTAACTGTTCAAAATATGGGGTTGATATAGTGGGGGCAATAGCCTCTGGATGATATTTACCATAAACAGCATAATGGAAAGTAATACACCCGCCCATAGAAAAGCCTGTTATACCTAACCTTTTAATATCTACTCTGTCATCTTTGGCATAAGCCCCAATCAATTTATCATATTCCCTGGAGGTATTTACAATTATTTCTACTAAACTTAATGCACCTTCTGTTCTCTGCCCATGCGCATAAGCATCTGGTGATACCACAAAAAATCCTTTTTCCGCTAGTTTATTAGCCAACTCTATGGTTGATTCTTTCTTATTTTTAAATCCATGTTGAACAATAATCATGGGCTTTTTCTTTCCATCATCTATAAAAGTTTCAATAACAGGAATATTTTTAATATGTACAGTTTCACGGATTACTTCAGCCTTTTCCTTCATAAAATGACCATATCCCCCATAAAAAAGAGCTGAAAATAACATTAAAACCAATATTCCCATTATAAATTTGCTTCTTTTTTCATTACACCACATCCAATAATTTTGTTAAAAAAATAAAAAAGGTTTACACAGTCATCTTATCACTGTGTAAACCTGTCGTCCATCTTTTCTATGTGGAATCTTAATCAATTACCTGATTTTAAATCTTGAGATTTGGTCTTTCAGTAATTGTGCCTGAGCGGATAATTCCTGGCTTGTAGCAGCACTTTCTTCTGCAGTAGCTGCATTGGTCTGAACCACCTTTGAAATCTGTTCAATCCCTGCGGTGACTTCTTCCAAGGATTGAGATTGGACCTCAGTCTTTTCTGAGATTTCTGCAATAGCAGAAAGAATTTCTTTTGTACCTATTACCACATGATCCAGGGAAGTTGCAGTTATTTCGGCAAATCTGGCTCCTTCCCGAACAGAATCAAGGGAACTTTCAATCAATCCTGTAGTATTTTTAGCAGCCTCTGCACTCTTTGATGCAAGGTTTCGTACTTCATCTGCAACTACTGCAAAGCCTTTCCCTGCAGTCCCGGCTCTGGCTGCTTCCACAGCCGCATTTAGAGCCAGTATATTTGTCTGGAAAGCAATATCTTCTATGGTTTTTATGATATTTCCAATCTGACCTGAAGTATTATTTATGTCATCCATAGCCTTAAGAAGTTCCTGCATCTGCTTATTGCTGTTTTCAAGTTCAGTGCCTACAGCTTCTGCCTTGTCATTTGCATTATTGGCGTGCACTGCATTATCTTTAACCTGGTTCGATATTTCCATAATCTTTGCAGACAGCTGTTCTACGGAACTGGCCTGTTGTATAGCTCCCTGGCTTAAGGACTGGGCGCCGTCTGAAAACTGCTCTGCACCGGTTGCTACCTGCTCTGCAGCTACTCTCATTTCATTGAATGTCATATTTAATGAGTCTAAAATCCGTTTTAAATCAATCTTTATACGATTAAAATCTCCTATGAAATCCCTTTCAATGGTTACATCCAAATTTCCAGATGCTACATTTTCAAGAACCTCAGTAATTTCATTTATATATCCGCCTAATGCTATAGAAGTCTCTGTGAAAATTTTTGATAGCACGCCTAATTCGTCGTTCTTATACGTTATTTCACTGTCTCCGTGAGAAAGATCCCCATTCCTCATTTTTTCTGCCAGCCTCATAACAGAATCTACTGGAGCCAGGCCTTTCTTAATCGCCATAACACTGACAAAAATGAGTACAGCCAAACCAATAGCACCGATACCTGCCAATGCTAACGCAATCTTTGTAACTGCACTCATTGCCTCACTTTTATTGACTACAAAAGCGCTGGACCAGTTCACATCAGTCCCTTTCAGCTTAAGGGCTTTATGCATAACCAAGGCGGTTTTGCCATTTGAATAAGGATTTTTTATCTCATCCGTTATGGATTTTCCACTTTTTACTGCTGATTGTATATTTTTATATTTAGAAATGGTCTCTGGTACACTTCCAACCACTTTTTTATCTAAAGTGTGAGCCATACAATTGCCCTGACTTGTAACAATATAGCTATACGAAGATTTATAGCCACCGTTTGCATAATTCAGTCCTGCAATACTTTTCATATTTATATCGCAAGTGACAACACCCAGGAATTCACCGTTATTATTTATAATTGGACAACACAGTGAAATCAGCCATACCTTTTCTCCCGTTGTAAGTTTATATTCATATGGTTCTGTAACATGGGTGGATAAATTCTCTTTTGCTGGTAAATAGTAATCTGCTGTTCCATATGTATCAAAATCGTTGAGGATGTCCAGACCTGTGCTGGATCCATTACGATATACATAGTATGAAAGACCGTTAGGCGTATCTGCCATAAATTTATTGGGTTCAAATGCATAATATGCAGAAAATATTTTATCATTATTCTTTAACACACCCTGCAGAGACTGTATAAGCATTTTGTTTGCGTTTTCTTTATCCAGATTTTGAAATCTCTGCACTTCTAATGACAGGGCCTGTGAAAAAATATTCATACTCTCCAGGTAAGATAACACTTCTTTGGCATTATCATCTGCAATGTAATTTAATTCTTTTTGTGTCATTTTACTCACTGTGGTACTGGTTAACAAGCTCAAACAGGAACACATTACAACTATTACAATTAAAATAATAATAGCCAGTGTAAATGGTATTTTTACTGACAATCTGTTCTTCCATAAAATTTTCCCTTCACTCATTTTTATTCTCCTTTACCAATTATTAAATAACGTATTTGCAAAGTCTATGAACCTCTTAATATAGCTTGCTAAAAAATCAGAATTTTTATTATATTGTGTAAAATAATATTTTAAGAATATTTTAACATTTTATGACAGCGAAATCAAACGAATTAGGACAAAAAAAACAGAGATTCAACATATTAAATGTTGAATCTCTGCTTCCTCATAAATATACAATTTTAATCATTCTTTATATTGCTATTCTTCTATAAATTTTTATCCTGCAGTCTGAAATTTCCTATGTAACTTTTCAGCATCTGTGCCTGCCTGGAAAGTTCTTCACTTGTAGCAGCACTTTCTTCAGCGGTTGCTGCATTGGTCTGAACTACATTTGAAATCTGCTCAATCCCTGCGGTAACTTCTTCCAATGATAGAGATTGAACCTCTGTCTTTTCAGAGATTTCTGCTATAACAGAAAGAATTTCTTTTGTACCCATTACCACGTGATCCAGGGAAGTTGCTGTAATTTCTGCAAATCTGGCTCCTTCCCGAACAGAATGAAGGGAACTTTCAATCAATCCTGTAGTATTTTTAGCAGCCTCTGCACTCTTGGATGCAAGGTTTCTTACTTCATCTGCAACAACTGCAAAGCCTTTCCCTGCAGTCCCGGCTCTGGCTGCTTCTACAGCCGCATTTAGAGCCAGTATATTTGTCTGGAAAGCAATATCCTCTATGGTTTTTATGATATTTCCAATCTGACCTGAAGTATTGTTTATGTCGTCCATAGCCTTAAGAAGCTCCTGCATCTGCTTATTGCTGTTTTCAAGTTCAGTGCCTACAGCTTCTGCCTTATCATTTGCATTATTGGCATGCACTGCATTTTCTTTAACCTGGTTCGTTATCTCCATAATCTTTGCAGACAACTGCTCTACGGAACTGGCCTGTTGTATAGCTCCCTGACTTAAGGACTGGGCGCCGTCTGAGAACTGCTCTGCACCAGTTGCTACCTGCTCTGCAGCAACTTTCATTTCATTAAAGGTCATATTTAATGAGTCTAAAATACGTTTTAAATCAATCTTTATACGATTAAAGTCTCCAATGAAATCCCGTTCAATAGATACATCCAGATTTCCAGATGCTACATTTTCAAGAACCTCAGTAATTTCATTTATATATCCACCTAAAGCTTTAGAAGTCTCTGTGAATATTTTCGATAGCACGCCTAATTCATCGTTCTTATACGTTATTTCACTGTCGCTGTGAGAAAGATCCCCGCTTCCCATTTTTTCTGCCAGCCTCATAACAGAATCTACTGGAGCCAGGCCTTTCTTAATCGCCATAACACTGACAAGAATAAGTACAACCAAACCGATGGCTCCAATACCTGCCAAAGCTAACGCAATCTTTGTAACTGCACTCATGGCCTCACTTTTATTCACTACAAATGCGCTGGACCAGTTCACATCAGTCCCTTTCAGCTGAAGGGCTTTATGCATAACCAAGGCGGTTTTGCCATTTGAATAAGGATTTTTAATCTCATCCGTTACAGATTTTCCATTCTTTACTGCTGCTTGTATATTTTTATATTTAGAAACCGTCTCTGGTACACTTCCAACCATTTTTTTATCTAAAGTGTGGGCCATGCAATTGCCTTTGCTTGTAACAATATAGCTATAAGAAGATTTATAGCCACCGTTAACATAATTCAGTCCTGCAATGCTGTCCATGTTTATATCACAATTGGCAACACCTAAGAAATCCCCGTTATCATTGATAATAGGACAACTCAGCGTAATCAGCCATACCTTTTCTCCTGTTGTAAGTTCATATTCATAAGGTTCTGTAACATGGGTGGATAAATTTTCTTTTGCTGGTAAATAGTAATCTGCCGTTCCATATGTATCAAAATCATTGAGGATGTCAAGACCTGTGCTGGATCCATCACGATATACATAGTATGAAAGACCGTTTGGCGTATCTGCCATAAATTTATTGGGTTCAAATGCATAATATGCAGAAAAGATTTTATCATTATTCTTTAATACACCCTGCAAAGACTGTATAAGCATTTTGTTTGCATTTTCCTTATCCAGATTTTGGAACCTTTGCACTTCTAATGACAGGGCCTGTGAAAAAATATTCATACTATCCAAATAAGATAACACTTCTTTAGCATTATCATCTGCAATGTAATTTAATTCCTTTTCTGTCATTTTACTTACTGTGGTACTGGTTAACAAGCTCAAACAGGAACACATAACGACTATTACAATTAAAATAATAATAGCCAGTGTAACTGGTATTTTTACTGACAACCTGTTCTTCCATAAAATTTTTCCTTCACTCATTTTTATTCTCCTTTAACAAATTATTAAATACATATTTGCAAGTCTATAAATCCTCTTAATATAGTTTGCTAAAAAATAAAAATTTTTTTATTTAGTATAAAATAATATTTTAAGAATATTTTAACATTTTATGTCAGCAAAATCAAACGAATTAGGACAAAAAAACAGAGATTCAGCATTTCATATGTTAAATCTCTGCTTCCTATATATTTTTTATATTAATAAATAAATATGCAATTTAAATTAGTCTTTATATTGTTATTCCTCTATAAATTTTCATCCTGCAGCCTGAAGTTGCCTATGTAATTTTTCAGCATCTGTGCCTGTCTGGAAAGTTCTTCACTTGCTGCAGCACTTTCCTCTGAAGTAGCAGCGTTAGTCTGAACCACTGTTGAAATCTGTTCTACTCCTGAATTAATTTGTGCTATAGAAGCTGCCTGCTCTTTAGAAGCATTTGCGATCTTATCAATTAAAAGTATGGCTTCATTAGTCACTCTGGCACTTTCATCCAGAGATGCTGCCGTTTTGTCAGATAGCTCTGAACCATTTTTAACAGCTTCCAGAGTTTCTTCAATGAGAGATGTAGTGTTTTTAGCTGCTTCTGCTGACTTTCCGGCAAGGTTTCTTACTTCGTCTGCCACTACTGCAAAACCTTTTCCTGCATTTCCTGCTCTTGCTGCTTCTACTGCTGCATTTAAAGCCAGAATATTGGTTTGAAATGCTATGTCTTCAATAATCCGTATAATCTTGGATATTTCCGATGATTTTAAAGTGATCTGTTCCATAGCATTCACCATGCTTTTCATCTGTTGATTACTGTTTGAAAGTTCATTACCTGCCAAATCGGCTTTGTCTCTTGCCGATCTGGCATTATCTGCAGTGTTCATAATATGATTGCTGATTTCACTTACTGCAGCAGATAGTTCTTCTACCGAACTAGCCTGTTCTGCCGCTCCCTGTGACAGGGCCTGTACACCAGTTGCAATTTGTTCTGACCCAGTAGCTACCTTGTCTGCCAGTTTATTTATCTGCGATAATGTTGTACTAAGATTATTTAAGAGGGACTGCATATTATCCTTTATTTTCTTAAACTGACCCATATATTCATTTTGAAGCTGAATAGTCAAATCTCCATTTGACACACTTAATAAAACTTCCGATATTTCATCTATATAGCCCTGATAGTTAATTAATTGTTCTATTGTCTTATTAAATGATTTAGCTAGTTTTTCTACTTCATCATGGGAATTTATAGAAAGGTTTACATTGAAATCCCCATCAGCTATTTGCTGGGCGCCTTTTGTAATTTTCTGAATAGGTTTTACGATTGAAGTAGCTATAAAATAAATAGCTACAGCTACTATTAACAAAATAAATGTAATAGAAATTCCAACAGACCTGATGGTGGATTCAATCCCCTGATCTAAAATAAGGTTAACAGATTCTGCAGGCACCCCAACAAAATAAATTCCTATTACCTTTTTATTATTATCCAAAATAGGTGTATATCCTGTCATATAGGACTTATTCAGTATATCTGCCTGTCCAAAATAAGAGTTGCCATTAGATATTGCTTTATATGCTTCTCCAGTTGCATCCAGCGTTGTCCCGATAACCCGCTCTCCTTTATTATCTGTTATGGTAGTAAGAACACGTTTGTAATCATTTCCGTCTTTTGCAAAAATAGTTGCAACCACATTCATATTGTCAGCTAATTTATCTATATATTCATATTTGCCATCAATTGGTTTCCCATTTTTGTCTGTAAGACTGCCGCTATCAGAAAGATTAATGGATCCAAACTGTTCTTCCATATATAATTTAAGCATATTGTTATCACCCGTTAACTGGTGCTCAATCTGCGCATGGATAATCTCTTTAGTAGCTTTAAATTCCTGCATAAATCCAACAGTAACTGTAAGCAGTGATGATACAATAACAAGAGCAAGAACTGAAACAATCATTTTTCCTTTTAAACTTTTCATAAAAAATACACACCTCCAGAATTTATAGCAAGCCTCCAAATTTCAGATATCATAGTTCGATTCTTCTGTATATAAAATGGTCAAATACTTACTATTACACGTTAGCTTTTTAAAGCATAAATTATCATATTTTGGATACAGAGTCAATGTGTTTATAAATATTTTCATTATTATACTTTTATTTTTCTGGAAAATTAAGTATACTATAATAAAATTGCTAAATTATTACATTTATCTAGTTTTAAATGATTAATGTATATTGGAGGCCATATGGATAAAAAAAATGAAATACTACATGCTGCATATTACCTTTTTGCAGAGAAAGGATATGCACTTTCAATGTCTGAAATTGCAGAAGCTGTCAACATAAAAACACCATCTCTGTACAGTCATTTTAAAAGCAAAGATGAAATAATTGAATTAATTATAAGAGACCAAATTGAGCACTGTTTTGATACAATTGAAAAAAGCACGCTAAAATTAAAAGATAAGAATTGCGAAGAAAAGCTAAAGAGTATATTGTTTTATGTCATTGATTATTACAAAAAAAACAGCAGGTTAAATTTTTGGAGACACATTTCTTTATTACATAATAAAAAACTGAAAAATATAAGTAAAACTTTAATTCAGGAGCGTGATAGCTATATTTCTGAACATATTAAAAATTGTTTTGCAGCAGGTATTAAAAATAAAGAAATAAAGGACAATGTTAGTGAAGGCCAAATGTATTTATATTTTTCCATGATACAAGGCATATTAAATGCAACGTTCTATGTTCAAAAAGACGAAATAACAATTGATGATTTTGCCTCTTTAGCCTGGGAAGCATATTGGACCGGCATCAAGGTCTGATTACAGAGCAAGCGAACCAAAAGCCCGGATAGTAGGATTTCTACTACAATCCAGGCTTTTTCTATTGTTCATTGCTTACAGTATTCCATAAAAGCTTTAAATACTGTGGGAATAGAGTATTGGTGCTGTATGTCTGTTCCAGTAACCCAGCTTAGCTCCGACTGGACCCTGTCATCTGCAGTTGCAGTAACAAAAAAACCCTTCATATGCCATTCCAGGTGGCTGAAAACATGTTTAGACTGTTTTATGGGAACCATATCATGAACACGAATCCCCATAGCAGATAAAAAATCCCTGGCCTGTTTTTCTGTTAAATAATCTTCTGCATTAGGAAATTCCCATAGGTTTGGCAGTAAACCTCCAGGCTTTCTTTTCTTCAATGCAAACTGTCCTTCTGAGGAAATAACAAAAACTGTCTTTTTCTCAACACTTCGCACCTTTTTTTGAATTTTAACAGGAATTTCTGATGTGGCCCCCAGCTTATTAGCCTGACAATGCCTTCTGATTGGGCATTCTGAACATTTAGGCTCTCCATTGGGCAAACAGATCGTTGCTCCTAAATCCATCATAGCCTGATTAAAACTTCCTGGTTCCTTTTCGGAAACTAACTGAGCCATGACTTCCTGCATGTGTTTCTTATTTTTTGTATTATTGATGTCCTCACGGTTTGCCAGTATCCTGGCCATAATCCGTAAAACATTTCCATCTACTGCGGGAACTGCTTTGCCAAATGCAATAGAAGCAATAGCTCCTGCTGAATAAGGACCGATTCCTGGAAGCTCCAGCAGGTGCTTAATCTCTGATGGAAGCTGCCCCTGATTTGTTTCCATTAAAATTTTGGCAGCTTTCTTTAAGTTTAGGGCCCTGTTATAATAACCCAATCCCTGCCAAAGTTTTAGTAATTTATCTTCCTCCACTTGGGAAAGAGCGGATACATCCGGTAACTCTGTAATAAACCTTACAAAATATGGAACCACTGTGTCTACCCGGGTTTGTTGAAGCATTATTTCTGATATCCATACATTATAAGGAGTGGGATGACTTCTCCATGGCAGTACCCTGGCATTTTTATGAAACCATTGGAGTAAGTCAGACTGAAACTGACTACTCCTCATTTTGCGGAAATACCACTACTAACATCATTTTAAAAGTTTCCTCTGCATATACTGCGTGTGGCTTTCTGGCGGGCATAATCAGGGTTTCATTGGCCTTCAAAACATAATCCACCCCATTTACTTTAAACTTACCAGTTCCTTCAAGGACAGTGACCATAGCATCTCCACTGGAATCATGTGAACTGATTTCTTCACCTTTTGCAAAAGCAAATAAAGTAATACTTACTGCTTTATTTTGAGCAAGTGTTTTACTTACCACCTGACCTGGCAGTACTTCAACCTGACTGGCCAGTGAAATTACCTCTTCATGATTAATGTTTTTAATAAATGCATTTTTCATTATTATTTTCCTCCTTTTTAATGTGTATTATAATTCAGCTAGTCTTTTATACATTTCATACCGTTCTTTTGAAATCGTTTCTGCTTTCGTGAATAAATTTTCTGCCACATCTGGATTGGTCTTAGCCAGAGAACTGTAGCGAATCTGATTCATTAGGAAATCACGGAAGTTATCTGTTGGTTCTTTGGAGTCTAGTATAAATGGGTGTTTCCCTTCTTTCCTTAAATCAGGATTATAACGATACAGATGCCAATACCCACATTTCACTGCTTTTTGAATGGTCTCCATACTTTTTTCCATGCCTTCCTTTATTCCATGGCTGATACACGGTGCATAAGCAATGACAATAGATGGTCCTTTAAATTTTTCTGCTTCTGTTATGGCTTTGTTAAGCTGTGTATTATCTGCATGAATTCCAACCTGGGCCACATAAACATTGCCGTAAGTCATCATCATTAAACCAAGATCTTTTTTTCCTGATTTTTTACCAGAAGAAGCAAATTTAGCAACGGCTGCTGTAGGAGTGGATTTAGAAGCCTGTCCTCCTGTATTGGAATAGACTTCTGTGTCAAATACCAGCATATTAATGTCTTCTCCTGA
Source organism: Aminipila terrae (assembly GCF_010120715.1). Classification (NCBI taxonomy): domain Bacteria; kingdom Bacillati; phylum Bacillota; class Clostridia; order Peptostreptococcales; family Anaerovoracaceae; genus Aminipila; species Aminipila terrae. The sequence goes on from NZ_CP047591.1 coordinate 3,486,495, forward strand.
TGCTATCACATGATCAAGTCCTCCAAAGCCAATATCATATGCCCATCCGTCGCCGCCAATAATCCACTGACTGCGTTTAATGAGATAATCTTTCCCCTGCTTTATGCTATCTACCAGTTGCATGATTTTAGAATCTGGGTTCTTATATTCATCTAAGATTCCCATAAGATTATCACTTATCTTCTTGCTCATACTACCATCTTCTTTATTGGTAATCCACTCATCCATTAAATTCTTGATATTTGTCTCAATATTTGTCTCAAGAATCTGTCTCATATTGTCTTCCAGCTTTTTTCTCATTTGCTTAACGGCAAGATACATTCCAAATCCAAACTCTGCATTGTCTTCAAAAAGAGAACTTGCCCAGGAAGGCCCATTTCCGTCTTTATTTGTAGAATAGCAAATACTAGGTGCACTAGCTCCCCATATGGATGAACAGCCTGTGGCGTTGGCAATCATCAGGCGTTCCCCAAACAGTTGAGTAACCAGTTTGATATATGAGGTTTCCCCGCAACCGGCACATGCCCCGGAGAACTCTATTAAAGGTTCCCTAAACTGAGTGTCTTTAAAAGAAGTTCCCAGTTTTATATCTGTCTTATACCCTATTTCACAATTGGCAAACTTCCAGTTTTCAATTTGCTGATTTTGTGTGGTGGCAGGCTTCATAATTAGTGCTTTATCCTTTGCCGGACAAATATCTGCACAATTACCACAGCCAGTGCAATCCATTGGACTTATCTGCATTCTGAAATGTAATCCTTCCAAAGATTTACCCATGGCATTTACCGTTTTGAAAGAAGCTGGAGCCTTTTTTAATTCCTCTTCCGTAAGCAGAAACGGTCTTATTACTGAATGAGGACAAATATAAGAGCATTGGTTACATTGTATGCAATTTTCTTCTATCCACTCTGGTACATCCACTGCAATTCCACGCTTTTCATAGGCTGTAGTACCAGAAGGAAAAGTTCCATCTTCTCTGCCTCTAAACGCGCTGACAGGTAAATTATGCCCCTTGTGTGCCTGCATGGGACGCATAATATTTCTGATAAAATCAGGTTCTCCGTAAAACTCCTTACTCTCCTGGTCTGTACTGACATTGGCCCAGGACTCTGGTACATTTATCCGGTGAATCATTTCAACACCCTTATGGATTGCTTCCTGATTCATCTGAACCACCTTGTCTCCTTTTTTATTATAGGAATAAGCTACAGCCTTTTCCAGTTCCTTCATAAACTCCTCTTCAGGAAGAATTCCAATCAGCTTAAAAAAAGCTCCCTGCATTATGGTATTAATACGGTTATCCAGTCCAATGTCCTCTGCCAGCTTAATTGCGTTAATGGTGTAAAACTTTATATTTTTCTGGGCAATGATTTTTTTATAACTATTTGGAAGATATTCTTCCAGTTGTTTATCTGTCCATTGGCAATTAAGAACAAATGTTCCATCTTGCTTTATATCGTCCAGAATGTCATATTTATTAACATAAGATTGATTGTGGCAGGCAATATAATCTGCATTTTTAACCAGATATGCTGATTTGACCGGTGATTTGCCAAAACGCAGATGAGAGATGGTAACACCCCCGGACTTTTTTGAGTCATACTCAAAATAGGCCTGAACATTATTTTCTGTTTTATTTCCTATAATCATAATTGCCTGTTTGTTAGATCCCACAGTTCCATCGGAACCAAGCCCCCAGATCTTACAGGACATACGTTCCAGTGGCTCTGTAGCAGGTATATCTGCACTTTCCAATGAGGTATTGGTCACATCATCAACAATTCCAACCGTAAAATGTGTTTTGGGATATTTTTGCTTTAAATTTTCAAATACTGCTGTAATATCATTAGGGCAGGTATCCTTTGAACCTAAACCATACCTTCCCCCAATAATCATAGGAGCTTCCTCCATTCCAATGTAACAACTGCATATATCCAGATACAAAGGTTCACCAGTAGCCCCCGGTTCTTTCGTTCGATCGAGAACTGCAATCTTTCTTACGGTTTTTGGAACACAGTTCAGGAAATGTTTTATAGAAAAAGGGCGAAACAGATGTATTTTTACTAAACCATATTTTTCTCCCTTTGCGTTGTGATAATCCACCGTTTCTTCAATAGTTCCGGTTATTGAACCCATGGCAATAATAACGTACTCTGCATCTGATGCTCCATAATAATCAAATAAGCCATATTTTCTACCAGTTTTTTTATGCATCTTTTCTAAATATTCTTCTACAATAGGAATAAGATTATTATAGAATGGATTTCCTGCTTCTCTGCCCTGAAAATAAATATCAGGATTCTGAGCGGTACCACGGACTACCGGATGATTGGGTGACAGAGCTCTTTCCCTGAATTTCCTGATTTCATCATAATCAACCATTTCTGCATAGTCTGAATACTCCAGTCCTTCTACCTTTTGTATCTCATGAGAAGTACGAAATCCATCAAAGAAATGCACAAAGGGTAATCTTCCTTTAATGGCTGCCATATGAGCTACCGGTGCCAGGTCCATTACTTCCTGTACCGAGCCGCTGGCTAACATGGCGCATCCAGTCTGCCTTACTGCCATAACGTCCTGATGATCACCAAATATGCTGAGAGCATGAGTGGAGATTGCTCTTGCACTGACATGAAGAACACCAGGCAGTAATTCGCCTGCTACTTTATACAGATTGGGAATCATCAGCAATAAACCTTGAGAAGCCGTAAAGGTAGTGGTTAATGCTCCTGCCTGCAAAGAACCGTGAAAGGCTCCTGCCGCTCCTGCCTCAGACTGCATTTCAACCAGACTCACTTCCTGGTTGAATATATTTTTTGTTCCCCTGGCAGACCATTCATCTGTAATCTCAGCCATGCCAGATGATGGTGTTATGGGATAGATAGTGGCAACATCTGTAAAAGCATATGCTGCATATGCTGCTGCCATATTACCATCTAAAGTCATCTTTATTTTTGACATTATTACTCTCCCGTTCTACGATATTTTCTACAACTGGCTACCGTTATCTACCCAGTTCTTGGCCTTTTCCATCTGATATTCTGATGGAATATTTACATTAGTTTCCTTATCTATTTGCTCCATGTTATTCCATGCTGCTGTCATTTCACAGTTAGTATCATCTGACTGATTTAATCTGGCGTTATGAAATCCGCTTAAAATGTCTTTATGGTTATCCTGCATTATTAATCATCCTCCCAAATCTTAAAATAAGTGATACCTTTAAAATTTCCAAAAAAACAATATATTATGCTCTGTTTAACATATTTTTCTAAAATATATCCATACTAAAGACTTAAAAATAATCCCACAAAAAAAGAGTGGGTTACAACCTTTAAATCAGGCTGCTTATCCAACTCCTTTTTTATGCTATATTATATTTTATCTGGCGCAGTTGCTTTCTGTACCTATTAGTATCCTCAAGCCGTGTTCCAACTCTGGTATTACATAGCTGAGACTTTCTTCCACCGCCTTTGGACTACCTGGCAGATTCAGGATTAAAGTGGATTTCCGGATTCCACATACTGCTCTTGACAGCATGGCCCTCTTAGTGATCTGCATGCTGTATGCACGTATGGCCTCTGGTATTCCAGGTACCAGACGTTCTGATATACTTTGTGTAGCCTCTGGCATACAGTCTCTTTCTGAAAATCCCGTTCCTCCCGTTGTTAAAATTAAATCAGCAATATTATAATCACATATGGTTTTCATTTCCTCCGCCAGAAGATGAATATCATCTGGAAGAATTGTCTCATAAACCACCTTATATCCAAAATTATTAACAATACTGCATATAACAGGTCCGCTTACATTCTCTCTTTTTCCTGCAAAACCAGAATCACTGGAAGTAATGACAGCCACTCGGATAGAATCTTTGTCAGAGGGCTTTCTTCTAGCCTCTATCACTGATATTTCATCATTTTCATGGATAGTGCCCCCAGACAGAACCCGGGCAAAAATCCCCTTTTCAGGCATAATACACTCTCCCATTTTATGGTATATACTACATGGATTATTGCACTCTTTTCCTATCTGTGATACTTCCAGTAATACTTCATTACATTTAAGCAGAGTATCCACTGAAAGGCAATGGAAATCAATTCCTTCCATGATTAAATTCTCACCAAATGCACCTTCCGTAATCACTGCACCTTTACTTTTAAACTCCTGAATGACTTCATGTGACAGAAGGCTGACCTGCCTGTGCCATTTTCCTGCATGGGCATCACCGTTTATACCATAATCTTTTATAAATTCTCCAACATGTACATTTTTCTTCTGTGTACCCTTTTCTTCGCTAATGCACACTGCAAGTATTTTTCCCATAAGACCTCCCTGATTTATCCACCAATCTGTGACATTGTTACCTGCCCAATCTTTCCATCTTCATTATCACTTTTAAATTTATGGCCTGCAGGTTTATCATAGATATTCTGCCAGATTGCCTGTTCCAAAGCCATGTTACCGTTGCTTTTCCTTAAAATATTTTTCAGGTCGAGATTTTCAGCATAGTATAGACAGGTTTTTAAGCAACCATCTGAAGTGACCCTGACTCTGTTACAATTTCCACAAAACTGATGGGATAAAGCACTGATAAAGCCAATTTTTCCTTTAAATCCCTTTATGGAATAATAATGGGCTGGTCCATTTCCATACATAGTCTCTGTTAATTGCAGCGTTCCATAAGTCTTTTCCAATAATTTCATTATCTTATCTTCACTCCAGCTAGTAAAGTTCTTTCCGGGCCCAATAGGCATCATTTCAATAAATCGGACATTTAACCTGGAATCTTTTGCAAGAGCTGCCATGTTTATAATATCACACGAATCCATCAGTTCTGACGGAACACAATTTATTTTTACATTAAGATGCTCATATGCTAACGCTTGTTCTACAGATTCAAGAACTTTTTCCAAAGCATCTTTACTTGTAATTTTTCTATAAATCTCCCCATTTAAAGTATCCAGACTAATATTAATCCCATCCAGTCCGGCTTTGATCAAATCAGGCAGATATTCTTTTAGCTTTACTCCATTTGTTGTCAGGGTAACCCTTTGTATTCCCTGAAGCCTTTTAATCTGTTCAATTAAACCCGTCACATCTTTCCTTAGTAAAGGCTCTCCCCCAGTTATCTTTATATTATTAATTCCCAGGGAGATAAAAGATTGGCATAGCCTTATAATTTCCTCATCTGTAAGAATATCTTGTGAATGCAGCTGCTCCACTCCTTCATCTGGTATACAGTAAACGCAGCGCAGATTACACTTGTCAGTTACAGAAATTCTCACATAATCAATTTTTCTTTTACTGTAATCAAACATAGAGGTCCTTTCTCAAATGACATTACCCCTCAACTCTGTTTCTCCCATTTTGTTTGGCTTTGTATAATAAATCATCTGTTTTTTTTACAAAATCTCTGGTATATTCCGTTTTATATTGACTTACGCCTATGCTTACTGTCAATTTTAAATTCTGGTCAAACTCATAGTGTTCTATACTACTTCTGATTTTCTCCCCTGTTTCATAAGCTTTGTTTAAGTCTGTATCTGGAAGTATAATGATAAATTCTTCTCCACCAAACCTTCCTACATACCCATTGTCATCAACTGTGGTCATTAAAATACCCGCTATGGTTTTAAGAACACAATCTCCGAATAAATGTCCATAGGTGTCATTTACTTTCTTAAAATAATCAATGTCAATCATCAGCAAAGACAATCTTTTTAAATAACCCGCTTCATTTATCTCTCTATCCAGTAATTCAAAGGAATATTGATGGTTATACAGATTAGTTAATCCATCCCGGATACTTTTCTGGTGTAGTTCTTCATTTTTCTTTCTTAACTCATATTCAATACTGATATCCTGCATCACAATAGCAGCCCCTAAAAAATCATTGATTTTTTTGTCCCATATAGGAATAGCGTGCACATTGACGGGAATCCGTGTCCCCTTTTTCTTTACGATTTCAATATCATAATAATTTATATCCTGCTGTAAAAGAGGTAATGTGAATTTTTCTTTTGTTGCATAATCAAATAATATGGTAATTTTTTTGTTAATAAGTTCATTTTCTTCATATCCTAACATACTTAATGTATGACTAGAAACTTTTATCAACTCACCCTTTTCATTTACTACTATAACCATATCGATTATTTTATTTTCAACTTCCTCCAATACAACCTTTTCTGGAATCATTAAGAATTTATATTTTCCAATTACTCTGTAAGTTCCCATAATCATAATCAAGGCATACAACTGCCCCATAAGGGGAAAATCATTATACCCAGCCATGGGAAGGATGGTCTGTGTCAGTAAGTTCAGGGTAAATGGTATAATGGATGAAATAATTAATATTTTCGCTTGCAATTTTATTCTTTTACTATTTGTTCTTGCCCCCCATAAAAAAATTAACAGGATACTCATCAGCAAAAATGAAAAGTTGTATAAAAAGTCTCCTATATAAAATATATGAGTTATCATTGTTGGCGTTTTAATCCCTTTTCCAAATAAGAAAACAGACATATAAAAGAAAAGTGCTGCCGGTGAAAATATTAAAATCCGAACTATATTGTTTTTAGCAAAAATATTATCTGTCATTAAAAGAACTAAATATAATGTGATTGCACTAAAGCTGCACCATCCTATGGCAGAAACTTTATTCCAAAAGCTAAAAACCTCCTTATTATATGACAAGTAAGCAAAGGCATATGCAAAAGACCAGATTGCATAGCTTGTACATAGTAAAAGAAAAAACCTGTTTATTGTTGATTTTCTATTTTTTTTATATGTGTATATTCCAATATACATATATGCAAATACTGCAACTAACGACAATGCAGAAAATATACTATCATAATCCATCCATCATTTTCCTCTTTTTATTAAAAAAAAGCCCCTTAGGGGCTTAAATGTTAAGGCCTTTACAAAGATTTCCTACAAAATCCTGTACATTGGTTACGATACCCTTTGCTCCTAAGCTTCCTCTGTCACCAAGCTTATTCACAGCAAATTCAGCAGTATCTACAGTATAGAAGAACACTTCCCTTATGGTTCCATCTGAAAGAACCCTGTAAGTAGGCGTCATATTTCCTGAAGCAATGGTATGCAAAGTTGTAGCCATTCCAACAACAGTAGTAGCTTTTCGAAGATGCGACCTCATAGCATCCTGACCATCGTATGTATGCTCGTATACATCTGGTAATGGTCCGTCATCTCTTATTGATCCATTTAACACAAAAGGTACATGATTTTTTACCAGACTGTACATAATCCCATCAGCAATCTTTTCCTTCTCAATAAAGTTTGCAATAGATCCATGCAGGTTAACTTTGTTAATGGTGTCAATATGATTATAATGTCCATTAAAATGCGGCCTTTGTGAATAAAGATCCTGTCCAAGGGCAGTCCCCAGAAGACCTGCTTCAAGATCGTGTGTTGCCAGTGCATTACCTGCCAAAAGTGCATGGACATATCCATTTTCTATTAACTTTGAAAAGCATTTTCTTGCTTCAATATCAAAAGTGCAGGCAGGTCCAAGGACCCATACAACATATCCGTTTTCTTTTTCATGTTTCAAAAGTCCGTTTATAAAATCATAATCACAGGTAAAACCTGTTTCCCTGCTTCTACCCTGTCTGAAAGCAAATGCCTCTTCTTTTTTTTGTTCCTCAGACCTGAAACAATCTGTATGAACGTAAATACCTTCCTCACAGTCTTCTGTGCGGCCCATTACTACAGCATCACCGCTGCGAATATTTCTAAACTCTCTGACAAATATTTTTCCGTCTTCATATATTGCAACACAATCCATTCTTGTGTCTTCTGCCAGAAGCCATTTACCATTTATTTTATAATATTCTGGAAAGATAGAAGTTGCATGGAATCCCAATGGAGCCACCATGTCCTTGGGTGCATATTCTAAAACTGCATCTGAAGAATTTATAAATTTATCTGATGAAAAATCTGGTTCACAATATTTATTTAATTTAAAAAGCATAACTATGTCCTTCTTCGTTTCTACAAAATTTTTAAAAATAGTATAACATATAATTCTTATTTATCCAAGCAGGATATAATATATTTTAAATTCAGAAGAATCATAAATTCATCCTATACAAATTGCAAATGGGTAACAAAACAGGTATTCCCAGCATATTCTTATTATACCAAATAAATATATGGGGGAAATTATATGACAAATTTGGAACCACTATTAGATTATAATTCTCAGGACCCTTTGGTAACAAAGTTGGGAAATGTTCTTTATCGTCCATTTATATATAATGGAAATCCAACAGATACCGATTTTAATAATTATTCTGTTGTTCTGATAAATTTTAGATATATAGATGAATGCAGTGATCAGATAGCCCTTAATACACTTATTCATGCTGCATTAGCTTCTAATAAACCACTAATTTTATTAAACGTAAAGGATGGCAAAATATTATCGAAAATCCTTGGAATCGGATTTATTGGTGAATGCATCATTGTAAGACCTTACAGCACCTATAATGTCTTTAATGTTTTAGGATTAGTGGGAAATGTTATGCAGGATTGCGGTCAGGCTGGGGTTACTCAAAATGATGATGGAAGCAGATGCTTTAACCTGGAAGACAGTAATTGCTGTGAATGTTCTCCTTATCAATTTCAGAGTTCCTTTAGCAATCTCTGCATTAGTGATCAGGTAAAAATGATAGAAGAGATATTGTACTCAGACTTTGAAATCCCTGAGGAACTTTGTCCTCAATCCACTGGCAGTACACCAGCGGATTTACCTGAAGATCAGTTTAAACTAAACTATTTAGCAATTGAAGGAAAATGGAATTTATCGGATCAACAGGTAACAAATAATTCTGTAGTTATGGAAATTTCACTTATTGCTTCTTATAATCCTAAATATAAATATTTAAGGATAAGAAGTGTTGGCGCAGGTTTTAATCCGGCCAATGGTGGTGATATACAATATAACAGCACGTATGACAGGGGATACTTTCAATCCCATGTAAAAATACACATGCAGCCAAATACAGATAAGTTGAGGACTTTATCTACTGAACCGAAAAATGTCAATAATCAGGCACAATATACAACCAACAGTGAGTTCAGTGTCGGTGTAGATGTATCAAAGAATCCAACCTTTAGTTCATCTTACACTATATCAGAATCAATGACTACTATAGTATCAGATTTTGATATATATAACAATGGTGCTGGTGTTACGGCTGATTGGGATTTCGATCTGGCAATGACAGAAAATAGTATCTGGGACATTTTTGATGAGGAATTTATGAAAAAAGCCAAGGTAAAAGCACTTCCTGCGTTGGCAACCAAGAATCTTCAAACTGTAACAGAAGCTGTATGGTATGCAGAAAATACTCTTAATGAAGTCATTGGGGTTCAGCTTTACTGGAAAGTTGATCATTTTCATTGTTATGTTACAGGAGATTGGGCAAGTTATACGGAACATTATACCCATAAATGGAATACCGTAGGCTACCAAAGTACACCTGTCAATATTGATTTTGGCTCTGTAAAAGTATAGGTAGAAAATTTAAAGGGTTAAGGTCTTTAAAAGTCCCTAACCCTTTTATTTAAGATTCAATTTGAGATTATCTGTACAGAAAGTGCGGTGGTTTGTGGCGGTATACTCATAGTCTGAAATGGTTCTCTCTCTATTCTCACTATTTGCCCAGGCTGTATGGATCGTAAAGTTATGCGATTACCTCGCCGATCTCTTAATTTTGTTGTATTACTAACCACATATCGCATCTGCCGATTTGGATTATTGGGCACTCCTGTTAATATATATCCTGTACCGCCACTGGCATCAACACTTATTACTCTTTCCTCTACGATTTTAGATGATTTTTTTTCTTTGACTACTACTATACTAAAAGCCCTTGCCTGGGGTGGATTACTTCTTGTCATCTCTGAAGAAAATCTGGCATTAACCACATTACCTGCTCTTAACTCCCTGAAGCCTATCTGGTTTCCAAACTGATCTCTGATCCTCGTATTGCTGCCAATGACCAAAGTAACTACTTGCATTTGAATCACCCTGTTACGGCCCATTACACCATAGGAAATGGTAACAAATCCCGTTCTGTTACGGATAAATGTATCTTCAATTAAGGCATTCTCTGCCGTTATTTCTCTATGTAAAGCAGAAACATTTTTATAAGCAGAATTCTCCTTTAACTGGTCTATATGATCTTTCCTTATCTCTCTCATGGTTTTCACCTCCCAATATTGCTTTTTATTACATTATATTTTTGTGTTCAAATAAGGTTCTTACCATGTTCTGTGAAAGATAAAAAATACCGGAAAATTATTTAAATCCTCCGGCAAGAGCGCAATTTTACATTTTAGTTAATTTATATAAGTGATGGTGTAAGTACAAATAATATACATGTTTCCTCTGCTCCTTTGTTAATAAATCTATGCTTCACATTTGGTGGAATACGGACAACATCGCCCTCTTCCAGGAAATATTCAACCCCTTCTAACTCCACATATACCTCTTTACCCATAACAACAGCAATTTCTTCTTTATCCGTATGTGAATAATATCCCTCAGTAGTGCTAGCATGAGCATTCAAATCCATCATCAGAAGCTCAATATTTGCATTCATAAAATCTGGTGTTAAAACATCATAAACAATATGATCATTATTTTCCCGATAAACCTTTTTTCGGTCTCTTTTTTTAGATATCAGTGATTTCGTATCAATATCATTAATAAAAAGTGTATAAAGAGGTACATTTAAAGCTTGTGAAATAAGTTCCAATACACTTAAAGATGGATTTGCCTGCCCTCTTTCAATCTGGCTTATAAGAGATGTACTAATGCCAGAGTAATTTGCAAATTCGCGAATTGTCATTCCTTGTTTTTTTCGATAACTCATCACGGTCTGACCTAATCGGTGATAGTTCATATTCCTGTCCTTTCTAAAATAGTGTCTTTTTTCTGCATTTTGTACTAACATAATGTACTTAGAGAATAAATCTACATTCTACAAATATGCCATGTTATAATATCTTGTACATTATATTTTACCACATATTTTATAATAAACAATTCATAGGAGACTTATGATGCAATCAAAATTTATTCAATATTTCTGCTTACTATTAGGGATATTTGCTCTGTCAACTTCAGCGATTTTCGTAAAACTGGCCCATGCACCTTCTTCAGTTACTGCATTTTACAGACTTTTCTTTGCAGTACTAATACTTTTGCCAACTTTAATATTAAGAAAAGAAAATATGAAGAGTTTGCTTTTCTTGTCAAAAGAGCAATGGTTATTAGGTTTACTGTCCGGATTATTTTTGTCTATACACTATGTGTTATGGTTTAAATCTCTAAATTATACTTCTGTGGCAAGTTCAACTGTTATTGTTACGTTGCAGCCTCTCTTTTCCTTTATTGGAGGATATTTCTTATTTCATGAACGTATGAGTAAAGGCGCATTGGCAAGTTGTATGGTCTCATTACTTGGATGCTTGATTATTGGATGGGGCGATTTTCAGATCAGTTATCAGGCTTTACTGGGAGATATTCTTGCATTTATTGCCGCAGGCTTTATTACCATTTACTTTTTTATTGGTCAACACATGCGGAAAAAACTACCCGTTGTTCCTTATTCCTTTTTAGGGTATACAGTCAGTACAATTTTTTTAGGAATATATGCATTAAACCAGCAGGTATCTTTTACGGACTATCCTTTAAACACCTGGGGATCCTTTTTAGGTCTGGCTTTTATTTCAACAATTTTAGGGCAAATGGTTTTTAACTGGTTATTGAAGTGGTTAAGTTCCTCTGTTATATCCATGAGTATATTAGGAGAACCCATTGGGACCTGTACTCTGGCTTACTTCATATTAGGAGAAATGGTTTCTTTACAACAGTGCATAGGAATCTTTATCACGCTAATTGGTCTCGGCTTATTCTTCTTTTATCACAATAAATTGCAGCAGCAGAACATCATATAAATAAAAAAATAGAAAGGGTTAAGATTATTCTTCTTAACCCTTTATCTTAAAATTAGTTTTGCTTGTACAAATAAAATTTACTCAAATTTTTCAAAAACCCAGGCGGTCAGTTCATTAAGTGAAGGATGAATCACCATAGAATTACTGATAGGCTCGTAGGTTCCCATTTGTGGGCATATAGTTCTTAACTCTTTAATTCCGGACTTCTCTAAATTTGCATCTGCTTTTTTCTTGCATTGATAACCTTCGTTCATCAGATACACAAAAGGCTGCAACAGAACAGCCGCCTGAGGGCCAACAATATGAACCCCAGAATCTTTTTATCCTGACCTACGATTATTTTAATGAATCCATTATCTTCATCTCTTTTTCGATAACCCATGGCAATTCCGCCCACCACATCAGAATAATAATTTTTAGCAGTCTTATACGGAATTCCTTTGGCTTTGACTTCTTTTTCCGTCATACCCACATGAGCTACCTGAGGATGAGTAAAGATTGTCCATGGTACAACATCATAACTAACTTCCTTTTTCTCTTTTCCAAATAAGTTTCCACTCAAAATTAATGCTTCATAATTGGCTTTATGCCTAAATTGATATTTCCCATTGATATCGCCCAGTGCCCAGATATTTTTTTGAGAAGTTTCCAAATAGGAATTAGTACGAATCCATCCTTTCTCATCTACTTCTACATTGGCATTTTCTAAGGATAGGGAATCCGCATTTGACTGAACACCAGAAGCAACAAATATTTCTTCACAGGCCACCGTTGTTTTTTCTTTTGTGAACTGGTTTTCTACGGTTATATATTTTGAGTTTTGATCCTTGGATACAGACACCACAGAGGTATTGGTCAGTACATCAACGCCATTGCCTTTAAATTGCTTTGTCACAAATTCAGATATTTCTTCTTCCTCTTTGTTTAGAATGCTACTAGACCTTACAATGATAGTCACTTTTGTTCCAAAGGCAGAAAAAATATGTGCAAATTCCATACTAATAGCCCCGCCCCCAATAATAGCAAGACTTTTCCATGGTTTTGCAGGGAACTTTTCTCCAAAAAAAGTTTCAGAGGTTATATAACCAGCCTGGTCCAACCCTTCAAAGTTCGGAACAGAGCTTCTGGCTCCCACCGCAATAATAAATTTATCCCCATAGACTATATCATCGGGTCTGTTGCCATCATATCCAATAACCATACTGTCCGTTCCAGTGAAAGCTCCTGTTCCCTTATACACGTCAAGATTAGGCATATCCAATAAATTACTTTCTATTTTTTTATGGAAATTAATCTGTTCCCACATTTTTTGAGAAATAAAATTCCAATTAATTTCTGGAGGGCACGTATTTATACCGATTCGATTTGATCTTTCTATTTCCCGAACAAAATCTGCAGGATATACAAGCATTTTAGATGGAATACACCCCTTGGTCAGACAGGTCCCACCAAACTTCGCTTTTTCAATGATGGCACATTTAAGGCCCTGATTTAACGCCTCTTCTAAAACCATTAAACCAGCTCCGCTTCCCACAACAACTACATCATACCGCATTTACACACCTCCAATTTTTTCAAAACAAAAGAAATATCATTTAAGTCTGCTATTCGTATTACTGATTTACTAAATCCGGGTCAATGAAAATTTCTCCTTCTTTAACGTTATACTTTTTCAAGAGATCATCTTTTTCTTCCTGAGATATCTGTTTACGCACAACAGAATATTTCGATTTTGAAGTAGTTTTAATGCCCTTGTCCTCCAGGGCCTTTTTTATACTTGTCCATTCCTCATTACTAATCATTTCGAAAATCGGGGTCTCCGGATTAGAATTATTAAAGAATGACTCTGCAGATTTTTCATCCAAGACGAGATTTCCCTGTTCTGCTAAAGTAATCATCTTTTCAACCCCATTAACATTATTCATAATAATAGTATTTCTATTCTCCAAATTTGACACTTGCTTTGATACTTCATTAAATTCTTCTAAAATTGGTACTAGATTTGAAAATTTTGATTTTACTTGTTCTGGAACATCTGTTATTTTAATTCTTTGAATAATTGCATTGATAATATCGTCTCTTCGTGGATTAAGATAATCTTCAACAGCTTTATTCAAAGATTTAATCTTACTTTCAATTTCTTCACATTCCTTAATTACATCGGCTATCTTTTTATTTCCAATTAAGCTTTGGTAGTTGATTCTAAGCCCTTTCCATAATTGATACATCTCGTCAAAAGAAGAAATGCCAAATTCATGTGCCTTCTTATCAGCAACTTTTTTAAACTTCCAAAATCTTGGTTGATATTTGAATCCAAAAATAATAAAGTAAGGTTGGTTTTCGAAATAATCAGTTCCAAAATTCTGTTCTATCAGATAAACAAATGCCTCATCTTTTTCCATTTGTGAAACAAGTTCAAGATCATCATTGATGAGCAAATTTAGATATTCTTTATATCTACTGTCTGATTTTAAATTCTCGCCTTCTTTGATATAATTACTTTTTATTTCTTCATGTTTTGAAATGATATCATCTAAATTCATCTGATATTCTTTTTCTAACGAATCAATCTGGTTGTCACTAAGCGGATCAGGTACTACCTCATCTAAAATATTTTGAGCCTCAGTATTAATTTCCTTTTCTATTGTTGTATATCTGGATTTAGATGACTTTAAATCACCGGAGGTTTCATCATAGGCCTTCATGTAAAAATCCAGACGTTCATTCAATTTATCAAGCTGACTATCCATTTAACTGCCTCCCAACATTACTCTAATCTTGGAGAAAGATTTTTTCCCCTTAAGATACCGGAGTTGTCATCCCATAACTGCTTCCATTCCACGTAACCAATTTCCTCATCTTGATTATAATCCCAACTGGTAATAGATGTATCATATTTTTCATGTTTATCTCCAACTTCCTTAGTTGTTTTTGTAACGCCATTTGGGGTATGCTTTTCCAAAGTATAATAAAAAGTATACACATCATATGGAACAGAAATCGTTACAGGCTGGCCATTGTTCTTTGTTACGGTCCGGGTTTTCGTTACTGGACGTTGTTTGGTCACATCTTCATATATATCTTCTTTTTTATCATCCACAATTCTACTGCCTACATATACTTTCTCCGTATATGTTTCCGTATCCTGGTAGGTCTCTGTTTCAGTCCACTCTTTATACTTTGGATTATTTTCTGTAACATAATCTGTGCTTCTTGTAGAATAGTGATTTTTTACTACCGTGTAATATTGTTCATGAAGCTCACCCCAGTACCCGTCAAAAGTACCAATTGAAGAATCAACATTCTTTAATAATGTAATTTGAGACAGATATTTCTCTTTCATATGCCTTAGCTGATTAAGGCTAAGTGATCCCTGTGAGGCGCTTGTATACTCTTTCACATGTTCCAGCCCATTAATAAAACGTTTTTTTTGGTCGTTTATCTGTGTAAAATACATGTTGACATTGTTCTTAACAGCAACATTTTTACCTTTTGACTGTATAATATTGAGATCATCATATCTTAATTTTACCCGTTCATCCAAAGATTCTTTAAATGCGTTGAATTTAGGATACTGAGAAATCAAGTATTTATCAATTTCAATGACTTCTGCTGTCTTTTTATTAAAACTTGCTACCGACTTCTCCATAGCAGCAACTTTTTCTGAGAAAATAGTATCATTTCCATCTTCTTCAGACTGAAACTGATATAAAACTTTTTTAATTTTTTTATGGTCAAAATCTTCCTTAATATCTTCCAGTTCTGAAGTCAGATTCTCATATTCTTCTTTTTCTTCATCTAATCTGTCACTATATAGTTTGTATTCTTTATACAGTTTGGAGTTCTGTTCTAAGCGATTTGAACCCTGAGTAATAGCTGAATTAATCTTGTCTAAACGAACTTCAGATTGTGTTATGTAATTTTCTGCAATATTTGCTTTATGCATTGAGGTAACAGACTGGACAAACGAAATAAAAAGAATATAAGTAAAATTATAATTAATGCTTTGATAACTCTTTTCTTCCTTTTCTTTAATAGCCAGCCTAGTTTTTCCCAAAAAGTTAAGCGTTTCAATAATTGAATATCAGTCATCTTTCGCCTCTTATTTCTATGTAATTTAAATATACCCCCACCTAAACAGACGGGGGATATATACAATGCGATTTATTTACCCATTTTAGCCTTTAACTGTGCTAACTTATCATCCATGGCAGAATTCTCACTGTCTTCTTTAAGCATTTCAAACTGTGCCTCCAAAGACTGACCGTTAAGTTCTGACATAGCATCAGCCTCTGCAGCCATGCGATCTACTTTTTCTTCCATACGGGAGAAGCCTTCTGAAGAATCGCTTCCTGAAATCTTTGCAGAAAACTCTGCAAGTTTCTTCTTTGTTTGTGCGTTAGCAGCCTTAGTAACAAGAACATCTTTTCTACTTCTGGCTTCATTTATTTTAGACTCAAGCTTCGAAAGAAGTACTTTAAGATTTTCAACTTCTGCTGATTGATTTTCAAGTTCTGGCTTAAGACCATCACGGGTCTGCTCATAACTTGACTGCTCCTCAAGTGCTTTTTTTGCCAGATCATCATTTCCCTTTTCAACAGCAAGCATTGCATTCTTTTCCCAAACATCAACTTGATTTTGGGCTTCATTATACTTGTTCTGGGTCATGTTACGTGCAGCAATAGTTTTTGCAACCATAGCCTGAGTTTCTTTGTATTCTTGTTCCATATCCATAATGTATTTTTCAAGCATTACCTCAGGATCTTCAACCTTGTCTATTAATGCATTAATATTTGCATCTAAAAGGTCAGCAACTCTTTTTATAAAACTCATATATCTTCTCCTTATATGTCTAAATTTTACATTTTCAATTATAGCATAAATTTACCATTTATGACAACTTAAATCCATTATTGTCTGAAAAGGTAAAAGACCTCCTTTTACAAGAAATATGGATTTTCCTATTCCTTTAAGGAGGTCTTTTAATTACTTAACTTCTATAAAGTTTTTTATCATCTGAGCTATTTCTGCTCTTGTTGCATTACCTTTTGGATCAAGGACATTGTTTCCTTTTCCCTTCATAATTTTTTTATCTAACGTCCATGTTACAGCTTCTTTAGCCCATGACGATACATTTTCAGAATCAGTCATTTTTTCTATTGCTGCTTTGTTCACTTCCGTATTTAATTTCTTAAATTTAGCATAGTTATAAAGCATTACCGCAACTTGCTCACGGGTAACATTTCCTGTAGGCATAAATTGATTCTGATTCATACCCTTTACAATTTCTTTTTCTGATGTCCAGATAACAGAAGATCCATACCATGCATCTTTCTTAACATCTGTAAATAAGCTTTCTCCCTTTGCCGTCTGCTTGCCTTCTGCATTGTAAATAATTGTTGCCAGCATAGCTCTCGTAGTGTTGTCATCAGGTTTAAATGAAGTAGCACTTACTCCATTCATCAAATTGTTTTTTACTACATAATCTACTGCCTCGTTATACCATGCCCCTGCTTTCACATCTGCGAATTTCAACGGTTCTTCATATCCTACTGCGTAATAGGAGAAATGACTTGTTGTAAATTCAACATTCCCATTATTGTATTTTGCATCAGATAGTTTTTCCATTGTTCCTTCCTTATTAATATAGTAAACAACAATCCCTTCTGGCTTTTCATTAGCCTGAAGCTTATATGGTATAGAAATAGTAATTTTTCCTGCAAATTGAGAAATTTTATCGTTTCCAGAATGCATTGTAAAATCAAACACAGGTCTGTTACCTATCTTTTGTTCCATTCTGTCTTTTATATCTTTAGAAAGCTTCTCGTCCTGCATTATGGATTTTTGTAAATCTGCTTTTTCGGCGGATACCTTTATATCTCCCTTAATATTTTCTGCAATCTTTTTCAGTGTTTCTCTATCCATACTGATGTTTGCAAGAGGCGTATTCACCATTACTGCGTCCACATTTTTATTTAGTTCTGTAACAGATACCTTTGGAATAGTAGTTTCTACTTTGGTTGCTTTGGCATCTGCCTTTACTTCTATAGACACTTTTTTAACCAGATTCGTTTTACTTTCAGCTGCCTTTTTCAGCATATCTTTTATAGCAGAAGAAATATCCTTATCTGATATAGTTGCAGCAGCTGTTCCATTTTTATCCGTTTTAGTCTCTGCTTCCACTCTTCCCACAGAAGTACCTTTTTTTTCTTCTGTGACCTTTATGGATTTACTCCCACCCATAGCTTCTATGGCACCCGGATCTTTTGTCCAATCATTTGTATAGTACCATACGAGTTTATCTCCATTGGCAAGGGTGTAATCTTTCAGTCCTACATTCGGCACTTTTTCGTTTACCTTATATAGCCATCCTGAATCAGGTCCATTGGTAAATTCAGCTAAAGTTTTACCCTCTTTATTGGTGATGGAAGAAACATAATTTCTGTTTGCTCCTACATAAGTAAATCCTGCATCATTTAAAACCTTCACAAAAGCATGATATACCTTTGCATCTTTTTTCAAAGTAACTGAAGTTGTTGGAATCCAGGTGCCCTTATCGGATTTCATGGCAAAAGAAACCGTTATTTCCTTACCATCCTCCGGTTTTATTTCGGGCTCCTCTGGTTCTCCTGCAATGGTTCCATTGGCAGAGGCAGCAGTTTTCGCTGTTTTACTGAAATCGTAAACATTGTATGCTTTACCTGTATCCATCACATTAAGTGCAGAAATTAATCCAAGCAACCCTTGAGATGTAGACAAATCATTGTAATCTTTATCCTGCGTATGACTAAAACCTTTGTTGTCCTTTGTTTTGTATAAAAGCAATCCATCCAGCAGACTTTTTTCATTTTTTATAAACCGACTGTCATTTGCTGGATTAATTCCCATTTGTGCCAATGTTATAATCACCATAGCATCTGAATTGGAATTTTCGTAGCTTCCGTTGTCACCCTGTTTAGCGGATAGTTTTTCAACTGCTGCATCCAGAGCTTTCTTTACGTCAGTTCTGTCATAATATGGTGTCAGCCCCTGCATCATCATTGCTGGGTAATCTATGCCAATATTCCAGTTTGCATCCAGATTTAACTGCTCTATTAAGAATTTTATATGAGCATTTTCCTGCTGTTCTGTAGAATAGTCACCCTGCCTGAAAGCCGCTAATACATAAGGAGCTATTGTTCTATACGCTTTCTTCTGATCATTATTCATACTATCAATATTAATTGTCTTTAGCTTATCCACAGCGCTGAATTTTGTATGGTTGACAGTCCAAAGTTCAGTTGGATTATAGCTCATGGCACTTAAACCGTTTATAGAATTTGCCTGAATGTTGGCATTCTTAACTGCTTCTGAATCGCCTTTTACAGACATAGCAATCATTTTATTTACAAATGCCTGCTTTGCTTCTTTTGAAAGAATATTTCTTGTATCTGGCTGATAGTTTTTATAAGCCTCCATTCCTACTGCATTCCAGAACTTTCCGCTATCTAGTCTTCCCCACCAGGAGGCATCTTTAGCTGCATAGTCTGCAGTAATAGCGTTCATAAATGCAAGTATTTCGGCTTTAGATTTTGAATCTGAATCTGCAAGAACAGTTACGTCAAAATCCTTGCTGACACTGATATTATCTTTGGAAAGTGTTACTTTCAGCTGGCCCACAGCGTTTTGTGTTCCTGTGGGACGAGAAACCTTAGCACTCAGTCCGTTGATCGTTATAGCAGAATTACTACTAGACCAAGTAACACAAATGCCACTATTCTTATATAAACGATCTGTACTGAAGTCATATAATTGCAAGTCATCTGTCACTTCATGTAAATCTGCTTGTAACCCGCTATTCGTTCCATTTTTGTATGTTGTTATTTTGTTTTTTACAATGGTGTCAAGCGCTGTCTTCAGCATACCCTCAACAGCTTGTTTTTCATCTGATGAAAGTGGATTAACCTGAACTGTAATCGGCTCTAGTGTCATATTTTCAGGCATAGGTCCGGGAGGGAATACGCCAGTTTCTTCATATGCTATACTATAAGACAGTATTGGCGTGAGATTTACATAAGATTTTACTTCAGGCCTAATAACTTCTGTTTTATAATATTGGTTATCTGTTTCCTCATTTTTAATAGTTTTACTCGGAATTCTAATTATTTCCGGATGATCTGATGTCCATTCTGCGAGGATTTCACACCACTCATAGTCTCCTTTATCCATATCCAGTTCATTTGGAAGTAAAAGCTCCGATTTAATATCGTCTTTTGTATCATTTTCTCCCTTTATCGTTTCAAAAGTTAAACCTTTCGCAACCTCCTCCATATATTCTTTTTTATTCTTCATGTGAGCTGGAACTTTTACATCAACCGTATGATTCTGAGTTTGATCTCCAACAGTTAATTTGAATACAACCTGTCCGGTTACTTCAATATTACCATATGTGATTTTACCGTCAGCATCAACAGCACTGTTGGAAGAGCTTTCAAGAGTAACTTTAATCTCCGGGTTGTCTATAATGGCTACGGCTTTTGTAATCAAATTTGTATCCAGTTCATTTGAATTAATCAGATACATCTTGCTTTCTAGATCAAGTCCATCATATTCAACTGGAGTAAGTGCTTCAGTTGTGAGCTTTGCTTTCGCTTCATTCACACTTTTGGCAGATTCATCATTTGTCAGTGCTGAAACGTTTATAGCAAATTCTTTACTCTCACTCACTCTACCGCAGAATATAACTGCCTTTAGCTTAACCGTGTGATTCTGTGAATCTCTGATAATTTGTCCCTTATCTGTTATAACAGAAGGCGTGTCTGACTCCCATTTAACAAGAGTTTTACCACTTGCTCCCTGAGAAGCCAACCCTAGCATTTCTGTAGAGGTTGTACCATCCGTATTCAGACCATCTATAGCCAGAGCATTCTTATCCTGTTCCACCAACTCACGCATCTCTGCTTCCGTCATTGCACCAGACACTGTGACTCTACACCATGCAGGTTGCATATCCTTGTCAGCACAAGTGTGGTCAGACATGATAAAAAAAGTTCCATTTTCTACAAATCTAAGAGTAAAACTGCCATCAGCATTGCTCTTAACCATAGCCACAATATTATCACCAGACAACTTGCCATCTTTGTCCATCACACCTACCTGTACATCATAAGCAGGAGTTGCTTTTGTTTCTTTATATCCCTTTGCCTTCATTAAATTCAAAGTCAGAGAACCGTCCGTTGTAGTTATATCTGAAACGAAGTTGCCATCCTTGTAAAAATTAGCTACAGGATCTCCATTATTATCTTTGTAACAAAAGACATGTACCACATCATTGTCTTTTAGTTTCGCTGAATTAGCATAGTCTGCACTATATACACCATTGATGTAATGACCAAAAAAGATATTTGTTCCATCATGTTGAAAAAGCTTGGTCAAAACCCCATCCATATATTTTTGAGCTGTAGCGGATGTAAATGCATCCCCATACTTTTGCTTATGAGCCATAACTACAGCATCTAAGACTGTTGGATTGGTTGATGGACTTCCTATGCCAAATTTTGCTGCATATCCTGCTTCTACTTTCATTGGAGCTGGCTGCACCTCAAAATCTCCATTATAAGAAAAAGCAAAATTGATGTGCGCACTGGTACCGTAAGGGTCCGGTTCTCCACCTGTACCTTTTACCGTATAAGTAGCATTTACCTCATTTTTATAAAAATTCTTGAAAGCTTTATAGGCTTCTTTATCTTCAGAAGCAGCATTTTTTGCAGCTCCATATTTTCCCCAATATTTTCCAAGTTCCGAATGGGTAAGCCATGCAGTTATGGTTATCTGCTTGTCTTCTGGTACCTTCCCAATCAGCTGAAGCAGTTCATTGGAAATCGTGTTTTCCTGACTGGATTTAAAGGTACGGTATCCTCCGCTGTACACCATCATAGGATCATACCCTGGGTATTGATCAGCAATCAGATGAATACCAGAAGTACTAATATTGTTACTGAATACTGGTTTACCTTCATTTAACGTAACATTTCGGAATGGCGCAAGATTTTCGGTTATATTATCTGCCGTATTCTTCGTACCATTCAATAGGGCTGTGGCAAAATCGGCTTTCGCCTTATCCATCAGCTCTGTTGCATCTGCAATGGCTTTGTCCAGTTCCTTCTGCTCCCATGGGTCAATCTGGAAAGTAAGTTTTTTGCTGGCACTGATACTTTTATCATCTACCTTTGTCATGGTTACCGTTACATTGACCGTTGCTGGACTTTGCCCTGGCAGAGGTCGGTATACATTGATTCTGGGATATCCAGAATCAGCATACTTTGAATCAGAAATTGTAGCGGTAAAATCATAATTACGCCGTGTACTGCTCTCAGAGTTAGGATCTGTAATCTTTGAATCAAACTCCAGTCCAGATTCAGTATCAAACCAGTCTCTGGAATGCTTTAGTATCATTACATCTCCCCGAACTGGTCCTGTAACCTTCTCACCTGTGGAAACCAGAGTCAGGCATCCTTCCGTATAATGCTTGTCAAGCATGGCCTGCATTTTTCCCTGTTCAGATAGAGATTTACCATCCCCCTTTACTTTCAAGGTGATGGTTTTTGTACTGGTAATTCCCAGCGCTTTTGTACTCTCTGCAGAAAGCGTAAGAACAACTTCCCGATCCTCTGCCTGACGCTTAACGGTTGCCACTACTGGAAGGTTACCGCCAATCTCACCTTTGGCAATTTGTATTACCCCAGTATCGCTGCTGCTCCACGTCAGGTTTGCAAGTAGATTATCTTTTGTATCCCGTTTACGTACCGGCAGGCTTAAAGAATCCGTAACAGCCTGTTGATCAGAATTAGTCTCCTTTATACTTTCCCAGCCAATTGTATCAAGCACAGCTTTATTCAACCAGTCTTTGACTTTACTTTCATCCCAATCCAACCTTGCTTTTACCGTAATCTCTTTGCTGACATTTCCTTTAGAGAGAGTCATCTTAATATCATTTATGAAAACAAATGCAGTACTGTAACCCAGTGTTGACGGGTCCTGATAAAAGTATGTAATATCTCCATTGGTTCCGATGCTTCCCACATCCGCTCTTGCAGGAGTACCTGTATTTATAAGCTGAACCGTTACCCCTGTAATATTGTTTTTTTCCAAGGTTTTATTTACAAAAGTAATAAAATTTGTATCTGTACCATTCTTTGGAATCATGTTATTAGACAAAATCTGAATAGCTTTATCTATTGTTTCTTTATCCTGGCTTTCACTTCCGGCTGCTACTGTAAAAACAAAATCTTTTGTCTTCTGTATTCCATTCTTAGATACAGTAGCCGTCAAAGTAACTTTTGTATCTGCATCAGGAGGATTAATAACACCTTCATGGGAAACAACTGCTTCATTTCCTGACTTCCATGAAATGGCTGTACCATTGATTCCTGTGGATGGAAGGGTTAGATTAATCTTTACTGGATTTGAAGTATCCATAGTTAAAGCGTCCGCTGCTGCT
Organism: Aminipila terrae; assembly: GCF_010120715.1. Taxonomy (NCBI): domain Bacteria; kingdom Bacillati; phylum Bacillota; class Clostridia; order Peptostreptococcales; family Anaerovoracaceae; genus Aminipila; species Aminipila terrae. The sequence continues at coordinate 3,509,974 of NZ_CP047591.1, forward strand.
GCCACTGCATCTTCATCACTCATCTCTGGCTGTTGCCACTGATGTACAGGATATTCTCCTTCAACAGCTATGAACTTAGATTCCTGTGGAGAATTTTCCCCATTAATCAACGTAACAAAGTCTGCCGTTTTCATGTCTGCAGCAGCCTTAACTGCATTAGTACCTGAAACTGAAGCTGTACCTCCAAAGCCTTTTTCTGCTGAACCTTCCAGCCAATAGCAGTTACTTACATTAGAAACAATACCACTGGAGTCTCCTGCCAATGCACCTACATTGGTTGTTCCTGAAACATTTCCAATATTGTAGCTCTTCTGCAAATTAGATTTAGAACTGCTAGATGTAGAACCTAAAATACCACCAACATAAGAGCTTGAAGTGCTAATATCTCCGTTATTATAACAATAACTAACATCCACAAACTTAGCGACTCCAATGATACCGCCTGCCATCCTCTTTCCTGACACGGATCCTGAATTGAGAGAGCCCAATATCTTAATATTAGAGTTAGAATTACCCTCTGTACCGCCAACAAGCCCACCTACAGTAGTTCCACCCTTTACACTCACATCAGCATAATTGGCACAATTTACAATCTGGCTGCCACCATTGGCGCATCCAGCGATGCCGCCCGTATAAGTAGCACCGGTAGCACTATTGGTAATTCTCCCTTTTACTGTGAGGTTTTTCACAGTGCTACCGGAACCCAGGTTTCCAAAAAAGCCAAGGTATTTTCCTTCACAATTGATATAGATGCCGCTAACAGTGTGACCCTTCCCATCAAAGACTCCAGTATAGGGCTTTTGACTATCAAGGCCTGTACCAATTGGTTTCCAAGGGCGGCTTTCCCCACCCATATTAATATCCTCACCCAGAACGGCACATAGTGTTAGAGTTTTGTTAGCCTCCTCTGAAAACCATGACAGCTCATCCGCATTCTTTATGACATAGGGATTTTCTTTGCTCCCGTCGCCTGCTGAAGGTTTACTGTTGTTACCAGAGCTGCCCGCTGTGACTTCATCTGCATACACATTTAGGTTACCTGCTTCTGGTATACAAAAGCCCGTAAAAGTTATGGCAATGGTTAATATAATCACTAGAGCTTTTTTTACTTTATTCATTTCAAAAAACATCGCTTTCTCTTCTCTCCTTCTATTATTCTTATCTATATCATCGCATAATGCGTTATTTTTCTGATCAGATAAAACCTGTATTCTCCCGAGAAAAGCAAATCAACCAGCCACATAACTAATATGTTTTTGGACAAAAAAAACTGTAGTATAAAAAATACTACAGTCCGTTTTTACTGCAAAAACAAAGATATATTTCACATAAATATCCATCTATTAATCCGTATTGCCGATTTCCCGCGGAATACTGGTTCTATCATTTTAAGCAGGTCTTCTGGCTCACGTATCATCACTTTTCTAACCTTCCCAAGATTCTCTCAGTGGTATTTTAAGAAAAATTCCTCGTTTACAGCGGCGGGACCGCGCAGGTCTTTCACCTGCTTCCCTCTTAGCCATCCTAATTTGGTATGCTACCAATTAAAACGGAACATAAAATGATTATTAAATTATTTTAAGAATGTTATTATCTAAAATACTACCATTAAATAGAATTAGTGTCAACACCCTGGGTATTGACACCATTTTTCTAATTCATAAGAACAAGGATTAAAATTTATGCTGCTGATTCAAATTGACTGTTATAAAGCTCTGCATAGAATCCACTCTGTGCAAGCAACTCTTTATGATTACCACTTTCAATGATATCCCGTCTTTCATCACAAGAATCAAGTCTGCATTCTTAATGGTGGAAAGCCTGTGGGCAATGACAAAAGAAGTTCTGCCAACCGTCAGCTGATCCATTGCAGATTGAACAATACGCTCCGTACGGGTATCTACTGAACTGGTTGCTTCATCTAAAATCAGCAGCGGTGCGTTCTGTATCATTGCCCGGGCAATAGTAATAAGCTGTTTCTGTCCTTCTGACAGACTGGCCTTATCGTTTAATATCGTATCATATCCCTCAGGCAAGGTTTTGATAAAATGATGCAAACCCACGGTTTTGCAGGCTTTCACCACCTGTTCTTCTGTGATGCCCTGCTTGCTGTAAATAATATTCTCTTTTATTGTGCCTTCAAACAGCCATGAATCCTGTAAAACCATGCAGAATTGCTGATGTACATTCTCCCGTGGTACCTGGCTGATTGGTGTTCCATCCAACAGTATTTCACCGCATCCAATTCATAAAACCGCATTAACAAGTTCATAATGGTAGTTTTACCTGCACCAGTGGGGCAACAATAGCAACTTCTGCCCAGGTTTTATTTTTGCAGAGAAATCTTGTATAATAGTCTTTTCCGGTACATATCCGAATTTGACATGTTTAAATTCCACTTCACCCTTCACATCCTGCAAAGTTTTATCTT